>CAYHQZ010000098.1:0-14375 GCA_964358555.1 uncultured Planctomycetia bacterium
TCGGCGCTTTGAACGTCGCGATCAGGAAGCCATGCCTCTCCTCGAAGGCGGGCGGGGCAATGCCGTGGCGGCGGCACATGGCGATGACCCGGTTGGTGCCCCGGCCCCAGCACTCGACCGCCCCGGTGCGGTGGAACGTCTCGGCAATCAGGGGGTTGCGAAGCTCCGAGAGGTGCGAACCCGAAAGCTGCTTCAGCGTCACGCCGGCCGGAAGGCGGCCGTAGCTCTGGATCTCGATCCGGTCGTCGAAGACCACGATGGCGACGTAACCGGCGTAATACGAGTAATCGCGATGCATGACGGCGTTGAGGAGAATCTCGCGGAGGGCCTCGAGGGGAACCGGGAAGCGGTCTTCGCGAAAAACCGTCCCCTTCGGGAATCGCGCCCCCAACGGCATGGTCCGCTCGAGGAACGCCATGCCCTCGCGCACCATGGCGAAGGCATGCATGTGTTCCTGCCGGTTGTCCACGATCTCGCCGGTGATCTCGGTGCCCCGGAACCGTCCCATCTTCAAATGGCATTGCGGGCAATGCGACAGGAGTTGCGTCCCGTAAAGCACCTGCGCGGCCTGGGTGAGTACCCCGTCCACGCGCAGTCCAAGCCGGTCCAGGACGTCGCCGATGTCCCGGCTGGTGTCCGGGGAAATCCGGTTCTGCTGGATGGCCAGTTCGCGGGTCCGGAGGATCTCCTTTCGATCTAGGCCCTTGAGGGTCAGCCCCTCGGCGGGAAGATTCTCCCAGCGGCGAACGGCGTGGCCGCGTTCCAGCAGCAAGCGCTCGTACTTCGCCTGCGGCATCCTCCGCGTCGCGCTGGCCACACGCTCGTAGGGCCGGCCCTCGAAGGTGAACGGCCGGACGTCCTGGCGGCCCTCGACCGACACGGCCACAACTTCGCGGCCGGCCAGGGCCCTGATGCGGCGGATGGAAAGATGAGCGGGTGGTTCGAAGCGTTCGGTAGCCTGGGCGATTTCCCGGAGGGTCTGGTCGGAAACCTGCTGGCCTTCCGGTCGGCCATCGGGGCGGACGCCGAAAAAGACCGTGCCGCCGGCGCCATTCAGGAAGGCGCAGATCGTCTGCATGCCTTCCCGCAGTTCGCCTGTCGATCGCTTGAACTCGAGTGTCGGGCTTTCTCCCGGCTCGAGGAGTCGGGCGAGTTCCTTGGCGTCAAAGATGCGCGGCATCCGGCCGTCCTCTCCTCCTTCCCGCAACCGCTCCAGGCTCGCAGGTTTGCCGAGGGTCGCCGGGGGCGGAGGCGTTGTCAAGGCGGGGAAAACGGGGACGCGGCGGGGGCGCGGGGCGGCTTGGTGGGCGGGAGGCGGCGGCACCGGCGCGAAGGGGCGGGAGGGCGGCATGGCGAGGGGGAATGATACCGCTCGGGCGTGTGGTAATCAATCGCCGGAGATGGGAATCTGCCATCGAGCGGCCCCTCCCATTGGCCCTTCGCCCGGCCGCGGATACCCTTCTGCAATGCCGGAAACCCATTCCGCGCCGGGGGGGCCCATCGCGAGGGCGCTGCTCGCCGCGCTCCGGGACCTCCTGCGCCAGAAGATCGTTTCCTTCCAGGACGTCCTGGAGGGCGCGCGGAAGGCTGACGACCTGCGCAAGAGCGTCGCCTCGGACGAAATCCTGTCGGAGGTTCCTCTCGCCCATGGCGTCTACGCCTACGTCCAGAACCAGATTTCGATCCTCGCGGAGATCCTCTCCGAACTCCAGGCGCTGAAGCCCCTCTCCCGGGCATGCGCCTTGGCGGAGGAGGAGTACGCCCCCGAGGGCCCGCCGATGAGCCCGCTCACGAGGAGCTACTTCTTCTGCTGGGCGATGCTGGATCTCGCGGCCGGGGAGGCGAGGGAGACGTTCGGAACGTGCTGCCTGCCGATTCTCGAGGAGACCGGGGCGCATCCGGAGTTCCTCCGCATCGCCCGGATGCTCTGCGACTCCCGGATGGGGCTTTATGTGAACGAGGGCGCCGAGGGGGACCTCGTGACGCTCCGGGAATTCGTCACGGATCGGAGGATTCCCGCCATCGTGGCGGCGGGGCACCTGGGAAAGCCCGGCGAGATCTGGCTCGCACGCGTCCTCCCGCCGCCCCTTCCGGGCGGAATCGAGCACGTCGTCTTCACGACCCCCTACGGGATCCTTTCGCCTGGAGAGAAGGGATGGAACGACTACTTCGACCGGACCCTTCCGGCCATCCCGGCGGCGGATCGGAAGGAGGCGTACGCCACCCTCATGAAGTACGGCCCGGAACCGGCGTACTGGCCGGAATACATTTTCCAGGCCTACGTGAACCACCGAAGCGAGGTCATCTTCCTTCGCGGCTACCCGGACGTTCCGGAGAGCCGGCCCCACGCGCCGGAAGGCTCGCACGACGCCGGCTTCGTCGAGAAGCTGGCCGAGGCGCTGGGGGCCCGCAAGAAACGGAAGGGCGCGCGGGACCGCTGACGATGGGTTCCGCAGGCAACGACGACGCCCGCCGTCCTCACTCGGCCGGTGGCGCGGCCGGCGGCTTGCGGCCCTCGGTCTCGAAGACGATTTCGCGGAAGCGCGCGAGGATCTCGGGATGCCTCGCCTGGAGCTCGGATTCGATTCGCGGGTTGGTGATGACGTTCCGGACGTGGATGCAGAGTTTCAGGAGGTCGGTCACGTACTGCCGGTAGAGCATGGTGTAGAAGTCGTGCCGGCGCTCGGCCTCCACCAGGTTGTCGGCGAGCTCCTTCTTCTGGCGCGGCCGGCAGTCCCAGGGGGCGTTGGGGCGGCCGTTCCGGTTGCGAAGCGGCGGGGGCGTCCGGAGGATCAGGGTGCGCATGTAGGCGGCGCTGCAGTCCCCCTCCTTCTGCATTTCCGAGAGGATTTCGGCCTGCCTTTCCTGCTTCACGAACGTCATCTCTTTCGCGAAGGACATGGGGATGCGGCGCCCGTCCAGCGCCTCGATGACGAGCGGATGGAGCTTCCGCATAAGCCCCTCGCGGATCCGGTGCTTGAGCGAAGAGAGGCCGAACGCGTTCGCGATGGTCGCCTCGTCGAGCGTGCCGAGCGACTGGGTGATCATCCGCGCCTCCTGCACGGGGGAAAGGCGGTTCACCATGCGGTTGCACGTGTAGGCCTCCTTGTTCGGCAGCACGAGGCACGGCACGGTCTCCACGCCCAAGTCGAGGCACGCGCGATAGCGGAGGTATCCGTCCAGGATGACGGCGCGGTCCCCCTCCCGGTGGACGCACAAAGGCTCGATCAGGCCGACGGCCTTGACGCTGGCCACGATTTTCTTGTAGCCCCCCTGGTTCGGCTTGCGCTCGTGCAGCGGCACGAGCGACACGATAGGCACGTCCGCGCCTTTCACGTCCGCCGTCTTTCCCACGGGATTCCTCCTCGCGCCATCAGGCGCAACAGGGGCTCTTGAGCTCCGGCATCTCGGAGAGCCCCTCCTCCTTGAGGAGCCTCGCGATTCCCTCGTCGGCGCGGAGGGTCTTCATCCCCTCGAAGAGGGAGACCAGCATGCCCTCCTTCTTGCTCGCCTCCCGCACGAACGACTCCTTCTCGCGGCACACCTTCGCGATGTCATGCCGCAGCTGCTTCACCGTGTAGTTCGACGCGTGCTTGCCGCCGCCCGCGCGCTTCGGCTCGGAGTTGGAGCGGACGCGGTTCTCGCGCGCCATGATCACCCGGCGCACGCGCCGCAGGTTGCCGCTGTTCACGAGACCGCTGTCGAAGGCGTCCATGAGGAGGTCCTGGATCCCGGATTCCTCGCTTTCGGCGACCTGGACGGCGAAGGTGACGGGGAAAACGCCCTGCTCCACGCCCCGGATCAGGCGTTCCTCGCCCTGGCGCGCGAGCTTCAGGAAGGCGGCGACGTAGGCCTCGCTCCGCACGGTGATTTTCCCGATCTCGGAGAGCGTCATCCCCTCGTCTTGCATGCGCTCGACCTCGCGCGCGAACCACATCGTGCCGGCGGGGACGCGGGCGATGTTCTCGATCAGCGAGCGCAGGTAGGCCTCCTTGCGATCGCAATCGATCACCTCCGCGAGAATCTCCTTCTTCCGGAGCCGCTGGTGCGCGATGAGGCGCCCCTCGCCGCAGACCAGCTCGTATTTCCCGCTCTCCTCCAGGAACCGCCGGTTGACGAGCACGGGCTTCAGCAGGCCCACGTCCTGGATGCTGCGGACGTTGTCGGCGAACTGGGCCGAATCGCGGCTTCGCGAGTTCAGCACGGCGATCCGATCGATCGGCACCCACTCGTAGCGCCGGTCCTTCATCAGCCGGATGGGGACGGTTTCCATCGGTCTCCTCCCTATTTCAGCAGCTCCTCGATGAGACCCAGCCCGTCGTGCCCGAACAGCTCGATCCGGCGGTCGCGGGATCCGAACATGCGGATCTCCGGCTCGCGCACGAGCAGCCGGGGAAGCGCCAGGTAGCCGAGGATCCTGCGATCCTCGACGCCCGAAAGGGGCACGCCCAGCGTGATGTCCACCACGGAGCGCCGGTCCGGGCGGAACGACCAGCAGCAGCCGTATCCCCAGGGGATCGGCACCGCAGGCTGCACCCGCACCGTGAACCGGCCGTTCAGGACGATGAAGTCCTCGCAGTCCTCCACCGTCCGGGCCGTTTCCGACAGCCTCGCGCGGACGACGCCCGAAACCTCGCTTCGCACGTCCGAAAACATCTCCTGGAACATGCTGTCGATGCCATGCGCGCGCTGGCGAAACCACGCGTACGCAGGGAGCTTCGGATCCGCCCGGATCAGGCCGCCCGTGACGACGCCGTGCCGCTCGTAGATTTCCCGCGTCCGCTCCAGAAAATAATCCCTCGAGCCTCGCCGCTCCCGTTCGAGGAATACCGCCCGCGCCCGTTCGAACATCCCCCTCGGAAGGATGCCCTCGAACGCCTCCGGCTTCCGGACCCATGCCTCCCGGGGATTCGCCCTCGACGGCGACAACAGCCGCTTGGTCGTCCTGTTGTAGACCATCGTGCCGGCATAGGACTCGTTCTGCAGGACCCGCCTCACCCTCACGAGGTTCCACCGGGCGCCGCCCGGCGACGGGACGCCGTCTTGGTTCAGCCCCGCCGCGATGGCCGATTCGTCGCGACCCCCGACGACGAACGCCTCGAAAATCCTTCGCACGACGCCGATTTCCTTGGCCTCCCCCGGCGCCAGCGTCACGCGCTGGTTCTGGATGCTCTTCCACTCCCGCGGCTTGAGGATCTGGACCGGGCGGCGCGCCTCGTCGAGAAGCAGGCGATGCATCCCGTACGGGGGAAAGCCGCCGGAATGGTAGCCCTGCTCGGAGACTTTCGCGCTGCCCTTGAAGACCTTTTCGCTCAAGTCCCGGCTGTATTGCGCCGCCCGGAACCGCTCGAAGCCCACGAACACGGAATGCAAAGGGTCGTTCTTCTTCGGCAGGCCCAGGCTGGTGTAGACGACCGGCTTGCCGTGCTTCGTGCATTCCGCGGAATACGTCGCGGAGAGATCCACGTCCTGGAACCGCCCCCAGCGGCTCACGTCGAGAACCAGGACGTACTGGAAGTCGTCCCGCTTTTTCACCCAGTTTTCCAGCATGTCGTTGAACGCGTCGCGGTGCTCCGCCGACAGGCCGGATTTCCCGTGATCGGCGAACTCCCGGACGATCTCGATGCCGTTCTTTTGCGCCCATTCCCGCACCTGCTCGCGCTGGATGGGAATCGAGTTCTCCTGGCGGTCCTGGGCGGAATGGCGGTAGTAGGCGACCGCGCGTTCGAGCGGCCCGCCTGCCGCCGGATCATCCCGCGTCTTCCACCATGCGGCCATCGTTTGCCTCTCCTTGCGGTTTTCGTTTCCTTCTCGCGGCGCCAGCCGCCGCCTTGCCCGGGCCCTTGTAGCGCGTTGCGCTCCGCCGCCGTTGCGAAGTCGGTGAAGCCATCCCGAGGGATGCGACCCAGCGGTACGGCGTCGTATGCGACAGGACGGGGCAGGCCGTGCCCTCCTCGGCTTCCTCCGGGGCCTTCCCGGAAGCGCTTCCCTCCCCACGAGGCGACGCGTGGAAGATCGGAAGGTTGGAATCCCGAACCCCGCGCCGGAAGCTCGCGCCGGCGCCCGAAACGCAGCGAAGCACCCGCGCCTTCATGTCCGGAAGCGCGTACTGCTTCCCGGGCAGCATGAAGGGCGGATGATCGGTGAAGGTCTTCCGGCACAGGGGGCATCGCCATCGGATCAGCCTCAACCGGACCCTGCGGATCAGGCGATCCGAGATCGTGAGCAGGCCTCGGTCCCGGAATCCGTGGCGGCGGAAGAACGCATTCCCGGCTCGCGCGATACCGCAGCGGGGGCAGCGTTTCTTCCCGCACGGAGCATCGCCGCGGGAAACGCCGGATTGGTGGGCCCGAACGGCAAGGCATGTCGAGGACGAAGGCGCCGGAAATCGGTCGATGGGCATTGTTGACAGAGACGCTCGGTTTGGTAACCTGCGTTTGCTGCCACCCGCCCTCCGGCGTCGCGTCGTGTTTTGTCCGAAGGCGGAACGGAAGCCCAACGACCATGTATTTCATCACCATCCGAACGGACGCGTGCGACGGCTGCGGAAAGTGCGCCGACTCCTGTCCCTCCCAGATCATCTCGCTCGTCAACGGGATCGCGACCGTCACCGGCGATCCCTCGGAATGCCTGGGCTGCGAGTCCTGCGTGATCATCTGCGAGAAAAAACTCATCAAGATGGAGGACAGCGACAATCCCTCCGCCATAGGCTCGCAGCCCGCGGCGTCGGCCGCCCCGGCGAGCCCCGCCGCAAAGGCTCCGGCGCCGGCGCCCGCGCCTGCCCCGGCGAAGAAGGCGGCGAAAGCGCACGCCCCCGAGGGTACGCCGATGCTCGACGAGCTCGAGAAGGGGCAGTGGCCCAGCTTCGTCTCCGAAATCAAGAAGGCCGCGAAGAAATCCCCGGCCTCGGCCGACCTGCTCAATCTTCTCGAGAGCTCCTACCACGAGAACGTCGGCCACTGGAAGCGCGGCGGGATCGTCGGCGTCACGGGCTACGGCGGCGGCGTCGTCGGGCGCTACACGTCGATGCCCGAGGAATTCCCCGCCGTGAAGGAATTCCACACCGTGCGCGTGGCCCAGACCGCCGGCTTCTACTACACAACGGAACGCCTGCGTCGCCTGTGCGACATCTGGGACAAGTTCGGCAGCGGGCTTTTGAACCTCCACGGCTCGACGGGCGACATCCTCCTCCTTGGCACGACGACGGCGAACCTCCAGCCCTGTTTCAACGAACTCTCCGACGCCGGCTTCGACCTCGGCGGGTCCGGCAGCGCGATGCGGAGCCTGTCTTGCTGCGTGGGCGAGTCCCGCTGCGAGAAGGCCTGCATCGACTCGATGGACCTGATGGACAACCTGACCCGGCACTTCCAGAGCGAGATCCACAGGCCCGCGTTTCCCTACAAGTTCAAGATCAAGTGCTCGGGCTGCCCCAACGACTGCGCCGCCGCCATCGCCCGCAGCGACATGCCGGTCATCGGCGTCTGGCGCGACTCCATCGTCATCGACGACGCCGAGGTGAAGCGCTACGCAAGCAAAGGCCTCGACATCGAGGGCCTGGTCGTCCGCAAGTGCCCGAGCCAGGCCCTCTCGTGGGACGCGGGCGCGAAGAAGCTTGCGGTGAAGGCCGACGACTGCGTCCACTGCATGAACTGCATCAACGCGATGCCCAAGGCCATCCGCCAGGGCCGCGAGCGCGGGGCAACGATCCTGATCGGCGGCAAGGCCCCCGTCGTGAAGGGCGCCATGCTCGGCTGGGTCCTGGTCCCGTTCATGCCCATGAAGCCCCCCTACACCGAGTTCAAGGCCCTGGTAGTGAAGGTCATGGACTGGTGGGCCGACAACGGGAAAAACCGGGAGCGCGTGGGAGAGCTCATCGACCGGATGGGATTGTCCACCTTCCTGGCGGCGGTCGGCCTGAAGCCCTCGCCCGAGATGGTTTCCGCGCCCCGCTCGAATCCCTACCTCTTCTGGCGCAAGGACGAGGTGATCCATGGCTAAGACCGACATCGGCCCGCCCGACTACAAGAAGATGATCCCGCCGATCATCCGCGAGAATTACGGCAAGTGGAAATACCACGAGATCCCCCGCCCCGGCGTGCTCAAGCACGTCAGCGAAACCGGCGCGGTCCTCACTACCGTCCGCGCGGCCTCGCCTAGGCTCGTCAGCACCGAATGGGTGCGAGACATCTGCGACCTCGCCGACCGCTACTGCGGCGGGCATTTGCGGTTCACCACCCGCCATAACGTCGAGTTCCTCTGCGCCGACGCGAGCAAGGTCGAGCCGTTGCTCGCCGAACTCAAGGCGAAGAAATTCCTCGTCGGCGGGGTCGGCTACGGGATCAGCAACGTCGTCCACACGCAGGGCTGGATCCACTGCAAGAGCGCGGTCACGGACGCCTCGGGAATCGTGAAAGCGATCATGGACGAGCTCCACCCCTATTTCACCGGCGACATCAAGGTTCCCTCGCGCCTGCGGCTCGCCATGGCCTGCTGCGTGAACATGTGCGGGGCCTGCCACTGCTCGGACATCGCGGTCGTCGGCATCCACCGCACGTTCCCGCGAATCAACCACGAGAACGTCCCGAAGATGTGCGAGATCCCCTCGACGGTGGCCTCCTGCCCGACCGGCGCGATCCGGCCGCTGCCCCAGAAGAAGAGCATCGAGATCATCGAGGAGAAGTGCATGTTCTGCGCGAACTGCGCCGCGGTCTGCCCCGCGATCGACGTGATGGACCCGGTGAACGACGGCCTGTCCATCTGGGTCGGCGGGAAGATCTCGAACGCCCGGACGCCGCCGAAGTTCTCGCGCCTCGCGATCCCGTTCATCCCGAACGAGCCGCCGCGCTGGCCGTCGGTCACGAAGGCCGTGAAGAACATCGTCGAGGTCTGGGCGAAGGACGCGAAATCCGGCGAGCGCGTGGGCGAATGGATCGACCGCATCGGCTGGGAGCGCTTCTTCAGCCGGACGGGGATCCCGTTCACGGACAAGCACATCGACGACTTCACCCACGCGACGACGACGTTCAGGACGACGACCCAGTTCAAGTTCTAGCGACCCGAAAGCCCAAGGAGGCCCCCATGGCGACCGTAGACGTCGGCGGAAAGCCGGTAGAAGTGGACGAGGATGGTTTCCTCTGCGATCCCGCCCTCTGGAACGAAGACATGGCCAAGGCCTTCGCCACGTTCGAAGGGGTGAAGGATCTGACCGAGGGCCACTGGAAGGTGATCAACTTCATCCGCGGCTACTTCCAGCAGTTCGGCGTGGCCCCCATGGTCCGGAAGGTCTGCAAGGAGTCCGGCTTCACGCTGCCGCAGATCTACGAGCTGTTCCCCTCGGGCCCTGCGAAGGGCGCCTGCAAGCTGGCGGGCCTCCCGAAGCCCACGGGCTGCGTGTAGGAAATCCCCGGCGGCCGGCAGAGGCCCCACGGCGGAGCCGGAGCATGCTTCTCCGGCTTCCGTCCCGTTCCCTATTTTCCGGCCGCGCCGGAGGGGGCTCCGCCCGGTGACGGGCGTTCCCCTGCTTTCGGATCGTGGCAGGACCGGCACTGGGAGAACGCCGCGCCGAGGGCGGGGGTCTTTTGCTGCGCCTCCTTGTGGCAGGAGATGCACAGGCCGTGCATCGCGGACTTGTAGCCCGGGGCCATGCCCGCAAAGCGCTTCACGGGAGGCGGGATTCGGCTGCCTTGGCTTGCGAATTCCTTGTGGCAGTCCAGGCATGAGGCGGCCGATTCCCGCGTCTTGGGGGCGCCCGGATCCTTGTGGCAGCCGGCGCAGCCTTTCGTCCCGCCGGTCTTCCGGACGTGCGAGGGGTGGCTGAACGTGTCGCTCGCCAGGTACATGTCGGCGTGGCACTCGGCGCATGTGGTCGCGAGCGCGCCGGGCTCGTTGGCGTGGTGGCAGAGCCGGCAGGACGCGGAGCCGCCGGCGCGCTTCTGGTGGCCCGCGTGGTCGAAGAGGACACGCCTTCCGTCGCGGTTGCCGTCGATCGAAAGGGCGTGCAGCCGGCCGTCGGCGAGCCCTGCCGCCGCGGCCCCGCCCGGGGGCGGCGCCGAGAGCCGGCGGAAGGTGACGCCTTCGACCGGGGAGGAGATCGCGTCCACGACCCTCGGCCCGCGGACGGGCGTTCGCGAAGGGCTCGCGCCGGAGAGGACGTTGCCGGGGATGAGCGCGAAGGCGAGCGCCGCCCCCGCCGCGAACGCAAGCGAATGGCGGCGCTCCGGACCGGCCCAGATCCCGCCC
Source organism: uncultured Planctomycetia bacterium (assembly GCA_964358555.1). GTDB lineage: Bacteria > Planctomycetota > CAYHQZ01 > CAYHQZ01 > CAYHQZ01 > CAYHQZ01. The sequence continues at coordinate 10,240 of CAYHQZ010000098.1, forward strand.
AGGCGAACGCCCGTCACCGGATCGCCCTCGGGCCAAGGGGAATCGGACCCGGCCCGGGGAGACTCGTACACGGAGAAGTGTTCGGCGAAGAACAGGAACGCAAGCGCGGCGCCGGCCAGCACGCCTAGCGTGATGGCGACCTCGGTCCAGGCGGGGACGTACCCGGTGGTAAGAAGCCCGCAGACGTTCAGCCGGTTGAGCACGAATCCCAGCACGGCCGAGACGGACGCCAAAAGGATGCCGGCCGGCGAGTTTTGGGTCCGGGGCAGGACGAAGAGCGCGATCGGAAGAACGGCACCGGTCCCCATTTCGAGGACGAACAGGACGCTTTCCCGGGGATCGGAGAACAGGCTTCCGAGCGCCCCGCGCACCGCGAGATCGCCGATCCGGAGCGCGGCGTACGAGCCCAGCACCCAGGCGGCCGCTCGCGCAAGTCCGGAGAACAGGTGCGTCTCGGGCTTTTTCCGGAACAGCCACGAGGTGACCGCAGACTCGATCATCACCGTGCAAAGCCCCAACCCGACGGCCGACACGAGGAACAGGATCGGAAGGAGCGGGGAATACCACAGGGGGTGCAGGCGGGCCGGCATGAGCACGAACAGCGTCCCGAGCGAGGACTGGTGCAGGGTGGACAGCATCACCCCGAGAATCACGAGCGGGATCGTGACCTTCTTCAGCAGGGCGAGCACCTTCGTGAAGGGCGTCCGCTCGAGCACCACCGGCGAGAACTCGAGCGCAAGCACGGAGAGATACAGCATGACGCACCACGCCACCTCGAACAAAGCCGAGTTCGGCTGCCAGAAGAGCATCGGCCGCCAGATGTTCCAGGGCACGCCGATGTCGAAGACCAGCGACACGGCCACCGCGATGTAGCCCAGGAACGCCGTCAGGATGGCCGGCCTAAGGATGGGGCGGTAGCGCTCGAGATGGAAGATATGGACGGAGGCGGCGATGACGAAGCCGCCGGCGGCGAGCGCCACGCCGCCTAGCACGTCGAAGCCGATCCAGAGGCCCCAGGGGGTCGCGTCCGTGAGCGCGGTGGTCGCCCCGAGGCCGAGGAGCAAGCGAGCGACGATCACGACGGCGGCCACGCCAAGGCAGGCCCACAGGAACATCTTCACGAGGTGCAAGCGCATGTCGTTCTCGCGGCCGTCAGGCCCCGCCTCCTTCCGGCGGCGGCGCGCCTTCTTTCGGCTGCTCCTTTTGGAGACGCATCCTCCGTTCGATGACCCACCAGGTCCCGTAGAGGACCGCTCCCACGCCGAGAAAGACCGGCGGGACGCTCAAGAGTGCCGGCTTCGTGAGGTCGGGCAGCGCCGCCCCCCCAGGCTCGTCCTTCCAGGCGAGAAATCCGAGGTCGACGTCGGAGACGTACATCACCGAGGTTCCACCGTACTCGTGCTCGCCCCAGATCCGGTCGACGTAGCGCTTCGGGTTCGCCCGGATCCGCTCGCGGGCCTCGGAGAGCAGCGCGTCGCGCTCGCCGAATTTCGTCGCGTCGGCGGGACAGGCCTTCGTGCAGGCGGGCTCCAAAAGCCTGCCGGCGAAGATGTGTTCGTGGCAGAGCGTGCACTTCCGGACGCGCGGCACGGCGGAATCCCACTCGTAGCGCGGGATCTGGAAGGGGCAGGCCATCATGCAGTAGCGGCAGCCCATGCAGATGTCGGATCGATACGTCACGGCGCCCTCGGCGGTCTTCCGGAGCGCCGCGACAGGGCAGGCCGAAACGCAGGCGGGAGAGAGGCAGTGCCGGCACTGCTGGCGGACGGACCGGCCGGGCGGGCGGGCGCGGATCGTCGTCCAGCGGGCGGCCGAGAGGGAATCGATCGATTCCTGCCAGCGCCAGGGCTTGTCCTTCCCCGTGGCGTTCGTCCCCTTGCACGCCCGGACGCACTCCTCGCAGCCGATACAGCGGGTCACGTCGGTGAGGATGGCCATCCGCTTCACGTTCATATCGGCTGCTTCTCCTTCCCAAGCGCGCGCGCCACCGCCTCGCCGCCGTCGGGAGCGAGCTTCCAGCCGATGTCCCCAAGCGCGTGGGCGGCAGGGATGAGCGAAACGTGCGCCAGCCTCGTCACGGGCACGAGGATGAAGACGAGGTCCGCCGCGAGCAGGTGCAAAAGCATGGCGGCCGGGTAGCCCAGGACGTTCGCGCCCGGATGCGAAACCATGAATCCCGAGGCGAAGACCGTCGCAAGCAGCGCGAGGAAAAAAATATCGCTCGCGCCCGTCAGCTGGCGCAGGGTCTTCCAGGAAAGCCGTGAGGCGATCATGGCAAGGGCGGAGAGCACCGTGGCCGCCGCGAGGACGTCCGCCGCGGCGGCGGGAAGCGAGGGCCAGCCGATGCCGAGGTTCCGACGGACGATCAGGACGTGCCCGGCCAGGAAGATGGGCGTGACGACGAGGCCGACGTGAAGGATGAGGGAGAGGTAGCCGTAGCCGCGCCGGTGAGTGGCGCCGGGGGACGGGAAGACCCGGCCCCGCGCGCCCTCGAGGATCTTGCGCCAGGAAATCCGCGGATCGTCGGTGCGCAAAAGGATCCGGGCGAAGCCCGAGGCGGCGAGGACGAGGTTCCGGAGGAGCCCCAGCGCCATGAAGAGGAGCGCGAACCGAAGGAGCGGACCGCGCGCGAACTCGATCATCGCTTCCATGCTCAAGCGCCGGCCGGGGCCGGCCCCTCCTTCTTCACGCGCGAAGATTCGGGAAACTCGATGGCCTTGAGGACGAGGTCGTGCAGGCCCACGACACGGACATTCTTCAAGCCGTTGTCCTCGCAGACCTCGCGAATCTGCTTCTTGCAGTTCGCGCAGGGCGACACCACCAGCGTCGCGCCCGTCTCCCGGATCTGCTTGGCCTTGCGAAGCCCCTGCGTGCCGGTCCGGAAGGCGCGCATTTCGTCGATGGAGACGGTCCCGCTGCCGCCCCCGCAGCAGTAGTTGTCCTTGCGGTTGGGGGTCATCTCGACGAAATCGGCGCAGATATGCTTGAGAATCTCGCGGGGCTGCTCGACGATCCAGCCCGACCGGACGATGTTGCAGGGGTCGTGATAGGTCGTCCGCTCCGGGATGACGCCCTTCTTGAGCTTCAGCGCGCCTCGGCGGAAGGCGTCGTAGGTGTATTCCATGATGTTCACGACCGGGGGCGCTTCCGTTGGCCCCCCGCCGAAGATGGGCCCGAACTCTCGCGCCACTCGCGAGGCATGCCCGCACTCGCCGATCAGGATTTTCTTCCCGTGGAGCCTTTTTACCTCCGCGAGTTCCTTGCGCACGATCCGGGAGAGCATCCGGTCGCTGTAGAAGAGGCCGTAGTTGATGCCGTCGAAGTAGCCGGTCCCGATGGTCCACGACCCGCCGCTGGCGTGCATGACGCCCGCGACGCCCATCAGGACGTCGGGCTCCAGCAGGTAGTCGCTCACCGCCGGGAAGAAGACGTGCTCGGCGCCGTCTGCGTCCACGGGGAACGGCACCTTCACGCCGTAGTTGTCCACGAATTCCTGCTCCAAAAACTCCAGGGTGTCCTTCAGGGCCGGGGCGGGGATGCCCGAGGTGTTGCCGGACTTCCCCTCCAGCTGCTCCCGCACGGCCAGCACGAGGGCCTTCGGCACGATCCCAATCTCGGCAAGAACCCAGCGAGCGATGTGCGTCACGAGGCCGTGATCGATCCCCACGGGACAGACCGTCCGGCAGCGCCGGCAGGCCGTGCAGCGGTAGTAGGCCTCGGCCATCTCGTCGATGTCGGCGTCCGAAAGATTCCAGCCGAAGCCGAGCCGGGCCTTCAGCATCCCCGACATCGTGAAGTAGCGGCGGTAGACCTTGAGCAAAAGATTCGATCGGTTGCAGGGATTGTCCGGGGTCGCGTTCGTCGCCTGGTGAACCTGGCAGGTTTCCGCGCAGCGGCCGCAGTGCAGCGAGATGCGGGCGAAGGCGTCGAGGACCGGGCCGTAGTTCGTGTTCTGGAGGATGGCGGCGAAGGCCTTCAGGAACCGGGCGGGCCGATCCTTCAAGTCGAAGGGCTCCGTATAGTAGGGATACGGGCTCGGCGGAGCGGGTTTCGCGGCCATGAAGGCCCGAGATTCTGTCGAGTGCGAAGGCGCGTTACAAGAGGGGGCTACTTCGTCACGATGCCTTCCATCTTGA
>CAYHQZ010000099.1:0-14364 GCA_964358555.1 uncultured Planctomycetia bacterium
TGATCGGCAATGGGGAGGAAAATCAGCCGGGCCATAAGCCTTACGGCATCACGTGGTGTCCAGTGTTCGCCGGCCTCCTCGTTGTTTTCCTCGTTGAACCGCCGGACCAGCTCTTCGAAGAGGGTCCCCATCGCGTGGTTGTCGAGACCGGGGTGCTTCACCGTGCCGTTGCCGTTCAGGACGGGGGTCGGGGCAAGGTTGATGTCCGGGGAGAGGAGCTTCTCGATCAGCGTCCCGAGCGCGTCAGCCTTCGAGAGGCGCGGGATCTGGTTGCGGAACTCGAAGTTCTCAAGGATGTCCTGGACGTTCTTGGAGAAGCCGTCTAGGTAGGCCTCGAAGTCCGCTTTGAGCTGCTGCTGGCTGGCGCGGGCGCGGAGGTCCCGGAGGGTGAACTTGGAGGTGTTGTAGAAGGCCTGGCCGGCCGCCTGGCGGAGCGCCCCGTCCTGGTGGACGATCCCCTTGCGGTCGAGCGAGGCTTTCATGTCGAGGACGGCCTTCTTGGTGGGCTCCAGGACCGCGTCAAGCCGGCGGAGGACCATCATGGGCAGGATCACGTCCCGGTACTTGCCCCGGACGTAGAGATCGCGCAGGACGTCGTCCGCGATGCCCCAGATGAAGTTGGCGATCCAGGAAGTCAGTTGGGTCGAATCCATCGGCGTGGCTCCTCGGAGGGGACTCGCGGGCAGGCCACACCGTCTCCCCTTAAGGGGAAGCCGCCGGGTCGGGTCATGGGAGGTCGGAGTGGCGAAGGACGCATCTTACCTTCCGGAGGAGAACTCTACATCCCGGCGTTGACAGGCGAGGTCGCGCCCAGCCGGAAGCCCGCGATGCCCGATCCGTCCCTACGCCTTCTCTTCCCCGTCCTCTTCCTTCGCGGGCCTCTCGTCCTCTTCGTCTTCCGCCGCGGGGGCGGGAAGCTTCGGCGCGGTCATGACGCCGGCGGGGGCGGCGGTGGGGGGCGGCGGCTCGGCGGCCTCGAGGTCCTCGGGGGAGAGGCGATCGACGGAGACGATCTTGTCGCCCTCGTCCAACGTGATGATCCGGACGCCCTGGGCGTTTCGGCCGGTGGAGCGGATTTCTTGGACGGGGCTTCGGATGATCATGCCCTTCTCGGTGACGCAGACGATCTCGTCGCCGTCTTTCACGGCGAGCGAGGTGACAACGGGGCCGTTGCGATCGGAGGCGTCGATGTTGATGACGCCCTTGCCGCCGCGGTTCGTCCGGCGGTATTCATCGATTTCCGTGCGCTTGCCGTAGCCGTTCTCGCAGATGGTCAGGACCTGGAAGCCGGGCTTCAGGATGTCGAGGGCCTGGACGCGGTCCTTGCCGGACAGTTTCATCCCGCGCACGCCGCGCGCGGGGCGGCCCATCGGGCGGGCGGCCGATTCGGGGAAGCGGATGGCGAGGCCCTCGCGGCTGGCGAGCAGGATCTCCTCGCCGCCGCGGATGATGTCCACGCCGATGAGGCGATCGCCCTCGAGGAGCGTGATCGCGATGATCCCGCCGCTGTGGACGTTGGCGTATTCCGCGAGCGCGGTGCGCTTCACGAGGCCCTTTTCCGTCGCGAACAGGAGATGCCCCATCTCGCCCGTCCGCACGGTGATGAGGCCGGCGAGGGCTTCTCCTTCCTTGAAGTCGAGGAGGTTCGCGACGGCCCGGCCGCGCGCGGAGCGGACCATCTCCGGGATCTTGTAGACCTTCTCGGCGTAGACGCGGCCTCGGTTCGTGAAGAAGAGGAGCACGTCGTGGGTGTTCGCGACCAGGATCCGCTCGATGACGTCGCCCTCGCGGACGTCCGCCGCGGTGACGCCCTTGCCGCCGTGGCGCTGGCTGCGGTATTCGGTCAGCGGCAGGCGCTTCATGTAGCCGGCCCTTGTCAGCGTGACGGCGACGGTCTCGGAGGGGATGAGGGACTCGGGCACGAAGTCGCCCACCTCGGCCGGCGAAATCTCCGTCCGGCGCGCGTCCCCGTGCTTCTCGGCGAGGAGGCGCAAATCCTCCTTGATGAGGCCGTGGATCATCGATTCCGAGCCGAGGATCGCCCGGTAGTACTCGATCTTCTGGATGAGGTCGCGGTATTCCTCGTCCATCTTGTCCTGCTCGAGGTTTGTAAGCTTCGAGAGCGGCATCGACAGGATCGCGGCCGTCTGGAGCTCGGAGAGCCCGAACCGGGCGCGCAAAGCCCTGGAGGCGGCCGGCACGTCCTCGGACTTCTTGATGATCTCGATGACCTCGTCGATGTGCCGCAGCGCGATTTTGAGCCCTTCGAGAATGTGGGCCCGCTCCTCGGCGCGTTTCTTCAAAAACGTCGTGCGCCGGCGGATCACCTCGACACGGTGGTCGCGGTAGAGAAGCAGCAGGTCCTTGAGCGGCAGCACGCGCGGCTCGCCCTTCGTGAGCGCCAGGAGCAGGATCGAAAACGAGGACTGCAGCGGCGTCATCTCGTAGAGCTGGTTCAATACGACGTTGGGGTCCTCGCCCTTTTTCAGTTCCACGACGATCCGCAGGCCCTCGCGCGACGAGAGGTTGCGCACCTCGCTCACGGAATCGAGGGCATCCTCCTTCACGAGATCCGAAATCCGGTCGATGATCGAGGTGGGGGAAACCTGGTAAGGGACCTCGCGGATCACGATCCGGTGGCGGCCGGACTTTTCCGTCTCGATCTCCGCGCGACCCCGCAGCACCACCCGGCCCCGGCCCGTCGCGTAGCCTGCCCGGACCCCGGCGGTCCCGCAGAGGACCCCGTGGGTCGGGAAGTCAGGGGCCGGCAGGACGGCGATGATCTCGTCGAGGGAGGCGTTCGGGTTGTCGATGACGAGCGTGATCGCCGCCGCGAGCTCGCGGAGGTTGTGGGGCGGAATGGAGGTCGCCATCCCGACGGCGATCCCGACGGAGCCGTTCGCCAGCAGGCTCGGAAACTTCCCCGTAAGGACCGTGGGCTCGGTCCTGGATTCGTCGAAGTTCGGGACGAAGTCGACGGTGTCGTAATCCAGGTCCTCCAGCATCTCCATCCCGAGCGGCGTGAGCTTCGCCTCGGTGTAACGCATCGCGGCGGGCGGATCGCCGTCGATGGAGCCGAAGTTCCCCTGGCTGCGGATGAGCGGATAGCGGAGGTTGAAGTCCTGCGCGAGCCGGACGAGGGTGGGATAGATCGACTGATCGCCGTGGGGGTGGTACTTCCCCATCGTCTCGCCGACGATGTTGGCGCACTTCTTCGACTTCGCGCCGGGCCCGAGACCAAGCTCGTTCATCGCATAGAGAATCCGGCGCTGCGAGGGCTTCAGTCCGTCGCGGGCGTCGGGGAGCGCGCGAGAGACGATCACGCTCATCGCGTAGGTCAGATACGAGGCGCGCAGCTCCTCCTCGATGGACTGGTTGCGCACGCGATCGGCCGGGGCGGGGATCGGAACGGGGACAGGTTCGGCCGAAGGATCGGGGGGGAGCGCGCCGTCCGGGGGAGGGCCGCCGCCCTTCGGGGTTCTCGTTCGTTTTGCCATGGGATTCGCCTCACACGTCGAGATTCCGGACCTCCAATGCGTGCTGCTCGATGAAGGCCCGCCGCGGCTCCACCTCCTGGCCCATCAGGATCGAGAAGAGGCGCTCCGCTTCGGCCGCGTCGTCGAGCTGGATCTTGAGCATCGTCCGCTTCGACGGATCCATCGTGGTCTCCCAGAGCTGCTCGGCGTTCATCTCGCCCAGCCCCTTGTATCGCTGGATTTCCATGCCCTTCTGTCCGATCTTCCGGATCGCGGGCAGCAATTCCGCCAGCGCCGCGATGTCCATCGTCTCCTTCTCGTATTGGATCCGGTAGGGGGCGGGCGGAGGCGTCGCGCCCTCTGCCAAAATCGCGGGGAAGAGGGCCTCGGGGGAAAATCCGAGACCCTTCAGGTCCCGGAGCGCCTTCTCGAACGCCTCCCCTTCGCGCAGCGCAAGGAGGTCGATCCCGGCGGCCGCGTCGCGGGCGCGCTCCCAGTCCTCCCCTTCAAAGATTTCGAGGGGCTGGCCGCGAGAGCGCTCGAGGGCCTTCGCGAACGCCTGGAGCTCCTCGTCGGTGTAGAGAAAGCGCGGCTCCCCGGCATCGCGAACGAGGAACTGGGGGAACCGGCCATCCTGCGCGCGCGCGGCGAGGAGGGCCTCGAGGGTGAGACCCTTTCGCTTCAGGTGCCTTGAAATCTCCTCGAGCCGGCCGAGCCGCTCGAGCAGGCGCGTCACCAGATCCGAAGGCAGCGCCTTGTAGTCGGCCCCCTCGAGCGCGAGGATCGAGGTGCCGTCGAGGCCGAGGCTCACCAGGGCCTGATCCATCTCCCGATCGGAGAGGATGTATTCGTCCTTGCGCTTGCGCCGGACGCGGTAGAGGGGCGGCTGGGCGATGAAGACGTGCCCCTGCTCGATCAGCGGACGCATGTGCCGGAAAAAGAACGTGAGCAGCAGCGTCCGGATGTGGCTTCCGTCGACGTCGGCGTCCGTCATGATCACGACCCGCCCGTAGCGCAGCTTCGTGACGTCGAATTCGTCCACGCCGACGCCGGCGCCGAGCGCCGCGATGATGATCTGGATTTCCGAATGGCCCAGCATCCGCGCGAGCTGGACCTTCTCGACGTTCAGGATCTTCCCGCGCAGCGGCAGGATCGCCTGGACGCGGGGGTCGCGGCCCTGCTTCGCCGAGCCGCCGGCCGATTCGCCCTCGACGATGAAAACTTCCGTTTCCTCGGGGTCGCGGCTGGCGCAGTCGGCGAGCTTCGAAGGCAGGGCCGTGCCGCGAAGGGCGCCCTTCCTCACGAGCTCGCGGGCCTTGCGAGCGGCCTCCCGGGCCTGCGCCGCCTGGAACGCCTTGGACGTGATGGCGCGGGCGGTGGCGGGGTGCTCCTCGAAATAGGACGAGATGCGCTCGTAGACGAGCCCCTCGACGATCCCCTGGACCTCGCGGTTGCCGAGCTTCGTCTTCGTCTGGCCCTCGAACTGCGGGTCCGGGACGCGGGCGCTCACGACGGCGGCCAGCCCCTCGCGGTAGTCGTCGCCGGACGGGGGCTCCTGGTTTTCCTTGAGAATCCCCGCGCGCTTCGCGTAGAGGTTGGCGGCTTTCGTCAGCGCCGTCCGGAATCCGACGAGGTGGGTCCCGCCCTCGTGGGTGTGGATCGTGTTGACGAAGGAGAAGATGTTCTCGGCGTAGCCGTCGTTGAACTGGAAGGCGATGGAAACCTGGACGTTGTCGGATTCGCCTTCCATCGTGACCACGTCGGGATGCAGCGGGGCCTTGCCCGTCTGGAGGAAGCCGATGAAATCCGCCAGGCCCTTCTCGGAATGGAAGGTGTCCGCGCGGCTCGTCCGGTCGTCGTGAATCTGGAACTTGACGCCCGGGTTTAAGTAGGAGAGCTCCCGGATCCGCCCGGCGAGGATGTCGTAGGAGAAGTTCCGCTCGGGGAAAATCGTGGGGTCCGGCTTGAAAATGACCCGGGTTCCGTGCCGGGAGGTGACGCCGCGCTCGACGACGGGGCTTTTCGCGGCCCCGCGCTCGTAGCGCTGGTGGTAGGCGTGCCCGTCGCGATGGACCTCGACCTCGAGCCACTCGGACAGCGCGTTCACCGCGGAAACACCGACCCCGTGGAGGCCGCCGCTGACCTTGTAGGAGGCATGGTCGAACTTGCCGCCGGCGTGCAGGGTGGTCAGCACCACCTCCAGCGCGCTCTTCTTCGCCTCCTTGTGCATGTCGACGGGAATCCCGCGGCCGTCGTCCGTGACCGAGCAGACGCCGTCCTCGTGGATCCGGACGGAGATGTTCTTGCAATGGCCCGCGAGGGCCTCGTCCACCGAGTTGTCCACGACCTCGAAGACGAGATGGTGGAAGCCGCGCGGCCCGGTGTCCCCGATGTACATCGCGGGGCGCTTCCGGACGGCCTCGATCCCGCCGAGAATCTTGATGGAGGTCGCGTCGTAGACGGCGCCAACGGGAGCGGAATCAGACACGAAGGCCTCCGCCTGCCGCCGGGGCTTCCAGCCCCTCGAGCCTAAACCGGATCCGATCGACGGCCTTCCCGATCGAGGCCGCGAGGCGGCGGCGGATCTCCTCGCCGCGGAAGCCGCTCAATTCCTGGAGCCAGGCGCTGCCCCGGACCAGAACCGTGAGCGTGCCGCCCTTCAGCCCCTCGGGACGGGAAACGCGGGAGGCCTCCGATCCGGCCGCCTCCGTCCAGGCCTCGTCGAGACGTTCCCTCTTGCGCAACGCCCGCTCGCCCGGAACCAGATCCATCGCCTGGAGCAGCGTCCCGAGGCGCTTGGGCGCTCCCCCCCGTCCCTTCATCCGGCGTTTCCTTCGAGATCGATGGGTGCGACCACGTAAACGTAGTCCTCGCCCGCTTCAAATCGGCCGAACTCGCCGGCCGACTCGCCAAACTGGACCCGGAGGGCCGGATCCGAAACCGCCCGAATGAGATCCAGGAGAAAATCCGCGTTGAATCCGATATCGAACGACTCGCCCGCGTATTCGATCGGAACCTCGGCCTCGCTTTCGCCGGCGTCCCGGGACTCGCCCCGGATCGAAAGCACTCCCTTCTCGATGTGCATCCGGATGAGCCGGGAATAGGCGTCGGAAAGAAGCGCCGCTCGTCGGATGGCCTCGCCTAGTTTTTCCCGATCGACGCCGAAGGCCCGAGGTCCCGCCTTCGGGATCACGGCCTCGTAGTCGGGATACTTCCCGTCCACCAGGCGGCCGGACACGGTGACCCGCAAGCCAGGCCCCGCGTCTCCCTGAACCCGCGCGCGCCGATCCCCGACCCAAAAGCGGGCCTTGGCGCCCTCCGGCGCCGCCGCGAGAGTTTTTTCCATCTGTTGGGCCAGCCGGAGGGGAAGGATTCCCTGGAAGGATTCTTCGCCCGGGACGTTTCTCCGAACCCGGGCCATCTTCTTCCCGTCGGTCCCTACCATCTCGATCTTCCCCCCGCCGGCCTTCACGAACACCCCGTTTAGGGTGTAGGCGGATATCTCCTTGGCCGCGGCGAACAGGGTTTTTCTGAACATCTCAAACAGGATGCCCGCTTCCATCTCAATGCCTGCGTTTTCTTCCTCTCGAGGGTTCGGAAACTCCGAAGGGTCGGACACCGGAAGGCGGAACCGGCCTCCTTTAATGGAGATCCGAAGCCCCTGGGCGTTCGTTTCAAGAGTGACATCCCCTTCGCTTCCTTCCCGCGCAACCCCGTGGAGCCGGGAGGCGGGAACAAGAACCCTTCCTTCCCCCGAGGCCTCCGGGGACTCCAGGGAGGCCTGGATGGAGGATTCGAGATCCGTCCCTGTCAGCCGGAGAACGTTCCCCTGGCCCTCCAAGAGAAGATTTGAAAGGATGGGCCGGGCCATGCCCTGCGGCACGGCCTGCAGCGCAAGGGCGCAGCCCGTTTGAAACATGGATCCGGAAACTTGGAACTTCATATTACCCCCTCCATGAGATGTATCCGGATGCGCGTCCCGGAGCAACATCTACCGGTTGTGGCGCGCATGGAAGATGAAAGTGAATTCTTATATATAAGTTCCAAGTCATCATCATATCCTTCTCCCGTAATAATGGGGCTTTTTCCAAGGGAAAGCGGAGGGGGGAGAGGCGGTGGAAGAAGGGGTAAAAACCCCTTAAAAAGTAGGGGGTTGAGGGGAAAGAATGGGAAGGGAAAAAAAGGCAAGGAAGAGAAAAGTTAAAAAGAGGCAAAATGTTTTCTGAACCCCACCGGGGATGAACGGCTTGCAGGCATATTTTCCACAGGATGCGCACGATTTCAGGGGGGCGGAAGGAGGGAAGCCACCAAGGGAACATCAGGGCTTTTTCGAAAGGATCTCGCTCGTCAGGCTGTCCACGATCGAGCGGAGGGATTCATCTAGGCGCATCCGGGAGCGGATCTGGGCATCTGCGTAGAGGACGGTCGTGTGATCCCGGCCGCCGAAGTAGCCGCCGATTTCCGCAAGGGAATGCTCCGTGAGGACGCGCGCGAGGTGCATCCCGATCTGGCGGGGAAGGACGATCGAGCGGGGTCGGCGCTTGGATTGGAGATCCGAGAGGCGGATCTGGAAACGGACGGACAGCGCGTCCTGGATGTCCTCGACGCGGACGCGGAAACGCTCGGGGGCTCCTTCCCGGAGGACCTCCGCGGCGATCGAGGCGTCGACGGCCTTTCGGCGGAGGTTCGCCATCGCGGTGACCTTGATCAGCGTGCCCTCGAGTTCGCGGACGTTCGAATCGACCCGTTGGGCGATCAGGAGGAGGGCCGCATCGGGGATTTCGATTTCCCGGAGACGGGCCTTTCGCTTGAGGATGGCGATGCGATCCTCGAGGGTGGGCTTGCCGAGCTCGGCGACCATTCCCCACTTGAACCTCGAGACCAGCCGCTCCTCGAGGGAGGGGATCTCCTTCGGTGGGGAGTCGGAGGTCAGAACGATCTGTTTCTGGTTTCCGTGAAGGGCGTTGAAGGTGTGGAAGAACTCGGTTTGCGTCCGGTCTTTGTTCGCAAGAAATTGGATGTCATCGATCAGGAGGACGTCGACATTGCGGTAGCGGCTTCGGAACCTGTCGATCTCGCCCTTCGCGATGGCGGAGACGAAGTGGTTGGTGAAGGTCTCGCAGGAGAAGTAGAGGATCCGGGCATCCGGGTGGGACCGAAGGATCCCGTGCGCGATCGCCTGCAGGAGATGGGTCTTGCCGAGGCCGACGGAGCCGTGGAGGAACAAGGGGTTGTAGGCGCGCGCGGGGGCGTCCGCGACGGCGCGCGCCGCGGCGTGAGCGAGCTCGTTGCAGGGGCCCACGACGAAGTTGTCGAAGACGTATTCGGGATTGAGAGAAAAGCCCGATTCCGGATTCTGCTCGATTCTCGGCGCCCGGGCCGAGGGGGCGAATGCCGGGGCCGGATCGGCGGCGGGCGCGCTCGCCGGAGGCGCGACCGCGGGGGAGGCGCGGGAGACGACAAAGGAAACGCGCGTGCCGGGACGGATCGTGGCGGCGGCCTCCTCGACGATCGAGACGTAGCGATCCTCGAGCCAGTCCTTGATCAGGCGGCTCGGGACGGCGATTTCAAGGGCGGTTCCGTCGTCGCTCGCGATGGAGGCGCGGGAGAACCACGTCTCGAACTGCGGGCCGGTCACCCGCCTCCGGATTTCCCCGACGAGCAGGCCCCACAACCGATCCCGCTCTCCGTCGTTCATGCGTGCTCCCACCCCGAGAGGGCCGGCGCGGCCGGGGGATTCCCCCGGCTGCTCCAGCGTGGCTTGTTGTTTGCGGGGGAGCGAAAACCGCCGGACTCGATCGACGAGACCTACGGCCTCCGTTCAACCCACTTCCGGTTTCGACGAGCCTCCCCGGGAGCGCCCGGAGAGCAGATGGAATGCTAGCGGGCGTCGGGATCGAGTCAAGGTCCGCGACCCCGCGCGCCGAGAAAAAAAATCCCCGCTGCCTCTACAATGCCCGTCGCATGAACCCCGAGAACTTTTCGGAACGATACCTTTCCTCGCCGAAGCCCACGGGCGGCCCCGGGGATTTCCAGTCCCGCCCCCGGGTGGCGATGGATCCCTCTGGTCGCGCATGGCTGCTTTTCCTCGCCCGCGACGAAGGAAAGCCGGCCCGCCTCCTTCTCTCTCGCCTCGAGCCCGACGGGGTCGAATCCGTCGAGGAGGTTCCGCACGGCCTCGAGCGCGTCCATGATGTCGCCCTTGCGGTCGCTCCGGACTCCACGCTCCACGTCCTCGCCTGCGGGCTGGCCCCGGAGGGGTGGGCCGTTCGCGCGATTGCCTGCCGGCCGCAGGGCGGCTTCGGGCGCTCCGTGCCGGTCGAAGAGTCTCCCTGCCGCGCGCTTCACCCGGCGGCGATCGTTGACGCCGAAGGCCGCGCGATCTTCGCCTACGAGATCCTCGGGGGCGCGCGCGCCGGCGTCTGGGTCCGGCGCGAAGGCGCGGAGGGATTCGGGCCGCCGATCCCGATCGCGTCCGCGGGGTCCCACCGCCCTTCGCTTGCCGCCGCGCCCGACGGCAGCGTCTGGGTCGCGTTCGAGAACGTGTCCGGCGGGCGTTTCCGCGTGGGGCTGGCGCGGTTGGAAGGGAACCGGGTGGCCGAGGCCCTCCCCGACCCGCTTCCCGAGGAAATCGATCATTGCCGCCCACGCGCGGCGGCCGACGGGACGGGCGTCTGGGTCGCCTTCGAGCGCTGGAGCGAGCGGACGGCGAACATGCGCGTCTTCGACGGCCCCGAGAAGGCGGTCCGCCACAGCCTTTTCGGCGCCCGCAAGGTGGCGCTCGTCCGGATCGAGGGCGGGCAGGTCCGCCCAACGCTTCCGAACTTCCCGGCGCGGCGGCCCGGGTCGGACGATCCGTCCGCGCGCGAGGCGCTGATCCATCTCGGCCTTGATTCCGCGGGCAGCCCCTGGGTCTTCTGGCGCGAACTCGGATCCGTCTACGGCCTCGGAGACTTCAAGAACTTCGGCCTCGTCGCGCGGGGGATCGAGGGCGGGCGCTGGACGTCGCGCTTCGAAATGACGCGCGGCCGGCTCGGGCCGTCCGCCGAGGCGGCCGTTGCGCGCGAGCCGGGGGGGGGGTTCTTGGCCGTCTGGGCGGCCGACGAGCGAAACTTCGACGAGCACGTCCGCTACGAGACCCTCGACGGGCCCCAGCGCCTGGCCTGGGCCCGCCTCGCGGGCGGGATCCCCTCGGTGCTGACGCCCGTCCGCGAGTCTGCGCCCCCCGCCGCCCCCGCGCTCGTGCGGCATCGCTGGCGGCGGCGCGAGCCCGGCGCCGTCGAGATCTCGGGCCGGCCGTACCGCGTGGCTTTCGGGGACCTGCACCGCCACACGGAGATTTCCGTGTGCCTGCGCGCCGCCGACGCGAACGTCGAGGACCACTACCGCTACGTCCGCGACGCGCTCGGCCTCGACTTCGTCGCCATCACGGACCACCACCACCACCTCTCCGAGGAGGAGTGGGACCTGCTTTCGCGCCTGGCGGCCCTGCACGACGTTCCGGGCGAGTTCGTCGCCTTCCCCGCCGCCGAGATGAACGCCTTCCTGCCGGACAACCCCATGCGGAAGATGAGCGACAACAACATCTTCTTCCTCGAGGACTTCCTCCCCTGGCGCGATTTCCGCGGCCTGAAGGCCCACGCCTACCCGGCGCTGCTCGACTATGCGCGCCGCCAGAAGGCCCTGCTCATCCCGCACGTCGGCCACGAGAACAACCTCTACATCTCCGGCGAGCAGTGGGCGGGATTCGACGGCGAGACCCAGTCGGTCGTCGAGATCGTCCAGACGCGCGGCTCCTACGAGTTTGAAGGCGCGCCGCACTCCCCGCGGCTGCTCGCGGAACTTGCCCTGCCTGCCACCTACGCCCGCGACGCGCTGAAGGCGGGCCGGCGGTTCGGCTTCGTGGGCGCCGGCGATCACTCCGGGCGCGACATCACGGGAGTCCTCGCGACGGAGCTTTCGCGCCGGGGCATCGCCGAGGCCATCCGCGCCCGGCGGACGTTCGCCACGACCGGGGCCCAGATGGTCCTCGACCTGCGCGTGAACGGCGCTCCGATGGGGTCCGTCCTGCGGCTGCCCGCGGGCTTGCCGCTCCGGGTCACCGCCTCGATCCGGGCGCTCGCGGCCGTCCGCGAGGCGCTGCTCGTGGTGAACGGAGAGGAGGTCCACCGCTGGGAGAACCTTCCGCCGCAGGCCGACCTCTCCCTCGACTGGGACTTAAGCGCCGATCGCGACGCCTCGGTTTACCTGCGCGTGACGCAGGAGGATTTCGAGCGCGGCTGGGCGAGCCCGGTGTTCGTGGAGCGCATCCCCCGGTAGCGGGAGCTCCCCGGCGTCGCCCGCGGCGGGAGGCGCCCGTTTCCTACGGCACGCCGCAATGGCCGAAATCGCGACCGCGGCGCTTTTGGCCGTTCTGCCGACCGGGACGAATCTTGGATTTTTCGGGAAGAGTGGAAGTATAGTTGGGTAGGAGAACGAACATGGCTCGCATCGTGGTCGTCGGCGCCTCGGGGATGATCGGCTCCGCGATCGAGGCGGCGGCCCGCCTCGCCGGCCACGAGGTCGTCTCGACGGCGCTGACGACCGCTTATCCCGGCATGGTCGCCTACGACCTGGCCGGCTCCCGGGTAGTTCGCGAGGTCTTCGAGTCAGCCAAGGCGGACTGGGTCTTCTATCCGGCCGGGATCACGAACCCGGATACCTGCGAGGACGATCTCTCCCTCGGAAACCGCGTGAATGTGGAAAGCCCGAGGCTTGCCGCCGAGTGCGCGTTCGCCTGCGGGGCGAAGTGGTTCTGCGCGTTTTCCGGCGAATCCGTCTTCGACGGAAAGAACGGCCCCTATTCCGAGGAGGACCTTCCGAACCCCATCAGCGTCTTCGGCCGGACGAAGATGGAGATGGAGAACGTCCTCCTCGCGACGAAGAAGCCGATCCTCGTCGTGCGCACGACCTGGATCCTCGGGGCCGAGGCCCAGCGGAAGAACTTCGTCTACCAGCTGCGCCAGGCGGCGCTCGAGGCGCGGACGATCTCGTTCCCGTCCGATCAGCAGACGAGCCTCACCTACAGCGTCGATCTCGGATCGGCCGCGATCGAGCTGGCCGCGATGGGGCGGACGGGAATCCTGCACGTCGCCGGGCCCGACCTCCATTCGCGCGCCGAGATCGCCGGAATGGTCTGCGAGACCTTCGGCCTGCCCGCCTCCACGGCCCGCGCCGTCCCGACCGAGGTCCTCCGTCCGAAGGCCCGCCGGCCGCTGAACGCCGGATTGAAGATCGACAAGGCCCTGGGGATCCTGAAGACGACCCGCCTGCGGCCCGCCCGCGACGCGCTGCGCGCGCTCCGGGAGGTCATGGAACGGGAGGAGGCGGGAGAGTAGCGCCGGCGGGGGGTGCGGCGGGGCGTTCCGGGGAGGGAAATCTTGCGAGGGCGTAGAGGGGATAGTTTCGGATCCGGCCATCCGATTTGAGGTTCAACAACGTCGCGCGGGAAAGCGGGCAGCCGGGGTGACGGGCGCCGAAGGTCGAGAGGCTGCGGCTGCGGGGATTTTGCCCCGCCTTCACCTCGAGGGGATGGAGGACGCCCTCGTCCTCGCAGAGGAAGTCCACCTCGGCGTTGCTACCGGTCGACCAGTAGTAGAGACGCTCGCCCCGGCGCGCGACGAGTTCCTGGGCGACGAAGTTCTCCGTGAACGCGCCCCGGTGCTCCTCGAAGACGCTGCTGCCCTCGATGACGGCGGCCGGCGGGAGGCGCGACATCGCCCCAAGGAGGCCCACGTCCAGGGCGTAGACCTTGAACGTCCCGGGCAGGGCGTAGGCCGACAGCGGGATCTTCGGGGCGGAGACCTGGAACGATCGCAGGAGCAGCCCCGCCTCGGAAAGCCAGGCGATGGCGTCCTCGTATTCGCGCGCCCGGGCGGACGGCCGGACGACGGAGAACATGAACTTCTTGTTCTCCCGGGCGAGCTGCGCGGGGATCGATTCCCAGACGAGGGAGAGCTTCGGGATGTCGGAGGCGTTCGCATGCTTGGCGAAGTCGTAGGGATAGGCCCGCAGGATTTCGTCCTGGATCCGCCGGGCGCCCTCGAGGGAGCGGTGTTCCGCGTGGTGCGCCACCGCTTCCGGCATGCCGCCGGTGAAGAAGTAGAGGCGCAGCCGCTCGATCAGGCGCTCGTGAATCGCGTCGGGGAACGGCTCGAAACCCTCCGGCTCGAGGATCCGCCGCGCGAGGGCAGATTCCCCGTGGGCGTCCAGGAACTCGAGGAACGTGAGCGGGTGGAGGTCGAGGAAGGAAACCTTGCCGACGGGAAAAGAGCGCGTCCCGGAGAGCCGGATCCCGAGCAGAGAGCCGGCCGCCGCAACGTGGATCTCGGGGGCGCTCTCCTGAAAATACTTAAGCGAGTTCAACGCCTCGTTCGAGGCTTGGATTTCATCGAAGACGATCAGGGTCTCGCCAGGACGGATCGCCGCGCCGGAATAGGCGGAAAGATCCTTGATCACCCGCCCCGGATCCAGCGTTCCATGGAAGAACGAACGAAGCCTCGGGTCTTCTTCAAAGTTAAAGTAGAGACAGGCGGCATATTCCTTTCGACCGAACTCCTTTAGCAGCCAGGTTTTGCCGACTTGTCGTGCCCCCCGTAGGATCAGAGGCTTCCGCCCCTGGCCCTTCTTCCAGTCGACGAGTTTCCCGTAGAGGTTTCGTTCCATCGACATTAATTATATAGAGTTCCGTGATAAAGATCACGTTCCCGGGGGCAAAAACGTGATAAAAATCACGGAATTGGAGATTATCCTGAACTTTTGCGTCTGGCTTCCCGTTTGCGTCATCGCGTCGCCGATCCTCGTATTCCTGGACACGAAGGATAAGAAGGGCGAGGGGTGGGGGCTCGGA
>CAYHQZ010000100.1:0-8923 GCA_964358555.1 uncultured Planctomycetia bacterium
CAGACCTTGGGAGGGGGCGGGGCGCGCACCGAAGCGACCTGTCGAAGAGCGGTCTTCCCGAACGGACCAGCGGAGGATGGTCGCGGCCACTTCCCGTTTCTCGGCTTCGGGGAGAGCCCTGAACGTCGAAATCAACTGTTTCGAGGCGGCCGTCATGTTCTGCTTCCTTCCATCATCACTTTATCGAAGCGCTTCCGGGGGGGCAACGGGAGCGGCGACGGGCTGGGGAACACGGCGGAGGGGGCGGGGGGATTCGATGTCCTGGCAGGGGACGCTTTCGAGATAGAGGGTGTCCGGGCAGATGTCCTGGGCGTGGGGCCACTGGACGGTTCCGTAGGCGACCCGGACGGTCTTGAAATACGACGGGTCTTTCAACTCCCTGAAGACGCCGAAATCGAGGTGCGGCCGCATATCGAAGCGCCGGGTCTCGCCGTTGTCGAATTGCAGGGTGAGGGTGAAGTCGTCGTTGGCGCGGGCGGTTCGGACTCTCGGGTTCATCGCTCGCCTCACTTCAGGGGATCGATCCGGAAGACAGGCTGCCCCTGCACGGCCAGGCTCCAATCCGCCATCAGATCCTCACGATGAATCTCGATCCAGGCCTGCACGAGGCGGATTTTTCCGGGCGGGAGCGCGCCCTCGAGGATTTGACCGTCCGGGATCGCGAAGACGGCCTCGTCGTCCTGGTATCTGGCGTGGACATGGGGCAGATGGTGCTGTTTGTTGTCCAGGAAGAACAGGGAGACCACGACGCCGTAGAACATGGAGATGACGGGCATGATTTCGTTGCCTTTATTCTAACGGGCGCGCGGGCGGCCGAGTGTCACGCGGCATAGACGAATCCCTGCAGTTCCGTCATCGCGGTGCGGAGTTTGTCCGGGCCGCCGAAGAGGGTGACGATTTCGTCTACGGTGCCATGCGCGGAGACGGGGGGGATTTTTAAAGCGGCGGGGAGGGAGAACTCGCCGAAGCCGTGCTGGGCGTATTGGTCGAGGAGCTCGTCGAGGATCTTGCGGGCCTCGGGGGCGAATTTCTCGAAGAAGGCGCGGCGCTCCTTTTTTACCCGGTCGGCGCGCTCCTTTCTTGATCGGATGGGGGCGTTGAAGGCGAGGTGGCAGAGGAGATCGAAGGGGTCGGCGTCGGGGCGGCCGGCCTGGTCGGCGAGAGTCGGGAAGTAGATGCCGCGCTCCTCCAGGCGATCGACGATCCCGCCGCGCTCTTCCGGGTCGGCCCAGCGGCGGCGGAGGTCGTCTAGGCCTGTGCAGAGCGTCCGGACGCGCTCGGCGGCGTAGTCGGTGAGGGAGACGGTGCGAAGCTGGCGGCCGTCGGCGTCGAGCTCGTAGACGACGTGTGCCACGATTTCAACTTGGCCGCCGTCGAAGTAGATCTTGCGGCGGCCGGGCTCGGGCTTGTCCTGGATGCCGTCCCGGGCCTCCTGGATGGGGTCGGCGGGGGTCCCGGCGTCCTCGTAGGCGGTTTCGGGGACGTCCGTCTCCTCGCTCGTCACCTTCCCGTGCTCGTCGATTTCCTCCTTCGTGGCGAGCGTAGGGTCGCCGTCGAAATCCGGGTCGGCGAAGTTCTGCGTCGCGGAGCCGGTGTAGTCGAGGATGCTGAACCAGAGCTTGCCGCAGTCCTCCCGGACGCGGGTGCCCCGGCCGATGATCTGCTTGAATTCGACCATCGAGTTGACGACGCGCACGAGGACGATGTTCTTGCAGGTGGGAGCGTCGAGGCCGGTGGTGAGGAGTTGCGACGTGGTGAGGATGACGGGGGTGCGGCTTTCCACGTCCTGGAAGCGCTCCATGTGGCCCCGGCCGACGTCGCCCTCGTCGGTGGTCACGCGGCAGACGTAGTCGGGATGCTCCCGGACCAGGTCCGAGTTCAGGTTGACGAGCGCGTTGCGCATCTCGAGGGCGTGCTCCTGGTCCACGCAGAAGACGATGGTCTTGGCGAACCGGTCGGTCTTTTTGAGGAAGTCCGTCAGGTGGCGGGCGACGGCTTTTGTGCGCGCGCGAAGGGCCACCCGCCGCTCGAAGTCGCAGGTTTGGTATTCCTCGTCGGGGATCTCCCGGCCGAAGCGGTCGAGATCGTCCTGGCTCGGCCGCCATCCGGTCGCGTCCCAGCGGGTCACGACGCGGTGGACCCGGTAGGGGGCGAGGAAGCCGTCGTCGATACCCTGGCGGAGGCTGTACTCGTAGACGGGGTTTCCGAAGTAGAGGTAGGTGTCGCGGTTCTCGTCGCGCTGCGGCGTGGCCGTCATCCCGAGCTGGTAGGCAGGCTCGAACCATTCCAGGATCTCGCGCCAGTTGCTTTCGTCGGAGGCGCTGCCGCGGTGGCACTCGTCCACGATGACGAGGTCGAAGAAGTCGCGCGGGTAGTCCCGGTAGAGGCCTAGGCGGTCCTTGTCGCGGGCGATGGCCTGGTAGATGGCGAAATACATCTCGCGGCTTTTGACGGCCTCGCCCTCGATCTTGTGGCGGGCGTCGCCGAAGGGGGCGAAGGTCCTCGCCTTGGGGCCATCGACGAGGAAATTCCGGTCGGCGAGGTAGAGGATGCGGGGCTTGCGGTGCTCGCCGGCGCGGTTCCAGCGGGTGGACCAGAGGTTCCAGCAGATCTGGAAGGCGACGTCGGTTTTCCCGGTGCCGGTGGCCATGGTGAGCAGGACGCGCTTCCGGCCCTGGCGGATGAGCCCGACGGCGCGCTGGATGGCGATCCGCTGGTAGTAGCGCGGCTCCTTCTTCGCCGTGAGGTTCGCGGGCGCGAGGAGGGCGTTTGCGACGCCGTCGTCGGAGAGGCGCTCGGATTTCCGGTAGCGCGCCCAGAGCTCGTTAGGCGTCGGGTAGGCGGAAAGTTCGCGCTCGACGCCGGCCGCGTAGTCGAACTCGACGATGCCTGGGCCGTTCGTGGAGTAGGCGAACTTGAGGCCGAGGGCCTCGGCGTAGTCCTTCGCCTCCTGGAGGCCGGAGCCTTGATTTTTCTCGTCGGACTTCGCCTCGACGACGGCGAGGGGGAAGTCGCGCGTGTAGCGGAGGATGTAGTCGGGGCGCTTGCCCGGCTTTCGGCGATGAGCAGCGCCTTGCGGGAAGATCCGGCCGTCGGTAAACGAGCGCTGCTCGGCGAGGGAGTGCGGCTCCTCGTCCCAGCCGGCCTTTTGCAGGGCGGGGGTGACGAACTTTCGGCAGGTGTCGGCTTCGTTCATGGGGCGCGCCCGGTGTTGCGGGGACGATTCATGGATCGCCCCCGTGTCCTGCGGATTCTATACGCCCGGCGGGACAGCCGAGGCCTGGAAGGCGAGCGGGCGCGATTCGTCTCCATCCAGGCTCGCCGGACGCCCCATTCCCTCCCCCCTGCCCGTTCCCTATACTTCTCCCTCCATGAAAGGCCCCTCGAAAATCAAGGTCCTGGTCACGGATCCCATCTCGGCCGACGGCGTGGCGATGCTCAAGAACGCGGGCTTCGAGGTTTTAAACGAGCCCGAGGCCCCGCCGGCGAAATTGAAGGAGCTGATCGCCGACTGCGACGGGCTGATCGTGCGCAGCCGCATCCAGGTGGACGAATCCCTCATCGACGCGGGCAAGCGCCTGCGGGTCATCGGGCGGGCCGGCATCGGCGTGGACAACATCGACATGAAGGCGGCGACGCGGCGCGGCATCCTCGTGGTGAACACGCCCTCGGCCTCCACGATCACGACGGCGGAGCACACGATTTCGCTTTTGATGTCGCTGGCGCGCTGCATCCCCCAGGCCACGGCCTCCGTGAAGAAGGGCGAATGGAAGCGGACGAAGTTCGTAGGCGTCGAGATCCGCTCGAAAACCCTCGGGGTCGTGGGGCTCGGCAAGATCGGGTCCGAGGTCGCGCGCCTGGCAAAGGGCCTCGGGATGAAGATCCTGGCCCACGACCCCTTCGTCTCCCCCGACTTCGCGAAGAAGCGCGAGGTGGAGCTCGTGAGCCTCGACGATCTCTTCCGGAACGCGGACTTCGTGACGCTCCACATGCCGATCACGGAGGCGACGAAGAACCTCGTGAACGCGAAGCTCCTCGCGCTCGCGAAGCCGGGGCTTCGGATCGTCAACTGCGCCCGGGGCGGGCTTCTGGACGAGGCCGCGGTGCTCGCGGCGATCAAGGAAGGCAAGGTCGCCGGCGTCGCCCTCGACGTCTACCCCGAGGAGCCGCCGGTGAACAACCCCCTCGTCGCCCTCGACGCCGTCATCACGACGCCGCACCTGGGCGCCTCCACGAAGGAGGCCCAGTCGGCCGTCGCCCTCGACGTCGCCGACCAGGTCCTGCAGGCCTTGAAGGGGGTCTTCCCCACGGGCCTCGTGAACCTCCCCCCGATCGCCCCCGAGACCTACGCGGCGATCAAGCCCTGGATTCCGCTGGCGGACCGGATGGGGGCGTTCGCCGCCCAGTACTCGCCCGGCTTCGTGCGCAGCGTCGAAATCACGATGGAGGGCGAAATCTCGAAGGAGAAGACGAGCCTCCTCACGTCGGCCTTCCTCAAGGGCCTGCTCTCCTTCGGGCTCGACGAGGCGGTGACGCTCGTGAATGCGACCCCGCTGGCAGAGGAGCGCCAGATCTCGATCCGGCAGTCCCGGATCGATGTCTCCCCCATCTACCACAGCGTCCTGCGGGCGCTCGTGAAGGGATCCGAACGCGAGGTGAACCTGGTCGGCGCGATCATCGGCCGGGAGGAGCCCTACATCGTCGAGATCGACGGCTTCCAGACCGATTTCACGCCGTCGGGCGCGATGATCGTGACCCGCCACCGGGACAAGCCGGGCATCGTGGCGGGGGTCGCCCGGATCCTCGCGGCGAGCGGGATCA
Source organism: uncultured Planctomycetia bacterium (assembly GCA_964358555.1). Classification (GTDB taxonomy): domain Bacteria; phylum Planctomycetota; class CAYHQZ01; order CAYHQZ01; family CAYHQZ01; genus CAYHQZ01. Next base: position 4,822 of record CAYHQZ010000100.1, read on the forward strand.
ACATCTCCGAACTGCACGTCGGCCGGGAGTCGGCGGGCGGGGAGGCGATCATGGTCGTCGGGATCGACCAGCCCGCCACCAAGGACATCCTCAAGGACGTCCAGGGCGTCGACGGAATCCTTTCCGCGCTCCTGGTAAACCTGCCGGCGTAAGGACCCCAGATCCGCATGCTCGAAACCGCCACCGAACGTCTCCACCACGTCCACCAGAGGCTGTTGAAAACCTACGGGGAGCCCCCGAAAATCGAGCACCTCCCGATCCTCGAGGCCCTCGCGTTTGCGATTCTCGTCGAGGGACCGTCGTTCCGAAAGGCGAACGCCGTCTGGCGCACCCTCCGGGAAACCTTCTCGGACTTAAACGAGCTGCGCGCGGCCTCGCCCCGCACGGTCTCGCGCGTTTGCGCCTCGCTCGACGACGGCACCCGGAAGTCCGTCCGGCTGCGCCGGATCCTCCAGGTCATCATCAACGAGACCGAGGAGGTCACGCTGGAGCCCTGGGCGCACGTGGGGGCCGTGGATCTGAAGCGCCGGATCCTGCTGCTGCCCGGGACGAACCCCTTCCACGCCGCCTGCGTCGTATTGGCCGTCAAGGGAACGGCCGTCGTCTATCTCTCGGACGACGGGATGCGGCTGCTCAAGCGCCTCCATGTCTTTCCGAAGGACGCTCCCCCGACCCGGATGCAGGACGCGATCGCGAAGGTCTTCCCCCTGAAAATATCGTCCGCCTTCCAGCAGCTGCTGCAGGCCCACGCCCTCTCGGTCTGCGCCCCCGAACCCCGTTGCGGATCTTGCGTCCTCGCCGAGCACTGCCCCTCGAAGCAGTCGCCGGTCCCGGCGCATCCGCTCGCGGCCAAGCCCCCCGCCCCGAAAGCGGCGCCCTCCGCCCCGAAAGCGGCACCCTCCACCCCGAAAGCGGCGCCCCCCGCCCCGAAAGCGGCGCCCTCCGCCCCGAAAGCGGCGCACCACGCCCCGAAAGCGGCGGCTCCCGCTCCGAAGGCCCCGGCGAAGACCCCGAAAGGAGCCTGACCATGGCGCGCGTCCTGCGACTGGGCCTCCCGAAGGGAAGCCTCCAGGAAGCCACCTTCGATCTCTTCCGGAAGGCCGGCTTCCGGATCTCCGCCAGCTCCCGCTCCTACCTGCCCTCGACGGACGACCCCGAACTCTCCGTGCGCCTGATCCGCGCCCAGGAGATGTCCCGCTACGTCGAGCAGGGCGCGCTGGACGCAGGCCTCACGGGCCAAGACTGGGTCCTCGAGAACGGCGCGCGGGTCGAGACGGTGACGGCATTGTGCTACGCGAAGTCGGGCCTTGGCCGCGTCCGCTGGGTCCTCGCGGTTCCGGAGGCTTCGTCCATCCGGACGGTTCGCGACCTGCGCGGGAAGCACATCGCCACGGAGCTCGTCCGGGTCACGAAGGCCTTCCTGAAAAAACGCGGCGTGAAGGCGTCCGTGGAATTCTCCTGGGGGGCGACGGAGGCGAAGCCCCCGGACCTCGCCGACGCGATCGTGGAGCTGACCGAGACGGGATCGAGCCTTCGCGCGCACCGCCTCCGAATCGTCGAGACGGTCCTCGAGTCCGAGACGCGCCTCATCGCGAACCGCGATGCCTGGAAGGACGCATGGAAGCGCCGAAAGCTCCAGGCGATTGCGCTGCTGCTGCAGGGGGCGATCGGGGCCTGCGAGAAGGTGGGATTGAAGCTCAACGCCCCGAAATCGAGGCTCGCGAAAATCCTGAAGCGCCTCCCCGCCCTCCGGAATCCCACCGTCTCCTCCCTCGCCGACCCCGCCTGGGTCGCCGTCGAGAGCGTCGTGGACGAGCGCGTGGTCCGAGAGATCATCCCCGAGCTCAAGCGCGAGGGAGCCGAGGGGATCATCGAGTACCCGCTCAACAAGGTCATTCCCTGATAATGTCGGAGGCATGCCCTCCCGCCGGATCCTGATCCTCCTCGGCGCGTTTGCCGCCGGGTTCGGGCTTCTCGTGGCGAGGCTCGCCCAGCTCCAGATCGTCGAGACCGACGAGCACAAGCGGCGCGCGGAGGCGAGGCGCGCCTGGCGCGAGACGCTGCCGGCGCCGCGAGGGCGGATCCTTGCAGCCGGCGGCGAGCCCCTCGCCCGGGACGACGCGGCCTACGACGTGCTGGCGTTCCCCGACGAGGTCCAGGACCCCGGCGCCCTGGCGGCGCTGCTCGGCGAGGCGCAACAGGACGTCGAGCGCCGTCTCGTCGCGGGGATGGCCGCATTCCTCGAGGGAATGAGCCCCGAGCAGATCCGGGCGTTTCGGGAGGCGGAGGCCGACGAGGAGGCGGGGACGGCGGCGCAGGCAAACGGCCGCTCGAAGCCGGCCCCGAGGCTCTGGACGAGGCGAGCGCACCCGATCGCCTTCGACCTGGCGCGAGCGGACGTCCTCCGGATCGCGGAGGCCGCCGAGCGCTTCCCGGAACTCTCGATTGCGACCCGGCGGATCCGGCGCGTGCCCGAGGGAGCGCTCGCCGCGCACCTCGTCGGAACCGTGGGCGCGATCACGGCCGAGGACGTTAAGCGCCGGACCGGGGTGGACATCTCCGCCCCCGGCGGCTGGCGCGAAGCGGCCCGGGTGCTTCGCGAGAAGGGCCTGCGCCTCTCGGACGCCGTCGGGCGATCCGGTCTCGAGCGCGCATTCGAGGAGACCCTCCGCGGGCGCGAGGGCTACCGGGTCTTCGAGAAGGACCCGAAGGGCCGGCGGATCCGCCTGCTCGAGGAGGTGGCCCCGACGCCCGGCGCGGACCTGCGGCTCTCGCTGGATGTGCGATTGCAGCGCGCCGCGGAGGAGTCGATTTCCGGGCACCGGGGCGCCGCCGTGTTCCTCGATTGCCGCACGGGGGCGGTCCTGGCCCTCGCCTCCTCGCCCGGCTTCGATCCGAACCATCCCAAAACCCAGTCCGGCCCCGATATCCCCGCGCTGAACCGCGCGATCTCCGGGCTCTACCCGGCGGGCTCCGCGATGAAGGTCGTGACGGCCGCGGCGGGCCTCCGGACCGGCGCGATCGATCGCGAAACGTCCTTCGACTGCCAGAAGCATTTCCCGGGCTCGGCGTCGTTCCAGTGCGAAGGCCTCCACGGCCCGATCTCTTTGCCGGAGGCGATGCAGCGATCCTGCAACATCTTCTTCTGCCACACTGCGGACGCCATCCACCGCCGGAGGGGGTCCGCCCTGCCCGACGAGGCCCGGGCGTTCGGATTCGGCGAGCGCACGGGGATCGACCTCCCCGGCGAGGCCGAAGGCAGCGTGCCTTCCACCCCGAACCCGGGAGATGCCCGCAACCTCGCCCTCGGCCAGGGCGCCCTGCTCGTCACGCCGATCCAGATCGCGAGGATGATCGCCGCCATCGCGAACGGGGGCTTCCTCGTAACGCCCCGCCTCGAAGCAGGCATCCCGCTTTCCCCGATCCCGATCGAGGGCCTCGAGCCCAAGGTCCTCGCTGAAATCCGGAAGGATCTGGAGCTCGTCGTGATGGAATCCGGCGGAACGGCCCACCGGGCCTACCTCGAGGCGAAGCCCGGGGTGAACATCGCCGGCAAGACCGGCACCGCCCAGGCCCCCGGCGGAAGCCACGCCTGGTTCGCAGGCTACGCCCCCGCCGAAGCGCCCCGGATCGCGTTCGCGATCATCTGGGAGAACGCCGGCGTCCACGGCTCCGAGGCCGCGCGCGAGATATTCCGGGCCGTGGGCGCCTGGGCCGCCGCGCCGCCTACGGCTCCTTCTTCCGGGCGTGAAGCACCCGAAGATACGCCTTCTCCTTGAACCGGGACAATCGTCCGGAGATCCAGAAACGGCCGGCCGGGGGTCTTTTTGCGCCGGGGACGGGCCGCTCGCCGGCGACGAGCGTCTCCAGGGCCGCGGTTTCGTGCAGGAGCAGGAACTGGCCCGCGAGAGAGCCCTCGAGGACCCGGACGGCGGGCCTCGGCCCGCTGAAGTCCAGCTCCCCGAGAACCCGGACGAGCGAACCGTCCGGAAGCGGCGCCCCCGATGCCGGCGGCGGCGCGGCCGGCGGCGGCGCGTCGAGGCGGGCGTAGTCGCGCCCCTCGAAATGGTGGATCCGGAGCGCGATCGGCTCGGCCAGCGCG
>CAYHQZ010000100.1:8933-14328 GCA_964358555.1 uncultured Planctomycetia bacterium
CCTCGAGGCCCTTCGCCAGCGCCTCGAGGGCCGCGGTCTCGTGCAGCGGGAGGATCCGATCCGATCGGAATTCAGGGGGCGAATCGACAAGGAGCGTCGGCCGCTCGCCGCCCCACGAAAGCGTCCCCTGCAGGCGCACGGGACCGCCCTCCTCGACGCCCGGCAGGCCCGGTCCCGTGGCCGGCGCGGGGGCCGGTTCCGGCACCAAGGCCTTCGCGGGGGCGGGGGCTTTCGCGGGCGCGGGGGCCGGAGCCGCCGCGGGGGCGGGCGCCGGCGCTGCCTTGGAATCGGCCGTGGGCGCGGCGGGGACGCCCGCCAGGAGAACCGTCGCGGGCGCGGCGCCGAGCGCGAAGGCGAGAAGGAAGGCCCGGACAGATGGAATTCGCATGAAACAAGTGTCGGCCCCTGGCGGCCGGACTTCAAGGCCCTGCCGGCCGGACCTAGACGATGAACACGGCGGCCGCGACGACGGTGGTCCAGATCCCGTTTTTTCGCCCAATCGCCGACTGGGTCGCGTTCGAGGTTCGAACGATCCGGCCGCTGATCCGGTAAATCTCCTTCTTGGAATCCCAGTCGGCCTCCGGATCGAACTGCACGCCGAGAACCGTCGCCAGCATCGAGGCCGCGAGATCCTCGGCGAAATCGCCGGCCTCCTCCTCGGTCTGGCCGAAGGAATGGTGCTCGGAGAGATAGCCGTGCATGTTGCGGTCCTTCGGCAGCGCGAGCCCCACCGAGGCCGCGACGAGCCGCTGGTTCTCGTCGGTCTGGTTGCGGCTCATCACGACGAAGACGACCTCGCCCGCCTGCAGTTTTTTGAGGCCCTCGGCTCGCGGGAGGATCTTGCAGTTCGGCGGGGCGATGCTGGAGACCGGCACGAGGTTGAACTCGGCGATCTGGGCGTCCCGAATCGCCTCCTCGAACGATGCGAGCTGGGCCTTGTGGCGCCCCATGCCTTTCGTGAGGAAGATCTCGCGGGGTCGGATAATCATCGCATGCCTGGGAGTGATTCTATCTGCCGCGCCGGTCGCGTCAATTTTTCCGCGCCTTTGACACGCGGGGGCGCGGCTTCTATCATCCGATCGGACTGACAGCCACGACGACGATGGAGCCGGAAGAATCCTCTTCGCCGCGCCGAGCGCGCACGCGCCCTCTCTCCGTCCGCACCTGACACCATGAGCACCACCAGCGGAGAAAGCGCCAAGGCCGTCAAGAACGGCAACAGCCACGCCCCGCCGCCGCCGAAGGGCGTCGTGGCGCTGGCCTACGCGGAGCGCTCCCCGCAATCCCCCGCGGACGCCACCTTCGACGCCTGGCTCGAACGCGCCGTCGGGGCCGTCGAGGGGGCCCTCCGGACGCTCGGCCGCGAGACGGTGCGCCTGCCCATCGGGCGAAACCTCGCCGCCGCCCTCGACGAAATCCAGCGGATCCGGCCGCGCACGATCTTCAACCTCTGCGAAAACCGCCCGAAAGAGGTCGTGCGCGAGATGCACCTCTCGGCCCTCTTCGATCTCGTGCGGATCCCCTACACCGGCTCCTCTCCGCTGGCCCTCGGCCTCTGCCAGAACAAGGCCCTCGCCAAGGCGGTGCTGCGCGAGGCGGACGTCCGGGTGCCGATCTCCGAGGTCGTCATGGGGCCATCGGACCTGAAGGCCTCCGTGGGCTCGCCCATGATCGTAAAACCGCTGGCCTCCGACGGAAGCCAGGGAATCAACGAAAAAAGCGTCGCCCATGACATCGTGGACGCCCGGGCCCGGATCGCGCAGATCATCGAGATGTTCCGCCAGCCCGCGATCGTCGAGGAATTCATCGAGGGGCGCGAGTTTAGGGTCGGCCTCGTCGGCGGCCGGACCCCGCGAGCGCTGCCCATCGTGGAGATCCTCTTCCCCCCGCGCCCCGACGGGACGCCCGCGATCCTCACCTACCAGGACCGCTGGGGCCCGCTCTCCCCCGGCTCCTCCACCACGAAGTGCCCCGCCGACCTCCCCGTTCCCGAATCCGACCGGATCCGGCGCGCGGCTCAGCGGGCCTACCAGGCGCTGGGCCTCTCGGGCTACGCAGGCGTGGATCTGCGGATGGACGGACGGGGGGACGCCTACGTCCTCGACGTCAATCCCAATCCCGACCTCTCGCCGGAGGGGGTGCTGGCCCAGGCGGCGGCGGCCGCGAACATGTCCTACCCGGCCCTCATCGCCGAGATCCTGGAGGCCGCCAGCGATCGAAAGCCCCTCGCCGCCGGCGTCGCGAAGGGTTGACATCCGGGGCCGGCCGCGCCTACGATCCGGACGTCGTGGGGGTTCAACGAAGGAAGGCCCAGCTATGCGAAATTTAATCGTCGCGGTTCTGCTCGCCGTGCCGTTCCTGGTCACCGGATGCCTCGGCAATCCGGCCCACAACCGGGAGCACGTCCGGCAGATCAAGATGGACATGAACAGCATCCACGACGACTTCGACTACGTCTGGGGACTCCGGGCGAACTGGCCGGTCGAATACCCGAACGAGCCTTCCAGGTAACTCCTCCATGACGGACTTTGTCCGCCCCGGGGGGCGATGGCTCCTCGGAGCGGCGGTTCTCCTGGCGCTCGCGGGTTGCCCGGCGAACCAGGCCGACAAGCGCGGCACTCCCGAAGACTACCCCATCGAGGAGCGCTACGACCGCGTCTTCCAGCACTACCTGACGCCGGCCGAGAAGGCCCAGTTCGGCGTGACGGACCGGCAAGGCCAATGGCATTGCCGCCTCGAGGGCGAGACTCGGACGCGCTTCATCGAGCGAATCTACCGGACCTACCTGCTCGGCCCCAAGTACGAGCTCGCCATCCTCGAAAGAAAGCTTCTGCCCGGGATGACGGAGAAGATGGCCCAGCTCTCCTGGGGCGCCCCGCTCGTCCGGCGACGCTCCCTCGACGGCCGCGAGTGGCTCTGGATCTACGTCGAGCAGATGGATCGGTGGGGCAGTTCGAGGCCCCTCATCTACATCGTGTTCAACTGGCACAAGGAGCCGGGGCTCCGGTTCGTCCAGACCTGGTTTGTAGACGCGGAAGCCGCGGCGCGGAGCGCCAACAAGTAGCCGGCGAGGCGCGTCAGCGCGGATCGCCCTTCCGCTCGGGGGGCGGCGGCACGCCGTCGGCGCCCTCCAGGTCCGCCTCCGTCGCCTTCAGCCGCGCGGCGACGGGCGCGTAATCGGGCGACTTCTCCGGATCCTCGCCGAGCTTTTTCGCCATCTCGAGGGCGGAGCGCTGCAGGACGCGGTCCTCGCCCAGATCGAAGGCGAAGATGGCGCCGCGTTCGTCCTCGGCGCGCTTTCGGGCGAACGACCGGAGGATCCGCCGGACGTCGTCCGCGGAGAGGCCCTTGACCTTCGGATCCTTGCGAAGTTCCTCCAGGCCCGGCCAGCGGGCGGGATCGAAGCCGTCGTTCTCCGCGAGCGCGAGCAGCCCCTTGAGATCCTCGCTCACCCGCCGGGCCAGCCACTGCTCGACCAGCTCCGACTCGCGCAACGCCTCGCGCGCCTCGAACCGCGACAGCACGACCTTCTCGGCGCGGGCGTAGAGGTCCGGCTCGATCCCGATCTCGTGGATGCAGCGGTCGGAGGGCAGGTAGTACTTCGCGACCGTGAGCCGCAGGCGCATGTCCTGGAAGGGGCGCGGCAGGGAAAGCAGCCGCTGGACGGATCCCTTCCCGTAGGTCCTATCGCCGACGAGGGTCGCGCGGGCGTGGTCCCGCAGGGCGCCCGCGACGATCTCGGAAGCCGACGCGCTCCCGCGGTTCACCAGGACGATCATCGGATAGTCCGGGTGCTTCTTGCCCTCGCGGGTGAAGTGGTTGTCGCGCGCCGCGTAGGGGCCGGCGCGGCCCTGGCTGTAGACGACGAGCTTGCCGGCGCCGAGAAACTTCTCCGCAACCCGCACGCCGCCCTCGAGCAGCCCGCCCGGATTGTCGCGCAGGTCGAGAAGCAGCCCCCGCATCTCCTTCGATTCCAGCGCGACGAGGGCCTTCTCGAGGGCCTCGGCCGTCTCCTGGCCGAACGAGAGCACCCGGACGTAGCCGATCCTTCCAGGCAGCATGCCCGAGAGGACGCTGTCGACCTGGACCTTCGATCGCTTGATCCGCATCGTCTCGGGGGCCTGCCAGCCTAGGCGGAAAATCTTGAGGGCGACCTCGGTGCCCTCGGGGCCGCGCAGCATCCGGGACACCTCGTCGACGGTCTTGCCCCGCACGGACATGCCATTGACCTCGAGGATCCGGTCGAGCGAGCGGATCCCGGCGGCGTAGGCGGGCCCCGAATAGATGGGCGAGATCACGACGAAGATGCGCGCGGTCCCCTCGAAGCGGGCCCCGATGTAGGCCCCGATCCCCGCGTACTGCCCCTCGAGCTGCTCCCGGAACCGCTTCCACTCCGCCTCGTCGAGAAACGAGGAGAAGGGATCGAGGCTCTCGGCGACCCCGCGCGCCCCGGCGACGGCGAGGCGGGATGGCTCGATCCGGGACTCGTCGACGTAGTTCTCGCGAACGCGATCGACAACCTCGTCGACGAGGCGCGGCCCGTCTGCGACGCCCCCCGGGAGGCGATCGTCGAGGCGGGCCTGGAGGCGCAAGGCCTCCAGCAGGAGCGCCGCCTCGCGGCCGCGCGCGCCCGGCTCGTCGCGAAGGGCCTCCAGGCGGGGGCGGACCTCCTCGATCCCGTCGCAGCGGGCGAGGGCGAGGGAGGCGTCGGAGGAAAGCGAGGGGTCCGCATCTTTCGAGAGCGTCCGCAGGGCCTCGCGGGCGCGCTCCTCGCGCAGCGTCTCCCAGACGGATTCCGCGAGCGCCAGCCGGACGCGCGCGGGCAGTTCCGGGGCGAAGGCGCGAAGGGCCGCCGAACCGCCCGCCGATCCCGTCCGTCCGAGGGCCTCCGCGGCGAGGATGCGGAGGTCCTCCGGCGCCTCGGCGGACCCGGCGACTTGGGCGAGCGTCGCGCCGGCGAGCGCCTTGTCCCCGAGCGTCGAGAGCACGCAGGAGAGCCCCACGCGGGCGCGCAGGCCGGCGCCGGGCAGCGCCGCGCGGACGGCGTCGCGCCCGTCGGGAATCGATCGCGCAAGCGAAGCCGCCTCGGCCCAAAGCGACCCCGCCCCCGCCTTCTCCATCCGCGCAGCCGCCGCCTTCACCGCCTCGGCCGGATCGGGCTTCGCGGGGACGGGCGGCGGCGCGGGGGCGGCGGCAAGGAGCGCAACCACGAGGACGAAGAGCCAAGCCATCGCGCAAATCTTCCTTGCCATGCGTTCCTCGGCTTTCAATGGTAACGCAACGCGGCAATGCGATCTAAAACTGCGGAACTGGGAGGGGGTTCAAACCGGGAGCGGGCGAGGGGCGGGGGCTCGGCTGGCGCTCCCGGTCTCCTCGCGGTCCACGGCAGGTAGAC
>CAYHQZ010000101.1:0-14197 GCA_964358555.1 uncultured Planctomycetia bacterium
GCCCCGAACCGGAGCAACCGAAGGCGGCCGAACCGGTAGGCGTTGGCGCCGCCTCGGTGGCCCTCTCAAGGCTTACGGGGAAGCGGTTTGCCGCTTCCCGGCCGCGCTGGAAGGCCTGGATTGCAGACGAGCGGGCGAAGGAGGAGGCGGAGGCCCTGGCGCCGCTCGACGGGGTCGCGGAACGGCTGCCGCCCGAAATCGCCGAAGCCCTCCGGAAGGTAACGGAACAGCCGATGGGCTTCCGAAAGGTCCTCGCCGGGCACCTGCCCTGGTTCGCCCAGCATGCTTCATCCGACGTCCGGCGGGCCGCGGCCGAGTGCGCGCCGAAAATCGGGCGCCTCGAGGTCGTCCCGATCCTGGCTGAGATGCTCGACGACGCGGACGCCGGCGTCCGGGAGGCGGCCCTTGCCGGCCTCGTCCGTTGCACGGGCCAGACCCTGTCCGCGGACAAGGCCGCATGGATGGACTGGTGGGGGAAGGCCGAATGAAATCTTTCGCGATTCAACGGCCCGTTTGTATTGATTCTGATGTGTTCGCGGGCGTCAGGATGAGCGCCTGAACGCCATCGGCGTCGAAACGATCCTGGACGGAGAATCCGGCCGTTTCGGCCTCCCGTTCCAATTCTCCGGGTTTGAAGGCATGCTCGAAACGCAGGTGCCGATTTCCCGGCGAGAGCTCCAGGATATCGCCTTGCTCCGGGCGCCAATCGGAGCGCATGAGGATCGAGACGAATCGTGCGAAGCGGAGCAGAAGGCGTCGGCGGCGCGGGGCGGGGCCCGGGTTCGTGACGAGGATTCGTCCCTTGGCATTGAGGCGTTTGCGAAATCGTTGCAGCACTTCGATCCTTTTCAGGGCCTCCGGGATGTAGGAGTAGCAGAACCAGGAAAAGACGTAAGCGTCATAGGGGGCGGGGGGCATGAAGGTCTCGATGGGGCCCTCGAAGACCTCTGCGGGGAAGCCCAGTCGTTGGGTGTTCGCTCTCGCGAGAAGGGCGCACTTCGGCGAGAGTTCCTGGCCGTCGGCGCGCATTCCGAGGCCGAGAAGCCCCCGCAGATCCCTTCCGGTGCCGCAGCCGACTAGAAGGACCCTTTCCCCGGGCTTCAGGTGTCGGCTGTAAAGCGCGGTTTCCCAAGGCATGAGGCCCGCTTCATCCGCTTCCGTGCGCGAGGTTGCGAATTCTTCCCAGAACCCGGCGGTGGACTGGTGGATGTGCTTGCGCTGCAGCAACCCAGCGGCGGCATGGAGGATTGCAAGCTCGATGGCGCGCGGGATCCGGCTGGCGGCGACCAGGATCGAGAAGAGAAACGGGCGCCAGGACATGACAACAGAATAGGGGGTGTTGCCGGATGGTGGCGCGTTTTCCGGGCCCGTGCCGGACCCCCGGTTTGGTTCCTCTACGGGCTTGCCATTGGTGTTACAATGCAAATCCAAAAAGGAGGTGCTCGATGGAGGAAGACCGGAAGGACGGGCGATGCGGAAGCGCTCGGACCGGAGAGGCCTCTTGCGACCGCAGCCGGAAGCCCTACGTTTCCCCCGAGATTGCAACCGAGCCGATCTTTGAAACCGCGAGCCTCGCCTGCGGGAAACTGGTCATGGGGGGGCAGCCCGTCAGTTGCGTAGGCCAGAACAACAAGGAATCCTGACTCCTTTCGGCCAGGTTCCCACCTCATTGGCGATACGACCCCGGCCGGACGAGGGCGTCTGGATCGAATTGGCCGGCATCCGGGGGATGTTCTCGCCGATTCCGGAAGGAGAAACAGGCGTTCGCATTCGGGATCGCTACGAGAGATTCCTCGTGCCCGGCAGGCGTGTCCGGCGGCCCGACGTCCGGATCGATCTCGACTGGAGGGCGAAGGGTCCGGATTGGCACGACACCGATCCGGAGGTGCAGGAAATCGGAGGAGGATTCAGGATCCGCGGTCGAAATTTCAGCGCCTTGCTGGAGCCGGACGCAGGCCGATGGCGGGGTCGGGCGTCGCTTTTATCGAGTCCCTACGCGTTCGATTCGCTTCTTCGCGTTGCCTGGTCTCGGATTCTTCTGGATCGCGGCGGGATGCTGCTCCATTCCGCCGGGACGATCTCGGGCGGACGGGGATTCTCGTTCGCCGGGAAATCGGGCTCTGGCAAGACGACGCTGGTCCGAAAGGCCCCGCTCCGGGACGTCTTGAGCGACGAGATTATCATCCTCCGAAAAACATCCAGAGGCTTTTCCATTCATGGGACGCCCTTCTTCGGCGAGTTCGGGAAGGGTGGCCGGCCCGTCCGTGCGCCGCTTGCTGGGCTCTATTTTCTGGAGAAGGGCGCGCCCGCCCTGAGGCCGCTGCCTCCGGCGCGTGCGCTCTCAAGGCTTCTCGGGACCGTCTTGTTCTTTTCCCGCGAGGCGGCGCCTTCGGCCCGGCTCCTGGCGCTTGCGCACGACCTCGTTCGAGCGGTCCCTCCGGCCGTCCTATCTTCGGGGTTGAGAGAGAAGTATGATCGAATATTAAAGAGGCTGCATGGACGCTGAACCCCTGTCCCTCCCCGCGAATGCCGCGCTCGGGGAGTCCCCCTTCGTTATCAAGGCCCGGGGATGGAGCATGTGGCCGAGCCTCCGGGACGGCGACGTCCTGGTCCTTGCGCGTCCGGATGACCGGCGCCTGCGGCTGGGCGAGATAGCTGCCCACGGTTTTCTCGACGACGCCAAGACCGGCTACCGCTTGATCTGCCACCGGGTTCTCTGGGATTCCCGGCGCCCGGGCGGTGGGGGGATCGCGTTCAAGGGCGATGCGTTGTGCCAGATCGAGCAGATCGAGACGACCGGCGGGAACCGGCTCCTCGGGAGAGTGGTTTCCGTCGTCCGTGGGAGCCGGATGGTTCGCCTGGACGGGAGGGTTCGCCGCTTCCTGGGGCTGTTCGTTTCCGTCCTTCTCTGGCCCGCCGTCGTCGCCTACTCGGGTGGGCGGGAGATGATCCGGGGGGCGGCCCATGCTTGAATCGAAGGCTCCCGGCCGATTTTCTCGGCGCGCGGGGCTTCCGTTCCAGCGCATGGGCGACGAGATCCTCGTCGTGGACCCCAAGGCCCGGAAGGCGCACGTCCTGAAGGGCGCGGCCGTCCGGATATGGGACCTCCTGGAGAAGCCCTTGGCGCCTTCGGACATCGCGCGGGCGCTCTCGGTCGAGTTCGACGTGGACGAGGTTCGCGCGAGGCGCGATGCCGAGAAATTCCTCGCCGAAATCGAGGCGCTCGGATTGCTGGAGCGTGCGCCGACGGAGGCGTAGGCATGCGCGCCGAGCCGGGGGCGCTGCTCGATCGGATCCAGCGCGAGGCGGCGATTCGGCTCGTTCCGCTGAACGCGGCGCTCGAGTTGACGGTTCGCTGCGACCTCGCCTGCGCGCACTGCTACAACCGGGATCGCGCCGGCCCTCCGCCGGATCCGATGGGGGAACTGACGACGGAAGAGTGGCACCGGGTCATGGGAGAGTTGCGGGACCTTGGCAGCCTGTTTCTCGGCTTCACGGGCGGGGAGCCGATGCTCCGGCCGGACTTCTTCGCACTATTGGGCCATGCGAGGGATCTCGCCCTGTCCGTCCGGGTGCTTTCAAACGGGATGCGGATCGACGCGGCCGTCGCGGAGCGGCTGGCGCGGTATCCGAATCTCGACGGCGTGAGCGTCTCCCTCTACGGGGCTTCGCCGTTCGTCCACGATCGAATCACGGGCGTTGTGGGGTCGTTCGAGCGGACGATGGCCGCGACGGGACGGCTCAAGGCCGCGGGCGTTTCCGTGCGGCTGAAGTTCGGGATCCTGCGTTCAAATGTCTCGGATGCCGCGGCGATGCTTGCGTTCGGGCGGGCGTCGGGATTCAAGTTCCAGGCCGACCCCTGCGTCACCTCCCGTCACGATGGGGATCGCTCCAGCCTCGCGGAGCGCGTCCCGCCCGACGCCCTCGAGGCGCTCTACGCCGGCCCCTTGCGGGCGCTTCTCCCGCCGGTTCCCTCGCCCGGCGGCAGGGAGGAGCTGATGTGCAACACCGCCCGCAACATCGTCGCGATCTCGTCTTGCGGCGAGGTCCATCCCTGTATCGCGTTTCCGGTGCCAGCCGGGAACGTGCGCGATCAGCCGCTCGCCGAGATTTGGCGGAATTCTCCGGTCCTTCTGCGCCTGCGCAGCCTCGCCCGGAAGGACTTCCCCGCCTGCGCGTCCTGCTCGCTGCTGGATGTCTGTCGCCGGACTCCCTGCGAGGCGTTCCTGAACGCGGGTGCGGACACGGCGGCGGACGCATGGATGTGCGCCGAGGCCGAGGCGATCCGGAAAGCGACGACGGTGGCACCCCCGCCTTCGCCGCTTCCTGTCCATCGGACCTTAGACCTTAGACCTTAGACCCTACCCCTTTGGTTCTTTTGGTCCTTCTTCCACCCACGCCTCCGCCTCCGCCTTTTCCTCCTCGCCGCCGATGATCGCCAGCGCCGATCTTGGCTCGAGGGGAATGCCGACGGAGGCGACGAGCCGGAGCAGGATGCCCGGCCGGTCCGCCTCGACGAGGAACGTCGCCTTCTGGGTCTCGAGTTCGCCGAGGACGTCGCCAACCTCGACGCGTTCCCCCGGCCGCTTCATCCATCCGAGGATCTTCGGGCGGTCCTCCTCGTTGGTGAACTGGGGCAGGCGCAGGACGTGCATGGGAGGATCCTACGCGGGCGGCGGCCCCGCCGTCTCTTCCTCGGAAAGATAGCAGCCGGGATCCATCCCGAGGAAATTGCCGGTCGCGGCCTCGGCGCGGGCGCGGAGGTTGCCGTTGCAGACGAGGAGGACCCGGCAGCGGCGGCACTTTTCCGGCAGGCGGGAGGTCCGGTCTCGAAGGATGGCGAGGCGGGGGTCCGACGCGTCCGTCCATATCCGGGAGAAGGGGGATTGGCGGATATTTCCCACGGCGTAGTGCCAGGAGAACTGATCGACGTGGACGCCGCCCTCCGGATCGATCGCGGCGATGTTCTGGCCCGAGCGGTTGCCGCCCGTTCCCGAGAGGAGTTTCCACGCCTCCTTCGCCCGATCCGGGGCCTCGCGCTCGAGGCGCCGGAGCAGGTAGCCCGCGTCCGCGTGGTTGCCTACGGTCAGGACCTCGAGCGGAGAGCCTGCCTTGTGGGCGGCGATCGTGCGATCGAAAATCCGGTCCATGGCCGCGCGGGTTTCGTTCGGCGACAGGTCCACGCTCGCGAGCGCCTTCCCGCGGCCCGCCCAGGCCAGGTGGTAGACGCAGAGGCGGTCGATCCTTTCCGCGAGGCAGAGATCGAACATGGCGTCGAGGTCGTTGCGGTTCTCGCGGTGGATCGTGAACCGGACGCCCGTGCGGATTCCGTGCGAGCGGCAGCGGCGCAGCGCCCCGAGCGAGGACTCAAACGCGCCAGCCTTCCCCCGCAGGCGGTCGTGGACGGCCTCGGTTCCGTCGAGGCTCACGCCGGCGTAGGTGAGCCCCGCGGCGGAAAGCCGGCCGGCGGCCGCCTCGTCAAGGAGGACGCCGTTCGTCGAGAGCGTGCAGCGCAGCCCCAGCGCTTTCGCGCGCGCCAGCAGCGGGAAAAAGTCGGGGCGCAGGAGCGGCTCGCCGCCGGACAGGAGAAGCGCCGGGATCCGGAAGGCCGCGAGATCCTCGAGGAGGGATTGGCCCTCCTTCGCTGAAAGCTCGTTCGGCGAGGCGGCGGCGGTTGCGGAGGCGTAGCAGTGGACGCAGCGGAGGTTGCAGGCGCGCGTCATCGCCCAGACGACGACGGGCCGCGGCGCGCCGTCGGGGCAGGCCTTTGCGTGGCCGTAGCGGAGCGCCTCGTTCCCCGCCCGATGGCCGCACAAAAGATTCGAGACGCTTAACATCGCGCGCGCGCCTCCTTCCAGGCCGAGGGGACGTAGAGGCAGTCGGGTTCGGATTCGAGGAAGTCTCCCGTGACGGCATATGCCCGCGCGCGGCTCCCGCCGCAGACCTGCTTGAACTCGCAGGCCCCGCACTTGCCCTTGAGGGCGCCTGAATCGCGCAGCGCGACGAACGTCGGGTGGCTGCGGTAGACCTCCACGGGATCGTCCGCCGGGAACCGGCCGCAGGCGAGGGGCAGAAATCCGCTCGGCTGGATGATCCCGGTGTGCCCCACGAACATGACGCCCGCGCCGTCGTGGACGCCGGCCCGGACTGGGACCCCACCCCCGGCCCCTCCCCCTGCCGGGGAGGGGAAATCGTTTTTTGGGACAGACATCCCTTTCAATTCCTCCCCCTCTCCCTTTGGGAGAGGGGGCCGGGGGGGTGAGGGCGCGGCGGAAGAATGGCCCGTCCGAAGTCCCGCCCACGGATCCCCACCGCGCTGCAGGACGAACCGGCGATAGTGGTGGGCTTCCGTGGTCTTCACGCCGAACGGCTTCGTTTGAGCGTGGTGCCAGAGGCGCTCGAAGACGCGCTCGTAGTCGGCCTGCGCGATCCGCGCTTCGGCCGTTCCGCGTCCGACGTTGACGAGGAAGAAGACGGACCAGAGCGAGATGCCGAGGGGCGCGATGCGCTCGGCGATGGCGTCCACCTGCGTTTCGTTGCGCCGGGTGATCGTCGTGTTCACCTGAAGCGAAAGCCCCGCGTGCCTTGCGTCCGCGAGGATCCGGATTGTCCGGTCGAAACTGCCCGGAAAGCCCCGGAAGGCGTCGTGGGTTGCCGCGTCGGCGCCGTCGAGACTCAAGGCGATCCGGTCCACGCCGGCCGCCTTCAGCCGCGCGAGCGCCTCGGGCGTCACCCGCGGCGTCGCGGAAGGGGCGAGGGCGACGGGCAGGCCGATCGAACGTGCATGCGAGGAGATGTCGAAGAGATCGTCGCGCTTGAAGGGATCCCCGCCCGTGAGGACGAGAATGGGCGGCCTCGCAAATCCCGTCAGCGCGTCGGCCAGCGCGTCGGCCTGGGCTGTCGTCAACTCTTCCGGATGCCGCGCCGTCCGGGCGTTGGCGCGGCAGTGCCGGCAGGCGAGATCGCAGGCTTTCGTCATCTCGTAGAAGACGAGCAGGGGCGAGGCGGCGAGATCCGGCGCACGGGCGGAAACGGCTTCGGGATCGGCCATGGCGGATCGATTTCGATCCTAAACCATTTCCCCCGAGGCATTCCGGGCGTTGTAGCGTATAATTCATCTGTGGGAGGCAATTTCCAAAGCGCAGGCAAGCGCCAACGGGAGCGGAAGAAGCAGGTGGAACGCCAGCAGAAGCTGGTGCGCCAGCAGGAACGGAACACCCTGCGCCGGGAAGCCCGGAAGGCCCGCGAGGACATGGCTGCGTTTATCGCCGCCGGCGGGGTTATGCCCGAGGAACCCCCTCCCGAGGGTGCCGAGTTGCTGCCCCAGGAGGGCGAGTTCGCGCCGGATTCCCAGGAGGCAGCCTTGTTCTCCGAGGCGGACGCGCCGCCGCCGGCCGAGGATTCCTCCGCCTCCGAGATACCCCCGGAAGACGTCCCGCCGACCGAAGAAGCGCCGGAGTCCCCGGCTTCTTGAGATAGGTTCCGCCGGCCATGACGGATCCCGTCGAAGCGCCGGCCGAAGCCGGCCGGTTCCGCATCGCGCCGTGGCTTGCGGTCGCCGGTGTCGCGCTTGCCGCGGCGTTCGCGCTCGCCGCCATGGGGCAGCCCGTCTGGTGCGTCTGCGGCAAGCCCTTCCTTTGGTCCGGGAACGTCTGGAGCCAGCACAACTCCCAGCACCTCGCCGATCCCTACAGTTTCTCGCACGTCCTCCACGGCTTCCTCTTCTTCTGGCTGTTCACGAGGCTTCTGCCCCGGGCCGCGACGGCGTGGCGGCTCGCGTGCGCCGTCGCCCTGGAGGCCGGCTGGGAGCTCTTGGAAAACTCCCCCCTCGTCATCAACCGCTATCGCGAGGCGACCGCCGCCGTCGGCTACCAGGGCGACACGATCGTCAACTCCATGAGCGACATCCTCTGCTGCGCCCTGGGCTTCGCCGTCGCCCGCGCGCTGGGCTGGCGCCGGACGCTGGCGCTCTTCGTCCTCATCGAACTCGGGATGCTCGCGTTCGTTCGCGACAACCTGACCCTGAACGTCCTCATGCTGCTCTGCCCCATTCCGGGCCTGAAGGCGTGGCAGATGGGGGGGTAGGGCCCTACCCGAACAGTTCCTTCGCCTTCGTCGCGATGTTCTCGCCGAGCTTTTTCGCGCGTTCGGCGTCGATGCCCTCGGGGGATCGGGTGGAGACGGCGCCGAAGTGGACGACGGGCTGGCCGTGGGTGATCCCGCCGGCGTAGACGAGGCCGCTGCGGATCAGGATGCCGGCGATGATGGTCATCTCGACGAACGAGCCCCCGCCGCCGCCGGGCCAGTTCTGCGAGGTGAAGACCCCGCAGAGCTTGTCGGAGACGCGGCAGTCGGGGCCGTCGATGAACTTCTTCATCTGCCAGGAGCAGGTCCCCTCGTAGTTGGGGCATCCGAGGATGGCGGCGTTGGCGGAGTCGAGGAACGCCCGGTCCGTTTTCTCGATCGGCATCGTCTTCGCCTCGACGCCGCCCACGGACTCGCA
Source organism: uncultured Planctomycetia bacterium (assembly GCA_964358555.1). Taxonomy (GTDB): domain Bacteria; phylum Planctomycetota; class CAYHQZ01; order CAYHQZ01; family CAYHQZ01; genus CAYHQZ01. The sequence goes on from CAYHQZ010000101.1 coordinate 8,504, forward strand.
ACCCTCGCGGATGAGTTCCGCCATCCGCTTGGTGTTTCCGGTCTCCGAGTGGTAGACGATTGCGACGCGGACCGCGGCCATCCGGCGTTTCTCCTATTCGGCCAGCCGCGGATTCATCTTCTCGTCGAAGACGACGCCGCGGTTGCCGTTCGAGAACGAGAGCCTCACGGCCTCGTTGATGGCCGTTCCCACGAGGGCCTGGTTCGGCAGCGGCCGGGTCGCGGCCCAATCGGCGAGCATCTTGCGCCGGACGGCAAGCGTCTCGGCTTCGCTCTTGCCCTTTGTCGCCTCGTGAATCCGGGCGATGTCGTCGAGGCCCTGCTTGATGGACCAGTAGCCGTAGCCGAACCACTCGACGATTTCCGGATCGTCCCAGTCGTTGTAGCCCTTGTAGAAGAGCGGGTTGTAGTGCTCGAAGCCGCCCTCGTCCGTCACGAAATAGCAGTGCCGGTCCTTGTGGTCGGCCTTGTGCTCGCCCTTCGTGCCGGTCATCTGGAAGCCCTGGTTGGTGAGCGACGAGTTCGACTGCGGCAGGACCCAGGAGGTCTGGATCCAGTAGACCGAGCCGTCCTCCCACTCGACGACCGCCTGGACGGCGTCGTAGGCCTTGGAGCCCTTCGTGTGCAGCCACTTGCGCTGGCCGTAGCCGTGGACCCGGACGGGCTTCAAGCCCGTGATGAAGTAATAGGCGTCGGCGTAGTGGACGCCGATGTATTCAAACGAGGAGGAGTCGTGCGCCCAGGCGGCGAAGTTCGAGAGCGGCATCTCCTTTTTCTCCTCGATCCAGGCGTGGGCGTGCAGCAATTGCCCCAGGTCGCCCTTGCGGTAGCGGTAGCGCGCGGCGCGCACGGCCGGGTCGTGGCGCTTGTGGAAGTCGGTGTAGACGTAGAGCGCCTTGGGCGCGGCGAGCGCCTCGATTTCGTGGACTTCGGAAACCTTGAGGCAGAGCGGCTTTTCCACCACGCAGTCGAGACCGCGCTTCGTCGCCTCGCGGATCACCATCGTGTGGAGGTGGTCCGGGGTCGCGACGACGACGGCCTTGGGGCCGCTCCTCGCGGCCAGCTCGTCGAGGGCCGTCTTGAAGAGATCGGGGAACGGCTTGTCCGCCGGAACCTTCGCCGGATCGGGGTGGTAGAGGATGTCCTCCTTCGGGAAGAGGGCCTTTACCTTGCCCGTGATTTTTCCGTCAAGGGCCGAGACCGCGACGGATGCGACCCGGCCGAATCTCCGCTCCTGGCAGCACGTCGGGATGATGACCTCTTGGCTGATCATCCCGCCGCCGACGATGAGGACGTGCAGTTTTTCCATGGCTATTTTCCCCGATCCGCGGCGCTGGCCGCGCCTTCTTCCGCGATGACCTCGTCGAAGGCCTCCTGGAGGACCTGACAGCCCTCGACGAGCGCCTCGGGCGTGATGACGAGGGGCGGGGCGACCTTCACGGTCCCGCCGCCGAATCCGACCGGCGCGAACATGAGCAAGCCCTTCTCGATGCCGCGCTGGTTTACCTTGAAGGCGAGCTCGCCGTCCGGGTCCTTCGTGCCGGGCTTGACGACGTGCAGGCCCGCGACGAGGCCCTTGCCGTGGAGCGCGCCGATTCGCGCGGGATGTTTCGCCTGGATCTTGGCGAGTTCCTTGAAGAAGAGTTCGCCCAGCGCGAGGGTCTTCGCGCAGAGGTCCTTCTTCTGGATGACGTCGAGGCTCGCGAGCGCGGCGGCGACGGCAAGCGGGCTTCCGGTGTGGGTGCTCGTCATCGAGCCCGGCGGGAAGATGTCCATGACGTCGGATCGGCCGAGGACGGCGGAGAGGGGAAGCGACGAGGTGATCCCCTTGCCGAACGCGACCAAGTCCGGCACGACCTCGTAGTGCTCGAACGCGAAGAGCTTCCCGGTCCGCCCGAACGAGGCCTGGACCTCGTCGAAGATCAGGAGGACCTTGTTCTCGCTGCACCACTTCCGGAGCTTCTGGATGTAGTCCTTCGGCGCGAACGAGGCCCCGCCGCCCTGGTAGGACTCGAGGATGACCGCGCAGATGCGGTCCGGCCCCACGCCCGCGGCCTTGAGCGATTCGAGGAACAGCTCGAAGCGGGTGTCCGTTGTGCGGAAGCCGTCGGGGAAGGGGACCTGCCAGCAGTCCGGGTCGAGGTTCCCGATCCAGGCCTTCAGCGCGGGGATCCCGCCGACCATCTGGGCGCCCAGCGTCCGGCCGTGGAAGGCGCGCTCGAAGGAGACCCAGCCGACCTTCCGGCCGCCGCCGGTCTTGTGCCCGTAGGCGCGCGCGACCTTGAGGCAGTTTTCCACCGCTTCCGATCCGGTCGTGAGCAGGAAGCACTTGTCGAGGGGCCGGGGGGCCACGGAGACGAGTCTTTCTACGAGGCGCGCCCGGAGCGCGCTCGGGAAGCAGTAGTTGTGCAAAAGCCCGCGGTGGATCTGCTCTTCCAGGGCCTTGCAGATTTCGGGGGCCGAGTGGCCGGCGTTCGCGACGAGGACGCCGGCGGAGAAGTCGAGCCACATGTTCCCGTGGGCGTCGTAGACCTGGAAGCCTTCCGCGCGGTCCCAGACGATCGGCGGCTGGCCGGAGAGCGACTCGGGCTCGTACTTCCGCAGCGTCTGGAGGATGGGCTGGTCGTCGGGGACCGGGATGGCCGTCTTGATCCGGCGGTACTTGGTCTGGACGTGGGGGACCTTACGTGGCGTCAGGTTGTAGGCGGGCATGATTCTCCTTTGGTGAAAGGGAGTGAATCCTAGGATTCGTGGCGGGGGGTGTCCAGGGGCGATTCCCGCCGCGGGCCCGGTGAGGGACGCAGCCCTGGAAAGCCGCGTCGTTTCCGGCGACATTGCAGCGGATGCCCGAACCCGTGGAGGCCGACGAGAGCGACTACGAGGCGTTCGTGTCGCTTAGGCAGCGACGCGTTCCCGAGGGCCGTTTTATCGGCGACGGGATTCGGGTGGTGCGGAGGATCCTGGAAAGCGATGTCGCGATGGAGCGGATGCTCATGACGCGGGAGTGGCGGGAAAAGTTGGCGGCCCTCATCGAACAGCGGTCGGAGCCGGCGTTGCGCGTGCGCGTCGCGCCGAAGGAACGGCTCTCGGAGGTCGTCGGCTTCGACCTGCACCAGGGCGTCATGGCGATGGCGAGGATTCCCGAGCCCGCGCCCGTGGACGCCGTCCGCCGCGGGAAGCGTTCGCCGCTGTTCGTCGCCCTCGACGGCCTCTCGAACGCCGAAAACGTCGGTGCGGTCGTCCGCTCCTGCGCGGCGTTCGGCGCGGACGGGATCTTCGTCGGCCCCCACACGACCTCTCCCTGGATGCGCCGCGCCGTGCGCGCCTCGCTTGGCGGGGTGCTCCGGATGCCAGTCTGGGAGGTGCCCGACCTCGCAGCGACGCTGCGCGATCTTGCGGGCGCGTTCCCGCAAGGCCTCCCGTCCGTCGTCTCCTACGCCGCCCACATCCACGGCGAGCGAATCGACATCGCCGCCGCCGACGTCTCCGGCCCCGTCTGCCTCGTCCTCGGCGGCGAGGCAAAAGGCGTCTCCGACCCGGTCATCGCCGCCTGCCGCGCCACCGTCTACATCCCCATGTCCGGCGACTGGGACTGCCTAAACGTCACCGCCGCCACCGCCGTGCTTCTCTACGCGGCGGCGAGGGGGAGGGGAACGGGGGCATCGAAGCGGTCTCTAGATTGGCAGAAAAAAGAAGGATGGAATTCGGAGGATCAAGACGACGAGGAAATACACGACAAGGAGCGCGGAAGAGAGGCATAGGTAAGCGGAAACCAGTAGAAATCTGGCGTCCAAGAGGGCTTGGCGAGAACACCTTCGGATCGAAATGAAGGTCGTTGGGACCAGGAGGAGGCATGGAAGACAAAACGTGGTGATGGTTGTGGAGAGCAGGTCTTCGAGAAACGTGATCGGGGTTGCCGAGCCTATGCGGCAGAAGATTTCCATGGGGCAAAGCCCGAGTCTTTCGGCCATGAAGAGAAGCGGCAAGCAGGTCAACAACAGGCAAAGGTCGGCGGCTCGAATTCCGAAAAACTCGGTGTCCGGTTTTGCGAAGAAGACAAGAACGGCGAAAAGGACGGAGAACAGCGAGGCAAAGGCCAAAAGCATGGGCATCGGTCCGTGTGCGATTCCGAGTGCGAGCGGGAGCCAGTGCGTGATGGCAACTGGGCACCATTCGTTAATGCAATCAATCTGATCGCGTATTCCACAGGCGAGGCAAGCGGCTGCAATCCATCCAGGGATGCTCGCAATCCATAGACTTCGCCGAACCAGCCAATCTAGCATTCCCGGCCGGAAGCACCGGAGAGTGACGGGCATGGAGACGGCAAGGGCTGGAAGGAGGAGCGTGAGGAAGACGGCAAGGGAGCGCTTGCAATAACATCCATCGAGGGTGTAGTTCAGGCGTTCCGGGAACGAGTAGCCCCCGATCGCGACGACCGCCGCCATTCCCGCCAGATGCCATCCCGCGATGAGGAGGCCGAGGCCCTTCCTCGGATCCCGCCCGAGCCAAGCGAAGAGGAGGGCAGCGGAGAGGACAGCCCAGGAGAGCCATCCCAGCGGCCCGGCCGCCGCGATGCACTCTGCCACGAAATCCTCGGGCTGGTAGGTGGTGGTGGGCATGCGAACTCCGGGCTGGGGGCGGGCTTCTACATCCTACAAACGTCCGGCGGCCGGGAAGGTTCGGAGGAAACGGACCGTCACGCCGCGGACGTCCAGCCAAGGCCGGGGCGCTTGCGCCGGACGGCGCAGTCGCGGAGGTAGAGGTTGATGAGGGTCTGGTAGGCGATTCCCGTTTCCCCGGCGAGGGCCTTGAAGTAGGCGACCGTCGGGCGGTCCAGCCGGATGGTCACGGGCTGTTTTAGGAGCCTCGCGTAGGGATTCGTCCGGGCCTTCATCTTCGAGAAGTCGTAGTGGTTTCTCATGCGTTCGCCTCTGTAAATACATTGTATTCACAGTCGACGGTTTCATCAATCGGTTGTAGGGGACGGAATCGCCTTGCTTTGCTTGCCGGGAAGGACGTTGCGTTATCGGCAATTTATCGGCAATGCTTCGGCAATACGGCGGGGTTTATCCCGCTCGGGTCTTCCGGATCGCCCGCAGGATGGCTCGCGCCAGGGTGGGAAGCGACGGGTCTCGGGCGCCGAGGACGCAGGCGATGTCGCCTTTCCGGGCGATGCGGGCGAGGGCGGCGGGGGCGCTCGCGCGGGGGACGACGGCGGCGGCGATGCGCTTGCGGCGGAAGAGGGGGAGGAGGTCGTCGGACGAGACGGATCGGTCCGCGGTGCCGCCGGCGTCGAAGATGGGAAGAAGGAAGACGCGGTCCTTGGGGCCGAGAGCGCTGGCGAACGCGGCGGCCCAGTCGCGGCCGAACGCGCGCGCAGGTCCGAAGCCGTGGGGCTGGAAGACGGCGAAGAGCCGCCGGCCCAGGGGCTTCAGCGCCGCGAGCGCCGCCGCGATCTTCTGGCCGTTATGGGCGAAATCGTCGAAGACGACGACGCCCCGCGCGGCGCCCACGCGCTCGAGCCGCCGCCGGACGCCGCGGAAACGGGCGAGAGCGGCGGCCAGATCTTCGTCAGATATCATTCGCGCTCGGCTCGGCTCGGGGCGCGGGCTCCTAGGCTCGGGGCGGGGGTCGGATCGCAGCGACCTGTCGGAGCACGGTCCAACGCCATGAATTCGTCTACATGCCGTGGACC
>CAYHQZ010000102.1:0-14132 GCA_964358555.1 uncultured Planctomycetia bacterium
GGAGTTCAGGCTCTTGCCCTCCTCCACGGTGATGACGCCATCCTTGCCGACCTTCTCCATCGCCTCGGCGATGAGCTTCCCGATCGTGGCGTCGTTGTTGGCGGCAATCGTGCCGACCTGGGCGATGTCCTCCTGGCCCTTCACCTTCTTGCTCATCGACTTGAGCTTCTCGACGACGGCCTCGACCGCCTTGTCGATGCCGCGTTTGATGGACAGGGGGTTGGCGCCGGCAGCGACGTTCTTCAGGCCCTCGACGTAGATGGCCTCGGCGAGGACTGTCGCGGTGGTCGTCCCGTCGCCCGCGTCATCGGAGGTCTTGGATGCGACCTCGCGGACCATCCGGGCGCCCATGTTCTCGAGCTTGTCCTCGAGCTCGATTTCCTTGGCGACCGTAACGCCGTCCTTGGTGACGGTCGGAGCGCCGTAGGATTTCTCGATGATCACGTTCCGTCCGCGCGGGCCGAGCGTGATCGCCACCGCCTTCGTCAACTTCCGGACCCCGAGACGGATCGACTCACGGGCCTCCTGTTCGAACACGATTTTCTTCGCAGCCATCCGGTAATTCCCCCTTTCAGGACTTGAACGGATACCTCAAGACGGACCTCCGCAGGCCTTGTCACAGGCCCCGGCGGCGCAGGCCACAGGCTTCGATTTCGCCATCTCGCACTCGGACTTCGCTTTCCGGCGATAGTCGGCGCTTCGATAGTCGGTCGAATGGAAACCGCTGCCTTTGAACAAGAGTCCGGCCCCTCCGGAAATCAGCCGCTCTGCCTTCCCGCCGCAGACGGGGCATTTCCGGATGGCCGCTTCCGTGATTCTCTGGAACCGCTCGAAGCGGTGTTTCTTCGTGATGCAACGATATTCGTAAGTCGGCATTGGAGTTACTACTTCCGTATTGAGGCAACTTCTGTGCCGTCGGATACCCTCTCCGGACATAGCGCATCCCATTATCATCAAATGAGTTACAACGCGCCGAGACGGGGGCTCAAGACGAAGGTGCCACATCGGCAGTCTTCTGGCCCCCAATGACCCGTCGAATGTCAGCCTGACAGCAGGATTCCTAGGGAAGTGATCTCCTCGTGCGATAGAGGGCGGTCGATGTGCCGGATAGATTTTCCTTCGGCGTCCCGCTCCCGCAACTCGATTTCCCGAACCGGATTGGCGCGGCTCCGATCGGACTCGAGCAGGATCCGGACCCGCGGGCGCAGAACCGCATCCGAATGCACCTTGATCACCTGGGCGATCTCCCTCCCGTCGAGTTCCACGAATGTCCCCACCGGATAGATCCCGACAAGCTGCGTGAATGCGCGCAGAACCCCGGGGTCGAACTCGGTCCCCGAACCTCGAAGCATGAAAGCCACCGCCTTGTAGGTATCCCAGGACTCCCGGTAGCCGCGGTTCGTCGTGAGGGCGTCGAACACGTCAACGACGTGCAGGATCGCCGTGAAGGGATTCGGGCGAAGGTGCCCCCGAAGCGCCGGATAGCCCATCCGGTTGTGCTTCAGGTGGTGCCCGAAGGCCGCCACGACCGAAAGGCGCGAGACCCCCTCCGTCGAGAGCAGGACCTTCGCGCCGAGAACGGGATGCGCCTTCATCGCCTCGCGCTGCTCGGTCGTGAGGAATCCGACGCTCGTGACGATCTCCCGGGGAACGAGGATCTTGCCGATGTCGTGGAGGAGGCATGCCTGGCCAAATTCCACAAGGATCTCGAATCGCCGGGTGAACTGCTCCGCCAGCGCAATCCCGAACGCGCATACGTTCACGCAATGCGTGTAGGTGTATTCGTCGTACTCGCGAAGCGACGTGAGCGTGACCCAGGAATTCCGGTCGCGGAGGACCGATTCCGCAATCGAGGAAACGATCGCATGGGTCCGCTTCGTGTCCACCCGGCCGGTTCGTCGGACATCGTCGAGGAGGTGGCGGACGATCCCGAGGGCATTCTCGTAGATCCGGCGGCAGACAAGCAGCCCCGGCTCCGCTTTCGGGACCGCCCCGCTCCCGGGCCCCTCGTGGAGGACACCGACAGGATGAAGCTCGAGCCGCCCGGCGAGGCCGATCCGCTCCCGAAGGGCCTCGAGCCCGCCGCGGGCGGCGGCCGGATCGGACAACGCATCCAGAAGCGCAAGCACCTCCTCGCGATCGAGCCCCGGACGGAACCCCACCCCGCCCAGCCCCCGTGCCTGCAGCAGCACGATCGTCCGGCGGGATGGGGTGGAAATCTCCGGAAGCGGATGGCGATCGAAGACAACCTGGTCCTCGTCCAGGTAGAGAACGGCCTGCCCCCCCATCCGGGAGACGCAGTCCACGAGGCGGTCGGCGGCAGCGACCGCACGGGGATGTTTCGAAGAGTAGACCATCCCCTCCGTGACGGCGCCGAGGAAGGCGGCCGCGAGAGCGTCACCGCCGGGGACGGGCGACTCGTCGCTCATGGGGCCTCCTTGCGCTGGATCTTCCTCAAGGCGAAGGAGGCCCAGGATTGCACCCGCGCCTCCTCCCCGAACCAGAATCCGACCCGGCTCGACTCGATCTTCGAGAGGACCGGAACGGCCGCCGGATCGCCGATCCGCTCGAGGGCCTGGATGGCCGCAATCCGGTCCTCGTAGTTCCGGTGGAACGCCTTCCGCCGTCCCGCGATGTTGCAGAGGTGCTGAACCGCCTCCCGGTTCCCCACCTCCCCGAACAACTCGATGATCTGGCGCCGCATCGCGCCCGTCTCCTGCAGTCCGTGGACAAGCAGGCGCGTCCCCAGGACGTCCTTGCGATTCGCCAGGGCGCGATAGATCCGCTCCCGCTCCGGTCCCGATGACTTCCGCAGAAGGCGAACGTAGAACCGCTCCGCCTCTTCCCCGTCGAACGCGCCCAGCAGCCGAAGGAGGGGCTCGCCGCGGCCGCGCTCGACCAGGGCGGGAAGGGACTCGACCAGGAAAAGCACGGACGGACCGAGCACGGCGAGACCCTTTGCAAGCAAGCCCGAAAGAACCGGGTCTTCGAGACGCAGATAGAGTTCCATCAGGGAAGCGACGGACGGAAGCCCCTGGAATTCGATGAAGGCGCAGAACGCACGGACATCCTCCCGGACGTCGGGCCGGACGCCATGGATCGCAACTTCGGTCCATCGATCCGTCGGGATGCCGTCGAGGGCCGCCCGGAGGCGCGTCCCGACCTCGCCCTTGAACGCCGGGTCCAGGAACACCCAGCGCCAGGCACCCCAAGCGACCTGCGCATCGCCGCGTCCGAGGGCCGCCTCAAGTTCCTCCCGGAGACGCTCCCCGAGGAACTGGCGGATGTTGTCCTTCGCCTCCGGGATCCAGATTTCGAGGAGAACCTCGACAAAATCGGGCTCCGGCCGGAAAGATTCGATCTCCTTGCGGACCCGTTCAAACGCCGTCGTGCCTTCGGTCGAAAGGAGGTTGCGGAGGATCTCGTGCCGGTCGCGCTCCGTCAGCTGCTCGAGGCTTTCAAGCCCCTCGGTCAGCGTCACGGCCACGGGGTCCGGCGCCGTCTTGACCCAGTCCTGCAGGTCCGCCGACCTCTCGCCGAGCCCGAGCCGGCGCAACGTTCCCAGAAGGACCCGCCGGACCTCCGATTCGCTGTAGACCCCATCCTCGATGAGGGCCTCGCGAATGTCCGCCAGCAGGAGCGGCAGCGCATCGACCATCCCGCCGGGCTCCGAGGGTCCTGCCTTGGACTGCAAGCGGCGACGGGCTTCCTCGATCTGCCCCTGGACCTCCGGGTCCTGAAGCAGGGAGCCCGCCGGTTCCGAGCCTGCGCCGGGCGACGGTGCGGTGTCGAAGAAGTCGGCGTCCCCGCCGGCCGCGGGGGCCTCCTCGAGGGCCGGTCCCGCGGCGCCGGTGTGGTAGACGAGTTCGTCCACGTCCAATCCCAGCGGCCGACGATCATGGAGCTTGCGCAGGATCTCGGCCGTGCCGCCCCGCGGATCGGTGCTCAAGGCCTCCGCGAAGGCCTGCATCGCCTCCCGCGCGCAACCGGCCCGAAAACGCACCGCCCGGATGCCTCGCTGCCGGAGCCCCTCGCGAAACCTCCCCACGACGGGATCGTCCGTCTGCACGGCCACCCCCTGCACGAAGACGCGGTCCTTTTCCGTCGCGATCTCGAGGGGGTCCCGGATGGCGAGGAAGCGGCGGAACACGCCGTCCCATCCCTCGAAGGCCCGATCAATCTGGATGTGGCCTGCCGGGTAGGTCCGGAGCGCGCGCAGATACGTCAGAAGGCGCCGGAGAAATCCAAAGCCGTCGACCGTCGGCGGGGTCGGCGGCGCGGCGTCCACGGACATGCCTGGTCAATTCCCGGATCGGCCCCGGAGGAGCCCCCGGATTTCCCGCAAGAGATCCGGCAGTCTCGCGAGGGCGGCGAGTTCCCGCTTGTGAAGCATGTGATCCTTTGCGGGGCTTCCGAAAAGCCGCGCCCCGGCGGGCGCGTCCTCGCCCACGCCCGATTGCGCGCCCACGATCACCCCCGGCCCGAGGGTGACATGGTCCCGGACGCCCGACTGCCCGAGGAGCATCGAGCCGTCCCCGACCTTGGTGCTTCCGGCGATTCCAACCTGCGCCGCGAGGATAACGTGGCTTCCGAGCTGGACGTTGTGTGCAATCTGCACCAGGTTGTCGATCTTGGTCCCGTCCCCGATGACGGTCTCGGCGAGGGTCGCGCGATCGATGCAGGCGTTCGCGCCGATCTCGACGTCATCGCCGATCCGGACGCCCCCAACCTGGGGAATCTTCACGTGCCGGCCGTTGAACGGAAAGTAGCCGAAGCCGTCGGAGCCGACGACGACGCCCGCGTGGAGGATCACCCGATTCCCGATGGTCACGCCGTCGTAGAGGACCACGCGGGGGTGCAGCATGCAGTCGCGTCCGATCCGAGAGTCGAATCCGACGTAACCGAGGGCCGAGACGACACTCCCGGGGCCTACCGAGGCGCCGCTCTCGACCACGGCATGCGGGCCAACGGAGGCGGAGGCGTCCACGGACGCGTCCGGGGCGACGACGGCCGTCGGGTGGATCCCGGCCGCGGGGCGCCGGGCCGGATAGAGCAGCGACACGGCCTGGAAGAACGCGGCCCGCGGAATCGGGGCGCGCAGCGTGGGGATCCCCAGTTCCGGCGCGCCCGGAGGGACCACGACGCACGCCGCGTCCGGCACGCGGGTCGAAGCGTCGAACTTCTCGATAAAGGCGAGATCCCCAGGACCCGCAAGATCGGCCGGCATGGCGCGCGCGACCGGACGATCCCCGTCGCCCGTGAAGGGAATGCCGAGCCGTTCCGAAAGTCCACGGACCGTCCAGGCCACTTTCGTCATGGAAATCTCCTACGTGCCGTCGGGAAGAGACAGCGAAGGGGGGGACGGCAACGGGGGGACGACGGGGGATTCGGTGCCCGGCGCGGTCGGAACCGGGGGAGGCGCCGGGTGCGCCTCCTCCTCGATATAGATTTCGGAGAACGGCACCTCGGCGCTGCTCAACCTCCGGATCACAAAGTAAAGAACGGTCCTTACGCAGAAGGCATAGGCGGCAGCGAATCCGGCAAGGGCGATCACGAAGGCCCAAAGGATCACGCCGACGGCCACGGCGGCCGCCTCCGCGGGAAATCCCTGCGGCGCCTCTTTCAAAACCCCCCCCAGGAACGCGGGGGCGTGGTGCAATAGCCCCGGGATGTCGGGAGACTGAATGTCGCCCCCCCGGCAGAACAGGATCGCCAATTCCGCCCCGAACAGCGCGAGCGACACGACGACGAGGACGGACACGACGCCGTAGACGAACAGGATCGCCCGGCTGACGACGTAGAGCCAGGGCCGCTCATAGACGTAGTGCAGGGACTGGATCGAGTCGAAAACGTCCCGGCCTTCGACGAAAACCGCGGGGATCATCAGATAGAAACCGAAGGCGAGTCCCGCGGCCAGGAAGGCCGCCAGCAGCCCGAGGACGAGCCCGATCGGAGCCCAGGCGGCGACGAGGAAGGGCCCCGCTCCCGGAATGTTCCCCGCGAATCCCGCCGCGACGCCGAGCAGCGCGATCAGGAGGAACGCGGCGACCGGAACGAACGGCCCCGCGAAGCAGGAAAGCCAACGCCTTCGGGCGAATCGGAGCGCCCGCCCCTGGGGAATGGGCTCCCCGCGAGCGAACTCGACGGCCGCCATCCGGCAGATGGCCCCCCCGAACAGCGACCAAATCGCGAGAAGCCCCAGGGAAACGACGCTCGAGACGAGGAGGGCCTTGAGGAACGGAATGGCGCCGGATCGGAGGTCCCGGATCCAATCCACCAGGGTCATGCCGAACAACTGGAGCAACTCCACCGGACCCGGCACGCTGACCAGGCCGTCCCAGAACGCCAGCGCGCGACCGTAGCCGCTGACATGGGCGAGCAGCCAGATCCATCCGAGGCTCAACGCGACCCCGAGGGATCCCAGGAACACCTTGCTGACGTCGATGGAGAGCCACAGCCCCCGGAAAATGTGAAGCCAAGCGCCGAACCGATCCGTCCCGGCCGTGAGAACGTTGCTCATGCGAGACCCTCCGGTTTCGTTCCTATCCCGAAGGATACGGGGGAGATCGGGGCGGGTAAAGATCGCCCGTCGGACGGGTTCACGGCGCCGGGACCGGCGGAGGCGGGGCGGCGGGCTTTTTCGCAAGCCGGACCCTCGCCGGCTTGAGCAGGCGCTCCCCCAGGCGCCAGCCGCGTTCCAGGACGTCCAGGATCGTCCCGTCCGGCGCCCGGTCCGTTTCCTCCTGGCAGACCGCCTCATGGAAGGCGGCGTCGAACGTTTCCCCGATCGCGCCGACCTCCGACACGCCTTGCTGCCTCAGGAGAATCAAGAACGAGGACTCGATCATCCGGACGCCCTCGAAGAGGCGATCGAAGTCCCGCGTGCTCTCGGCCGAGGCGAGTGCGCGGCGGAAGTTGTCCAGCACCGGAAAGAGGCCCTTGAGGGCGTCGGCCGCCGCGGACGAACGCAACGCCGCCATCTCCTTCGTCACGCGCTTTCGATAGTTCTCAAACTCGGCGGCCTTCCGAAGATAGCCATCGTGGAGTTCGTCGCGCTCTGCGGCCTTCTTCCGGAGGCCCTCGATCTCCTCGGCGGGAAGGGTGTCGGCCTTGTGCGGGTGCGGGGCGTGGGGATGAGGGTGCGGGTGGGAATGGGAATGATGCGCATGCGATGGCGCGCCCTTCGGAGGAGGGGGCGGGGCCGACGGCGAAGGAGACGGGGACTGTGCGGGCGAAACGGGAGGAGGAGGCGCCTGGGAAGGCAGCGGGGCGGCGGCGGATTCCGCCGGCCGCTTCTCCGCGCCCGGCGTTTTCGGGATGACGATTTCCGGATCGAGATTTTCGTTGGCCATCGGCTATCCCCCAGCAAAGCGCTCGAAAAAGCCCTTTTTCGGCGGAGGTCCACCCTGCCCCATCGCCTTCGCCAGTTCCCGGAGCAACTCCTCCTCGCGGGCACCGACCTTCCTTGGAATCTGCACGGACACGCGCATCATGAGATCCCCCTTGAAACCGGCGGCGTTCGGCAGCCCTTGTCCCGCGATCCGGACGACCTGGCCCGGCTGAATCCCCCGCGGGATGTCCACCTCGATCCGCTGCCGAAGTCCCTGAATCTCCACCTTTCCACCGAGGACGAGGATCGGATACGGGACGGAATGAACAAAGAGGAGATCGCTTCCATCGCGCTCAAAAACGGGATGGGGTTTCGCCTCGACGAGACACAACAGATCGCCCGGCGCCCCCCCCTGCGCCCCGGGCTCGCCTTCCTCTGGAATCCGGATGCTGTCGGCGCCCGAAGGGAAGGAGATCCGGAGGTTCCGGCGGATCAAGGTCCGCCGCTCGCCCCGGCAGGCGGGGCAGGGACTTCCAATCTGCTGGCCCTCCCCCCCGCATTTCGGGCAGGTCGTCCGGAGGCTGAAGAAACCCTGGTTCTGCTGGATGACCCCGCTGCCCCGGCACCCGGAGCAGGTCGCCGGCTGCGTGCCCGCCCGGCACCCCGTCCCCTTGCAGGCGTCGCAGGGGGCGGGCCGGGTAAGTTCGATCGGCTTGTCGCAGCCGTTCGCGATCTCCTCGAGCGTCAACGGAATGACGATCCGGAGGTCGCGCCCCTTCCGGGCGCCCGCAGGACCCGCTGCCTTTCGGCTGCGGCCCCGCCCCGCCATCGGCCCAAAGAGATCGTCGAACATCCCGCGCCCGAAGAGATCGCCGAACGTATCGATGATGTCGTCGACGTCCCGGAATCCGCGGGTCGGGGTCCCCTGGAGACCCTCGTGACCGAACTGGTCGTAGCGCTTGCGCTTGTCCGCATCGGAGAGGATCTCGTAGGCGCCCGCGATCTCCTTGAATTTCTCCTCGGACTCCTTCCGGTTGTCGGGATTCCGATCGGGATGGTACTTGACGGCGAGCTTCCGGAAGGCCTTTTTGATGTCCTCCTCGGACGCAGTCTTCTCGACCCCGAGGACTTCGTAGTAGTCCTTCACGCTCAGGCAACGGCTCCGGTCGCGGCGGGCTTCTTCCCGGGAAGGTCCGCCACGAAGGCGTCCGCGGTCAGCAGCGTCCCCGCAACGGAGGCGGCGTTTTCGAGGGCGACCCGGACGACCTTCAGCGGATCGATGACGCCAGCCTCGACAAGATCCACGATGGTCCCGCCAATCGCCTCATAGCCGACGTTCCCCTTGGTCTCCAGGACGCGGCCCACGACCACGTCCCCGTCCTGTCCCGCGTTCGCGGCGATGAGGAAAAGCGGATGCTCGAGGGCCTTCGCCAGGACCTCCGCACCGACCCGCTCGTCACCCGACAACTCGCTTGCGGACCGCCGGACCGCCGGAATCGCTCGCAGCAGCGCGACGCCGCCGCCCGGGACGATCCCCTCTTCGAGGGCCGCCCGCGTGGCGCGGAGGGCGTCGTCGAGCCTGGCCTTGCGCTCGTTCATGGCCGGTTCCGTCGCAGCCCCGATCCGGATGATCGCGACGCCGCCCTTGAGCTTCTGGACCCGCTCCTGGAGCTTCTCGCGATCGTACTCGGACGTGGTCTCCCGGACCTGACGCTCCATCTGGGAGATCCGGGCCTGAACGTCCTTCGCCTCGCCCGCCCCGCCGACGATCGTCGTCGTCTCCTTCGAGACGATGACCTTCTTCGCGCGGCCGAGAACCTCGGTCCCCAGGCGTTCGAGCTTCAAGCCCGTGTCCTCGGAAACAAGCCGGCCGCCCGTCAGGATCGCCATGTCTTCGAGCATCGATCGGCGGCGATCCCCGAACCCGGGGGCTTTCACGGCAACGGACGCGAGCACTCCGCGAATCTTGTTCACGACGAGCAGCGCCAGCGCCTCGCCCTCGATCTCCTCGGCGATGAGCACGATGGGCCGGCCGGTCTGGGCGACCCGCTCCAGCAGGAAGATCATGTCGCGCGCCGACGAGATCTTCTTCTCGAAGAAGAGGATCCAGGGGTCCTCGAGGACCGCCTCCATCCGCTTCACGTCGGTCACGAAATACGGGGAAACATAGCCCTTGTCGAACTGGAGGCCCTCGACGTATTCGAGGGTGGTCTCGATCGACGTCCCGGATTCGACGGTGATCGCGCCGTCCTTCCCGACGCGCTCGAAGGCGTCCGAAAGGAACCGGCCGATCTCGGCGTCATGGTTGGCGGCGACAGCCGCGACACGGGCGACCTCGTCCTTGCCGCGCACGGGGCGGGCGCGGGCGGCTAAGTCGGCGACCGCGGCCGACACGCCTTTCTCGATTCCCCGCTGGACCTCGACGGGATTGGCCCCGCCCGAAATGCGTCGCATCCCCTCCCGCAGGATCGCCTCGGCGAGGACCGTCGCCGTGGTCGTCCCGTCGCCGGCCTGCTCGGAAGTCTTCTGGGCGGCCTCGCGGACAAGGCGGACCCCCATGTTCCCGAAGATTCCCGGGAGCTCGACCTCCTTGCCGACCGTCACGCCGTCCTTCGTCGCGACAGGCGCGGCGGCGGGCTTCTCCATGATCACGAGCCGGCCCGCGGGGCCGAGGGTGGACCCGACGGAACGGGCGAGCATCGAGACGCCCTCCAGGACCTGCCGGCGTGCGTCGTCTCCGTAGAGGATCTGCTTGGGCATGGCGTCGCCGTTAGCGCTCGATCCGGGCGAGGATCTCGCTCTCCTTGAGGATCACGTGGTCCTTGCCGTCGATCTTGACTTCGTGGCCGGAATACTTGCCGTAGAGGACCTCGTCCCCCTTCTTCACGGCTGCCGAAACGCGCTCGCCGCTCTCGAGGAGCCGGCCCGGGCCGACGGCCAGGATCCGCCCCCGCTGGGGCTTCTCCTTCGCGGTCTCGGGCAGCACGATCCCGCCCGAAGTCCTGTCTTCCTGCTCGATCGGCTCCAGCACGACGCGGTCATCCAAGGGTCGAATGTTCATTCGTTCATCTCCTTTTGGCTAGAAGTCCATGTTCATGTCGCCGCCGCCGAAATCCCCGCCGGCTCCGCCGAAGTCATGCCCAGGGCCTCCCTCGGGCGGCCCTTCGCCCTCCGAATCCTCCCGGGACCGTTCCACGACGAGGGCGTCGGCCGTCAAAAGCATCGCGGCCACGCTGACGGCGTTCCGCAGGGCGAGCCGCACCACCTTGAGCGGATCGATAACGCCCGCCGCGACGAGGTCCTCGAAGACGTCCGTCTGGGCGTTATAACCGAACGCGCCTTTGCCCGCCCGGACCTTCTCCGCGACGAGGGGGCCGCGCTTGCCCGCATTCTCCGCGATCTGGCGCAGCGGCGCCGAGAGGGCGATCTTGAGGATCCGGACGCCGATGGCGCGGTCGCCGGGCTCCTTCAGGGCGTCGAGAGCGGCTTCCGCGCGCAGCAGGGCCACGCCGCCGCCCGGGACCACACCCTCCTCGACCGCCGCGCGGGTCGCATGGAGGGCGTCTTCGACGCGGGCCTTGCGCTCCTTCAACTCGACCTCGGAAGCAGCACCCACGCGGATCTGGGCGACGCCGCCGGCGAGCTTCGCGAGGCGCTCCTGGAGTTTTTCGCGGTCATAATCGGAATCCGTGTCCTCGATCTCGCGCCGGATCTGGCCGATCCGGGCCTGGAGATCGGACGCAACGCCTGCGCCCTTCACGAGGACGGTCCGCTCGGCCGCCACGATGATCTTGCGCGCGCGTCCGAGGTTTTTGAGCGGCCACTTCTCCAGGCTCTCGCCGAGGTCCTTGTAGAGGACCTTGCCGCCCGTGAGGATCGCGATGTCCTCGAGTATGGCCTTCCGCCGATCGCCGTATCCCGGGGCCTTCACCGCCGCGCAGGCGAGCGTTCCCTTCAGCCGGTTGACCACGAGGGTCGCGAGGGCATCGCTCTCGACGTCCTCCGCGATGACGAGCAGGGGCTTGCCCTCGGCGAGGACCTTCTCGAGGAAGGGGACGAAAGCCCGGAGATTCGAAATCTTGTCCTCGTGGATGAGCACGAGAGCGTTCTCGAGAATCGCCTCCATCCGATCGGGATTCGTGACAAAGTTCGGGGAGATAAAGCCGCGGTCGAATTCCATCCCTTCGACGACATCGAGTTCCATCTTGAGGCCCCGGCCCTCCTCCACCGTGATGACGCCGTCCTTGCCCGCCTTCTCCATCGCCTCGGCGAGCATCTTCCCGACCTCCGCGTCTCCGTTCGACGCGATCCTGGCGACGTGCTCGATATCGCCCCGGCCCTGGACGGAGTGGCCCTGGGCCTTGAGCGCCGCCTCCACGGCATCGCAGGCCGACTGGAGCCCTGCGGCGACGGCCATGGGATTGGCGCCCGAAGACTGCGCCTTCAGCCCCTCGGAGAAAATTGCCTCGGCCAGGACCGTCGCCGTCGTCGTGCCGTCGCCTGCGACGTCGGAGGTCTTCTTCGATGCCTCCTTGAGCAGCTGGGCCCCGAGATTCTCGAATCGATCCGTCAGATCGATATCCTCAGCGACCGAAACGCCGTCCTTCGTAAGCGTGGGCGAGCCCCAGCCTTTGTCGAGGGCCACGGTCCGGCCCTTCGGTCCGAGGGTCGACTTCACGGCGCGCGCCAATTTCCGGACGCCGACCAATAGGCGCGCACGGGCATCAGCATCGTAGCAAATCATCTTCGCGGGCATTTCGTCTCACTTCGTCCTTTCGGAAAGGATCATAAGGATCATGAAGTAGAGAAGATAGCAAACTCCATGCCTCTCGAAAAGGAGGCCGGATACCCCACCACCCCTTCAACCCTTCCCGCATTCCTTGCCATAATGGCAGTCAATCAGCCGCGACTTTGGCAATGACTGCGATCTCGACGCATGCGCCCAGCGGCAGACTCGGCGCGCCCACGGCGAACCGGGCGTGGCGGCCCCGATCCCCAAAGACCGCCGAAAAAATATCGGAGGCGGCATCGAGAACCTTGGGATGATCGAGAAACAGGGGCGAGGCGGCCACGAACCCCTCGACGCGGACAATCGAGCCGATCCGGTCGAGGGTCCCGATCTCCGATCGCAGGATCGCGAGGACCTGAAGGGCGCACTGGCGGGCGGCCTCGCGGGCCTGCTCGATCGAGACGCTCTCCCCCACCCGGCCGGGGTGGAGCACCTTCCCTTCGCGCCGCGCGATCTGGCCGCTCACGAACAGGAGATCCCCCGCGCGGTGGACCGGAACATAGGACCCGGCGGAGATCGGAACGGGGGGAAGCGAAAGATTCAGGCAGGTAATGTTTTTTTCGGGCGTGCTCATGCAAACAGTCTAGCGGGCGCGCCCCTCCACGCCCGCCCCTGTTGCGCTACACTGCCCGCCCGAGAAAGCCATGCCAGTCCAATGCGTCGTCGGCGTCCAGTGGGGTGACGAAGGGAAGGGGAAGATCGTCGATCTCCTCACCCGCGAGCACGATGTCATCGTCCGCTACCAGGGCGGGGCCAACGCCGGCCACACGGTCGTCGTGGGCCCGAAGGAATTCGTGCTGCACCTCCTGCCTTCGGGAATCCTTTGGCCCGGGAAGAGATGCGTCATCGGCAACGGCGTCGTCGTGGACCCCGAGACGCTTCTGTCGGAAATCGACGCCCTCCGCCGGCGCGGGATCTCGTGCAAGGGCCGGCTGTTCATCTCCGATCGCGCGCACCTGGTCCTGCCCTTCCACAAAGCCCTCGACGTCGCGCGCGAGAAGGCGGCCAAAAGCGCCCGGATCGGCACGACCGGTCGCGGAATCGGACCCGCCTACGCCGACAAGGCCTCCCGCCTCGGCATCCGGATCGTGGACCTCTGGAATCCCCGCGCCCTGCGGGAACGCCTCCGCGCGAGCCTGGCCGAAAAACGGCGTCTCCTCTCCGGAACCGGCATCGCCCTCCCGTCCGCCGCCGCCTTGACCCGGAATCTCAACGCCATGGCGAAACGGATCCGCCCCTTCGTCCGGGACACCTCCGCCATCCTCCAGGACGCAGTGCGCCAAGGCCAAAGGATCCTGCTCGAGGGCGCGCAGGGCATCCTGCTCGATCTCGACCACGGAACGTATCCGTTCGTGACGTCCTCCTCGAGCCTCGGCGGTCCCGTCGGGGCGGGGATCCCCGCCTCCGCGATCCGGACGATCCTCGGCGTCGCGAAAGCCTATTGCACGCGCGTCGGCGCGGGGCCCTTCCCGACCGAGATCCCGGGCGCGCTCGGGGACCGGATCCGCGACGTGGGCCACGAATTCGGGGCCACGACGGGCCGGCCGCGCCGTTGCGGCTGGTTCGACGCCGTGGCCGCCCGCTACGCCATCCGGATCGGCGGGGTGAACGCCCTCGCCATCACGAAGATCGACGTCCTCGACGCCATCGACCCGATCCATATCTGCGTCGGCTATCGGCTCGACGGCCGCCGGATCGACACGATCCCGGCCGATGTGGACGCCCTGGCCCGGGTCCGGCCCATCTACGAACGCCTGCCCGGATGGGGAACGGCGCTGCGCGGCGTCTCCCGGTTCCGCGACCTCCCGGCCGCGGCCCGCCGCTACATCCGGTTCCTGGAGGAGGCAGCCGATTGTCCCGTCCGGATGGTCTCCGTCGGCCGCGACCGCGCCCAGATCATCTTCCGGTAGCGTTCATGCCTCCGACCGCGAAGCCCCCGGCGACGCCGGATGCAAGCGAGGCCATCCGCGCCCTTCCACCGGAGAAGATGCCGCGGCACATCGCCATCATAAT
>CAYHQZ010000103.1:0-14007 GCA_964358555.1 uncultured Planctomycetia bacterium
CAACGCCATGAATTTGTCTACCTTCCGTGGACCGTGCGGAGACCGGGAGCAAGAGCCGAGCCCCCGCCCCGCGCCCGCGCTCGGGTTATTCCCCCGACGAAAAGATTCAGTGATTATTCGTCCCTGCGTGCCCCACCGCAGGACGCTTGCCGGCGCTCTAGGAACGCCGTGACGAGGACGGCGGCTTCGACGAGGACGAAGGCGCCGACGGCGAGATGGCCGCCGGCCGCGAAGCCGTAGGCGTGCAGGCCTCGGCCGAGGACGAAGTTCACGCCGTACCAGGCCATGACGAGCGCCTGGAAGCACGCGATCGAGGCGACGGCGAGGCCGAAGGGGCTGAGAAGGCCGGCGCGCCGCGCGTGCAGGGGGACGAGGTAGACGAGCAGCGTGATGGCGGCCCAGTTTTCCTTGGGGTCCCAGCCCCAGAAGCGGCCCCAGGCGACGTAGCCCCAGGCGGCCCCGAGGAGCGTTCCGGCGGCGAGGAGGAGGACCCCGAGCAGCAGCAGTCGGTGCAAAAGATCCGCGCCCTCGGAAATCGCGGAGGCATCCGCGGGGCGGCGCCGCAGGGTGAGGAGCGTTCGGTGCCCGGCGACGAGGGCGACCATGAAAACCGCGTAGGCGAGCATGATCGTGACGACGTGGACGGTGAGCCAGAAGTTGGATCGCAGGATGGCGGTGAGCGGCCGGATCGAGGGATCGAGGATGGCGGGGGAGGCGTCCGCGAGGGCCAGCGTCGCCGCCGCGGCGACGGCCCCGGCGAACATAGGCGCGATCCGGCGGCGGGCGGCTCCAAACGCGAGGCCGAAGAGAAGCGCCGCCGCCCCGGCCCAGACGACGGACTCGTACATGTTCGTGACGGGGGCGCGCCCGGAGAGGATCGTGCGGAGGGCGAAGCCGAGGCCTGCGAAGGCGAGGGAGGCGGCGAGGGCCAGGATGCCGGCGGCGGCGGCGGGCCGCCGGGGGATGGCGAGCAGCAGCGCGCCGAGTGCGGCGGCGGTCCAGGCCCAGCGGAAGGGGTGCAGCCGAAGGTAGCGGACCTCGAGATCCAGCCGGCGGGTGTCGACGAGATGCGCCGGGTACCCGATCGCCTCGAGGGACGATTTCAGGGCCGTGCAGGCGCCGGCGGGATCGCCGCGCTCCCGCAGGGCCGTTTGGAGGCGTTCGAGGGAGCCGCGCAGGGCGGCCAGGCGGCCGGCGGGGAGGTGGGCTTCGAGGAGGGGCCCGTCCGGCGGGTCCGCCGGATCGAACCAGCGGCTCGAGGCTGCCTCCAGGGCGCCCTCGTCGAGTTCCGGCAGCAGCCGTCGGCAGACGGAGCAGGTTCCGTCCGGGCCGGGCGCGTGCGGCACGGCGGGGAACGGCGGCCGTGCGCCGGCCGCGTGGGGCTCCAGCGTCCATTGGAGGAACGCCTCGACCGGATCGGAGGGCGTCCCCGCCGGGGGCCGGGAGCGCGCGATCCATTCACGGGCGTGGGCCTCGAGGGGTTTGGCGCGGCCGCCCGAGAGGATCGGGATCCGCCGAAGCTCGGCGAGGGGATCGCCGCTCGGAGGCCCGCCGGCCGGGACGGCGGCGAGTAACGCGGCGAGGCCGAGCAGGATGGCCGTCGCGAGGGCGCCGGGTCCGGCGGCAGGGCGCCCGTCCGGCGCCGGCGTCCCGGCCGGCGTTCGACGGTCCGGAAACGCGAAGACCAGGGCCATCCCCAGGATCATCAAAAGCGAGCCCGCGAACTTCCAGTCGATCCCGGGGTCGCGGCGGGCGGAGAGGACCGTGGCGACGGGCGCGCCCTCGGACGGGAAGGGCTCGAAGGAGGATTGGGAGACGTTCCATCCGAGGCGGCGCAGCGGACGGTTCATCCGGATCGTCTCCCGGACGATGCCTGCGTCGCTCGGGGCGCGGGCTTCGATATCGGTTTCGAACGCCGCGCTCGACATGGAGCCGGGGTAGAAGGGCGTCAGCCAGCCGAGGGCTTTGACCTCGAAGCCGAGCGGGATCCGGGCGTCCCCGTAGAGCAGGCGGATCGTTCGGGAGCCGAGACGGATTTCGGCGGGCTCGATCCCGCCCGAGGGATCGGACGCGAAGGATTCGCCGCTTTCCCGGAAAATCCAGGCCTCCGCGGATTCTCCCGAAGGCGAGGAGACGCGTGCGCGCACGGCCGGCCGCCCTTCCCCGGGCGCCACGGGGCCGATCGAGCGGCGCAGGACGGCCGACGGGAGGAATTCCTCGACAGAGAGCCAGGCGCCCCGGCCGGGGAGCGAGACGCGCTCGCGAAGGGAGATTCGCCGGCGCATCGGGGGGTCGCCGAACCGCCCTACGAGGCCGAGCGAGTTGTCGGGCAACAGCAGGATCTCTAGTTCGGGGGCGGGGCCGGCGGGCTCGGGTTTCTCGGCGGGCTCGAGTTCGGACGGAACCCCGCGACGGAACAAGAGCGGCGGCGGGGCCGCGCCCGGGCGTCCGACCTCCAGCAGAAGCCACGGACGGAAGATTCCGTGGGCGGGGTCGTGGGCGAAGAGCCGGACGGCGGCGGGGTCCTTCGGGCCGCCGGCCTCGGCGATCTCGAGGACGCCCGCGGAGGGCTCGAAGCCGTCGATCTCGATCCGGAGGGGCGGCCCGGCGGATCCGTCCGGGAGAGGCGCCGGCACGGATTTGAAGCGGATGGGCGCGCGTTCGAGTCCGCGGCCCGCGAGGGCGCCCGGCGGCGGGAGGTCCCCGGCGGGTCTCCAGCGCCCGGCGCCCTCGTCGATCGAAAGGCCGTCGAGCCCGTGGGCGGCGACCGCCGCCGCTGATTCCCCTTTCCGGAGGCGCAGGGTTCCCTCCTCGCCGGAGCGCCGCTCGATCGCCGCCCCCGCGAGGAGGACGACGACGCCGAGATGCGCGGCCAAAAACCCGGCGTGCCGGGGCCTCCAGGGCATTCGCAGGATCGCGACCGCGAGGATCGAAAGGGCGAGGAAGGCGAGGAGGGCGGCGAACCAGGCCCGCCCGTAGACGAGCGCGCGCGCGGCTTCCGCGCCGCTCCTCGATTCCACGCTCGTGCCGACGGCCATCGCGAGCGCGATCGCGGAAAGCAGCGCCGCGCTCGCGCCGAACGAGCCGAGGAGGCGGAGCGCCCGGAGAGCCTTCGGCCCCGCGTTCGTCGATTCCATTCCCGCCACAGCCTATCCGACCCGGGGACGATTCATCGCGTCTCGCCTCTTCGGAACGCTCCGCGCGTCCTACAATGCCCCCTCCATGCCCGATCCCACCCTGAAGCCCTGGAGCCTGCAGGGGGGGATTCTCTACGGGCCGATCCGGACGCGGCGCTACGGGCTGTCGCTCGGGGTGAACCTGCTGCCCCCGAACGCGAAGGTGTGCGCCTTCGACTGCATCTACTGCCAGTGCGGCTGGACGGTCGAGAAGGATCCGGCCGCCTGGGCGCGGATGCGCCACCCCTCCGTTTCCGAGGTCGGGGCGGCCCTGGAGGAAACCCTGCCGGCGCTCGCGCGCGAGGGGAAAACCCCCGATTCGATCACGCTGTCGGGCAACGGCGAGCCGACGCTGCATCCCGACTTCGCTGCCGCCATCGATGCGATCCTCGCGGCTCGCGGACGATTCGCCCCGTCCGCGCGGGTTGTGGCGCTCTCGAATGGCGCGGGGCTTGCCCGCCCCGGCGTCCGGGAGGCGATGCGGCGGCTGGACATCCGTGCGATGAAACTGGACGCGGGCGACGAGCGGACCTTCGATCGGATCAACCGCCCTGTCGTCCCCGCGGATCTCGACGCCTACGAATCCGACCTCCGTTCCATCGCCCCCGTCATCGCGCAGGCCTGCTTCGTGACCGGCTCCGTGGACAACGCGAGCGATGCCTGCGTCGGGCCGTGGCTAGAGCGCCTTGCGCGCATCCGGCCCGCGGAGCTCCACGTCTACACCCTGGACCGTATCCCGCCGGACCGGGGTCTTAGGCGCGTGCCGCGGGAGCGCCTGGAAGCGATCGCTGCATGTGCCCGCCGGGAGGCGGGAGTGCCGGCGCGGGTATTCTGACTGCCCTTGACAGGGGGGGGCGGGAATCCAAGAATCCCGCGTCCCGCTCCTTTCGGCCACCGGGGGCGTTCCAACTCGAGAAACAACATCCCGTGGCGTTGCACGAAATCCGAAAGGGTCTGGAACTCCCGATATCGGGCGCGCCGGGCCGGACGGTCGAGATTGCTCCGGCGCCGAGGCGCGTGGCGTTCCTCGCGGCCGACTTCCCGGGGCTGAAGCCCCAGTTGCGGGTGCAGGTCGGCGACGCCGTCCGGCGGGGGCAGGTCCTGCTCGAGGACAAGCGGCTTCCCGGCGTGCGCCACACGGCGGCGGCCTCGGGGAAGGTTGTCGCGATTCATCGCGGCGAGCGGCGGGCGCTACAGTCCGTCGTCATCGAACTCGACGCGGCGGAGCGCGGCGGGAATCCGGGGCCGGACGCGTTCCAATCCTTTGCCGCCTTCACCGGCAAGGTCCCGGCCGCCCTTTCTCGCGACGAAGTCCAGGCGCTGCTGCTCGAGTCGGGGCTCTGGACGGCGTTCCGGATGCGGCCCTTCGGCCGGGTTCCGAAGCCTGGGAGCGTTCCCCGCTCGATCTTCGTGACGGCAATCGAGACCGATCCCCTGGGGGCCGACGTGGACGCGGCTCTCGCGGGAGACGAGGCGCACTTCCGCACGGGGCTTTCGTGCATCCGGCTGCTTTCGGTGGGGAAGACCTATCTGTGCCGCAAGGCCGGCTCGAAGACGGGCGATCCCTGTCCGGAGGGGATCACGATCGAGGAGTTTTCGGGGCCGCACCCCGCGGGCCTGCCGGGGCTGCACATCCACATCCTCGATCCCGTGTGCCGGGGAAAGACGGTCTGGCACCTGTCGGCCGCGGACGTCGCCGCCATCGGCAATCTTTTCGCCACCGGCCAGATCGATCCGGCGCGCGTCGTCGCTCTCGGCGGGCCGCAGGCGAAGAATCCGCGGCTGTTGCGCACGCGCCTCGGGGCCTCGCTCGACGACATCCTGGCCGGAGAACTGAAAGAGGGCGAGAACCGCGTCGTCTCGGGGTCCGTCCTCTCGGGCCGCGCGGCCTCGGGCGACGTCACCGGCTTCCTCGGCCGGCGCCACCTGCAGGTCAGCGTCCTTTGCGAGGATCGCGAGCGGAAGTTCATGGGCTGGGCCGCCCCGGGGGCGCGCACGTTCTCGGTCCTGCCGCTGTTTTTCTCCTCGCTCTTTCCCGGGCGACGCTTCGACATGACGACGTCGGCGAACGGCGCCCCGCGGGCCATCGTCCCCATCGGCCTCTACGAGCGGGTGTTTCCCTTCGACATCATCCCGACGTACCTGTTCCGATCGCTGGCCGCGAAGGACGACGAGACCGCCGAGGCGCTGGGCTGCCTCGAGCTCGACGAGGAGGACGTGGCGCTGTGCTCGTTCGTCTGCCCGGGGAAATCGGATTTCGGGGCGTGGCTGCGTCAGTCCCTGGACCGGATCGAGGGCGAGGAGGAGGGGGAATGAGGCTCCTTCGCTTCCTGCTCGACCGCCTCGGGCGGCCCTTCGAGGGCGAAGGATCGCTTCGCGTCCTGCATCCCCTCTGGGAGGCGACCGACACCTTCTTCTACACGCCGGGGACCGCGACGTCGGGCGCCCCGCACGTCCGCGATGGGATGGACCTGAAGCGCCTCATGACCGTCGTCGTGATCGCGCTCATCCCCTGCATGCTTTGGGCGATGTACAACACGGGCTTCCAGGCGCATCGCGCGATCGAGGCGAATGCGGCGCCGCTGGCGAACTGGCAGACGGACGTCTTCAAGGCCCTGGGCTATCCCCTGGGAACGCAGGGCGCGATGCTGTCGAAGGACGTCCTCGCCTGCCTCGCCCACGGCGCGCTCTATTTCCTGCCCGTCTACATCGTCACGCTGGCCGTGGGCGGATTCTTCGAGGTTTTGTTCGCGGTCGTGCGCAAGCACGAGATCAACGAGGGGTTCTTCGTCACGAGCGC
Source organism: uncultured Planctomycetia bacterium (assembly GCA_964358555.1). Lineage (GTDB taxonomy): Bacteria > Planctomycetota > CAYHQZ01 > CAYHQZ01 > CAYHQZ01 > CAYHQZ01. Next base: position 5,977 of record CAYHQZ010000103.1, read on the forward strand.
CCTCTTCCCCCTCGTTCTTCCGGCCGCGATCCCGCTCTGGCAGGTGGGCCTCGGGATCGCCTTCGGGGTCGTTTTCGGCAAGGAGGTTTTCGGGGGGACCGGCCGCAACATTTTCAACCCCGCGCTTACGGGCCGAATCTTCCTCTACTTCGCCTATCCCGCGCAGATCTCCGGCGACGCGGTCTGGATCGCCGCGAAGACGTCGGCGGACGGCTATAGCGGCGCGACGTGGCTCGCGGTGGCGAAGGAGCACGGGATGCCGGGTTTGACCGAAGGGGTGAAAGGGCTCTCGAACGGGGGGCTCTCGCTTTCGGACGCCTTTTTCGGGTTCGAGCCGGGCTCCCTCGGGGAGACCTCGGTCCTCTGCTGCCTTGTCGGAGCGGCGATCCTGATCGTGTCGCGCGTCGGCTCCTGGCGGATCATGCTCGGCGGCTGCCTGGGATCCGCCGCCGTCGCCACCGCCTTCAACCTCTTAGGCTCCGCGTCCAATCCCATGTTCGCCATTCCGTTCTACTGGCACTGGGTCCTGGGGGGATGCGCCTTTGCGATGGTCTTCATGGCGACCGATCCGGTGTCCGCTCCCTATACGAACGCCGGGCGGTGGGTCTACGGCGCCATGATCGGCGCGCTCGGGCTCTTCATCCGCTGCGTGAACCCCGCCTATCCCGAGACCTGGATGCTCGCCATCATCTTCATGAACATCCTCTCGCCGCTGATCGACCACGTGATCGTCCGGAGGAACATCGCAAGGAGGGCCGCCCGCCATGCAGCGTGAGGGAACGGCCTACACCATCCTCTTCGCGGCCGGCGTCTGTGTCTTCTGCTCGATCCTCGTCTGCGGTTCGCACGTGATCTTCAAGGATCAGCAGGAGTTGAACAAGCGCGTCGACCGCCAGAAGAGCGTGCTCGCGGTGGCGGGGCTCTCCGGGGAGGGCAAGCGCCTCTCCGCCCTGGAGGCAAACGACCTCTTTGAAAAGAACATCGTCCCGCGCCTGGTGAACCTCGAGAGCGGGGAGTACGCCGCCAAGGACGCCGTTTTGGACGTTGCCTCCTACGACCAGCGGAAGGCCCGCGACGACGCTTCGCTCGGCATGCCCGCGCCTCCGAACCGGGCCCAGATCAAGCGGGTGCCTCGCTATGCCATGGTCTACTTCGTGAAGAAGGAAGGGAAGGTCGAGAACGTCATCCTCCCGATCGAGGGCAAGGGCCTCTGGTCCACGCTCTACGGCTTCCTTGCGCTGAAGTCCGACGGTCGCACGATTCACGGCATTACCTTCTACGAACACGCGGAGACCCCCGGGCTCGGCGGCGAAGTGGACAACCCGCGCTGGAAGGCCCGATGGGTCGGAAGGCTCGCGTTCGACGAGAAGGACAGGACCCGGATCGTCCAGGTGAAGCGGGGCCCGGCCGGCAGCCCCAAGGACGATCCCTACCAGGTGGACGGCCTGTCGGGGGCGACGATTACGAGCAACGGCGTGACGTACACGATGGAGTTCTGGCTCGGGGAGCGCGGGTTCGGCCGGTTCCTGAAGGCCCTGCGGGACGGGGCGATCAAGGCGGATGCGCCATGAGCGAGAACCGGAAGATCCTGCTCGATCCCCTGGTCGACAACAACCCGATCATGCTGCAGATCCTGGGGATCTGCTCGGCCCTCGCCGTCACGACGAAGATGGAGACCGCGGTCGTGATGAGCGTGGCGCTCACCATCGTCACGGCCTTCTCGAGCATGCTCGTCAGCTTCGTCCGGAACATCGTTCCCCACAGCATCCGGCTCATCGTCCAGATGACGATCATCTCGACGGCGGTGATCGTGGTGGACCAGGCCATCAAGGCGTGGTTCTTCGACATCTCCAAGCAGCTCTCGGTCTTCGTGGGCCTCATCATCACGAACTGCATCGTGCTGGGCCGCGCCGAGGGCTACGGGATGCGCCATCCCCCGATGGCGTCCTTCATCGACGGGATCGGCAACGGCCTGGGCTACAGCATGATCCTGATCGCGACCGCCCTCATCCGCGAGCCGCTCGGGTCCGGGAAGCTCTTCAGGCGGACGATTCTCGCGACCGTCAACGACGGGGGCTGGTATGCGCCGAACGGGCTTCTGCTTCTCGCCCCGGCGGCGCTCCTCATCATCGGCTGCATGATCTGGGCCGTGCGGACCTGGAAGCCCGCCCAGCAGGAGAAGGACTGACGCCATGGAATACCTCCAGCTCCTCGTCAAGTCGGCGCTCATCGAGAACATGGCGCTGGCCTTCTTCCTGGGGATGTGCTCCTACGTCGCCATCTCGAAGAAGGTGGACACCGCCTTCGGCCTGGGCGTCGCGGTCGTCTTCGTGCAGGTGGTCACGGTCCCCGTCAACAACCTGATGTTTCAGTATTTCATGAAGGACGGGGCGATGGGATGGATCCATCCGTCGCTTGCGAGCGTGGACATGTCGTTCCTGGGATTCCTGGTCTACATCGGCAGCATCGCCGCCGTGGTGCAGGTCCTCGAGATGTTCATGGAGCGCTACGTGCCCGCCCTGCACGCGACGCTCGGGATCTTTTTGCCCCTCATCACCGTGAACTGCGTGATCATGGCCGGCGCGCTCTTCATGGTGGAGCGCGACTACAACTTCCCGCAGAGCGTCGTGTACGGGTTCGGATCAGGCGCCGGCTGGGCGATCGCGATCGTCCTGCTCGCCGGGATCCGGGAGCGGATGCGCTACAGCAACGTCCCGCCGGGCCTGCGGGGCCTCGGGATGTCCTTCATCATCACGGCGCTGATGGCCATGGGATTCATGATTTTCGCGGGGCTCTAGCCATGCAAATCATGCTCGTCGGGATGATCGTCTTCACGGGGGCGGTCCTCGCCATGGTCGCGGCGATCCTTGCGGCGAAGGCGAAGCTCGTCTCGGCCGGAAAGGTGAAAGTCGTCGTCAACGACGATCCCGCGAAGACCTTCGAGGTCTCGGCGGGGCAGTCGCTGCTCGGGGCGCTGAGCTCGGTCGGGATCTTCGTTCCCTCCGCCTGCGGCGGGAAGGGCAGCTGCGGGGTCTGCACCTCCACGGTGAAGTCCGGCGGCGGGGCGATGCTGCCGGTGGAGACCGGGCACATCTCGCGCGGCCGAGCCCGCAAGGGGCTGCGGCTTTCCTGCCAGGTCCGGGTGAAGAACGATCTGCGGATCGAGCTGCCGCCGGAGATCTTCAGCATCCGCAAGTGGGTCTGCACCGTCCGCTCGAACCGAAACGTCGCGACCTTCATCAAGGAGCTCGTCCTCGAGCTGCCGCCGGGCGAGGCCGTGGATTTCCTCGCGGGCGGCTACGTCCAGATCGAGTGCCCGCCCCACGAGATCGCCTACAAGGACTTCGACATCCCGCCGCAGTACCGGGGGGACTGGGACAAGTTCAACCTGTGGCGCCTGAAGTCGGTCTGCGCCGAGTCCGTCCAGCGGGCCTATTCGATGGCCAACTATCCCGGCGAGAAGGGTGTCATCATGCTGAACGTCCGCGTGGCCACGCCGCCGCCGAAGGCCCCGGAGGGCACGCCGCCCGGGATCATGTCCTCCTACATCTTCAGCCTGAAGCAAGGCGACAAGGTGACGATCTCGGGGCCCTACGGGGAGTTCTTCGTGAAGGACACGGACGCCGAGATGATCTACATCGGCGGCGGGGCGGGCATGGCGCCGCTGCGCTCCCACGTCCTCGACCTGTTCAGCCGCCTCAAGACGAAGCGGAAGGTCAGCTACTGGTACGGCGCCCGGAGCCTCCGCGAGGCCTTCTACCTGGACGACTTCGAGCGCATCCAGCGCGAGAACCCGAACTTTTCCTGGAAGCTCGCCCTTTCCGAGCCGCTGCCCGAGGACCAATGGAAAGGCCTCACCGGCTTTATCCACAAGGTCCTTTACGACAACTACCTGAAAGACCACCCCGCCCCGGAGGACTGCGAGTACTACCTCTGCGGCCCGCCGCTCATGCTGTCGGCCTGCCGCAAGATGCTCTACGATCTGGGCGTGGAGGAGTCGAGCATCTTTTTCGACGACTTCGGGGACTAGCCGAACGGCGCGGGAGGGGGCAGGCCATGAAGGAACTGATCATCGCGTTCGCCTTCATCGGGCTTGCCATGGCGGGCATCGCGATCGGGCGAATCGTGCGCGGGAAGTGCCTGCGTCGGGCCTGTGCGGGGAAGTTCGGGGAGGACGGGCAGCGAAGGAAGTGTCCGACCTGCGAGTGCGAGAAGGCCTCCGGGGGAGAACCGCCCCCTACATCTCGGTGACCGCCGGGGCCGGGCAGTCGGCGAAGAACCGGCCGTGACAGGGGCACGACCCGGTCGCGAGCAGCCCCCGGGCCCGCCGGACGGCCTCCTGGGTCGAGGCGTAGATGTCGTCCCGCGCGGGGAAGATGTTCTCGGGGGCGAGGTCGGCGGAGAGGCCGAGCCGGTCGAGCATCGCCATCAATTCGGGCGCGACCCCGCAGAGGAGGAGATGTCCGCCGCGGGCGCGGTAGGAATGCGCGAAATCCCGGAGGACCTCGAGGGTCGTGAGGTCGATGTGCCGGGCCCGCTTCACACGGAGGATGATGACATGCGGGTGCTTGCGGGCCGCGATCTCGCGCAGGCGATCGCTAAGCTCGAAGGCGGCCCCGAAGAAAAGGCTGCCCTCGATGTGCAAGAGCGAGATCTGGGCGCAGGTCGGCTGCTTCTCGTCCCCGATTTCCCGGAACTGCCCGCTGTTCGAGGCGACCATCTCGGTGACGTGGAGGCTGGAGGCCTGCCGGATGAACGCGAGGATCGAGAACGCGACGCCGACGAAGATGGACAGCTCGAGGCGCTCGGGGAGCGTGATGGCGCAGGCGAACGTGGCGGTGTAGCCGAGCATGTCGGTGCGCGTGGACGAGAAGATCGAGCGGATCGCATGGAAGTCCACCATCGAGGCCCCGACTCCGATCACGATTCCCGCGAGGGCGGGGGTGGGGATCCGGTTCGCGAGCGGCGCGAGCGAAAGAATCAGAACGGCGGTGACGAGGCCGGCGAAGACGTTGACGAGGCGGGTCCGCGCGCCGCTCTCAAAGGAGACGGCCGAGCGCACCAGCGAGCCGCTGCCCGGGATGCCCTGGAAGAAGGCGGCCGCCGCGTTGGCAAGGCCGAGACCTGCGAACTCCCGGTTCGGGGAGATGGGCTGGCCGGACTTCGCGGCGAAAGCCCGGGCGACCGAGAGGCCCTGTGCGAGGCTCAAAATCGCAATCGCAAAGGCGGCCCCCGAGAGGTCTTGCGCCTCGGAGAGGGTGAACGGGAGGATTCGGGGCGTCGGCAGGCTGCCGGAAACGCCGCCTTGGACGTCCCGGACGAGCTTCACGGCGGCGGGGCGTGCGTCCGAGGATGCATCGAGGTGCAGGATGGCGGTCGCGCCTGCGGCGAGTGCAATCGCGATGAGCATCGAGGGCAGGCGCGGGGAGAGGCGCTTCAGGACGAGCCAGGCCGCCAGCGTTCCGGCGCCGAGCGCGAGGCTCTCGAGCCGCACGTTCGGAATCTGTTCCCAGACCTGCCGGAGCGTTCCCGCGAATCCCGGGCTTCGGGGTCCCAAAACCCCCAGGAGGTTCGGTATCTGGTTCGCTACGATCAGGAGCCCCGCTCCCGCCATGTAGGCGGCGATCACGGCGTTGGAGATGTAGTTCACGAGCGCGCCCGCCCGGATGAGCGCGAGAAGGACCTGGATGGCCCCGACGAGGAGGGTCAGGGCGAAGAGCATCGTCTCCGGGTCGGTCCCGTCCGGGCGGGCCGCGAGCCGGCTGGCGACGAGGAGGGAGACGGCGTTCGAGGGGCCGGCGGAGACGAAAGAGGAGGAATTGAACAGGGCGCAGACGATCGAGGAGACGATGAAGGCGTAGAGGCCGTAGGCCGGCGGGACCTGCGCGATGATGGCGTAGGCCATGGACTGCGGGATCGCGACGAGGGCGACGGTGAGCCCCGCGACGGCGTCGGCCCTGGCGTCCTCGCGGCGGTAATCCCGCAGGGTGCCGACGAGCGGGAACCAGGAGGCGAGGCTCAAGATGGGACGATGATAGGGCGCCGTCCCGAGGCCGCGCAACCGGCGGGCCGGAAGCCTTTCTCCTTGATGCCGTCCGGGACGGATGATAGAAGTGGCGGCCGAACCATGGGAACGCTCGTTTCGCCGCACGGATCCGCATCGCTCAAGATTCTCCTGCTCGAAGGCAAGGCCCGGGAGGAGGAGGCCCGCCGGGCCCGGGGCCTTCCCGTGATTCCCATGACCAGCCGGGAAACCTCCGATCTCATCATGCTGGGGATCGGCGCGTTCACGCCGCTTGACGGCTTCATGACCAAGGACGACTGGCAGGGTGTCTGCGACCGGATGAAGACCGCCTCCGGCCTCTTCTGGCCCATCCCCATCACGCTTTCCGCGACGGCGGCGGCGGCGAACGGGGTGAAGGAGGGAGGCGAGGTCGCGCTCGTGGACACCGAGACCGGGACCGTCATGGGCACGATGCGCGTGACCCAGAAGTACTCCATCGACAAGGCCCACGAGTGCCAGAGCGTTTTTAAAACGAAGGATCCTGCGCACCCCGGCGTGGAGAAGGTGATGGCCCAGGGGGACGTCAACCTCGCCGGGCCCGTGAAGGTCGTCTCCGAGTCCTACTACCCAAGCGAGTTCAAGGACGTCTACATGCGGCCGGCGGAGACCCGGGCGCTCTTCGAGAAGAAGAACTGGAGCACCGTCGCCGCGTTGCAGCTTCGGAACCCCATGCACCGTTCGCACGAGTTTCTCGCGAAGATCGCCGTCGAGGTCTGCGACGGGGTTTTCATCCACCAGCTGGTGGGGAAGCTCAAGGCGGGGGACATCCCGGCCGACGTTCGGGTGAAGTGCGTCAACACGCTCGTCGAGAAGCATTTTGTCAAGGACACCGTCATCCAGGGCGGCTACCCGATGGAGATGCGCTACGCCGGCCCGCGCGAGGCGCTGCTGCACGCGGTCTTCCGCCAGAACTTCGGCTGCTCGCACCTCATCGTCGGGCGCGATCACGCCGGGGTGGGGAACTACTACGGGCCGTTTGACGCCCAGAAGATCTTCGACGAGGTGCCCGCGGGTTCGCTTTCATGCAAGCCGCTCAAGATCGACTGGACCTTTTTTTGCACCAAGTGCGGCGGGATGGCCTCGATGCGCACCTGTCCGCACGGCAAGGAGGACCGGCTCATGCTGTCGGGGACGGCGCTCCGCAAGGGGCTTTCCGAGGGCAGCCCCATCCCGGCGGAGTTCAGCCGGCCGGAGGTCCTGGACATCCTGCGTGCCTACTATCGGGAATTGGATGCTTCCGAGAAAGTGGAGATCAAGCTCCACGCGGCGGCCACCGGCGAGGGGATGGGGAAGAAGTAGGGCGGAGCGGCGGGCCGGGGCCTAGGGGCCCTTTTCCTCGTTTTCCTCGTCCTCTTCGTCCCCATCCTCGCCTTCTTCCTCCGGCTCTGCTTCCGTCGCCTCCCGCAGGGCCTTTTCGAGCTCCTCGAGGCTCTCGGTCGTGGGCGCCGCGGAAACGCGCGCGATGACGTCCTCGGAGACGAGGATGGGACAGCGGAAATGGACCGCGAGGGCGACCGCGTCGGAGGGGCGCGCGTCCACCTCGACGGTTTCGCCGTTCCGCCGGACGTCGAGGCGCGCGAAGAAGGTGTTGTCGCGAAGGTCGGTGATCGCGATGCGCTCCAGGGTCCCGCCGAGGTTCCGGATCACGTTTGCGAGGAGGTCGTGCGTCATCGGGCGGGGGGTATCGACCTCGCGGATCCGCCGGTCGATGGCGAGGGCCTCGAACAGGCCGATGACGATCGGGAAGGAGCGGCTGCCCTTCTTCTCCCGGAAGAAGATGTACTGCTCGCTGTTCGTCTCCTGGATCATGATCCGGGCGAGTTCGACTTCGACGAATTCCATGGCGGTCTTTCCGCCGGATTCTACCCGCGCCCGGCGGTGGCGGGGGCGGGGACGAGGATGCGGAGGCGATCGAGGCAACCCCGGCCGGTCCCGTCTCCCTCGCCATCCTCGGGGACGGCGTGATC
>CAYHQZ010000104.1:0-13965 GCA_964358555.1 uncultured Planctomycetia bacterium
CGAGGGCGTGCTCAAGGGACCCGACGACGCCGACCTCGCACTGCTGCTGGGCGCGGGGTTCCCGGCTTTCCGCGGCGGCCTGATGCGCCACGCGAAGAGCATCGGGGCGTTCGGCGGGTAGGTTGCGCCGCCCCGGGGCTATCTCGGCGCGGATTAATGGGGGGGTGATGGGGGCGGGCGGGCCGTCGCCGGCGCCTTGCAGGCTCTCCCGGATCGCGACGAATTCCATCTCGGGGGTGACGATTCCGTCCCGGGCGTAGCGCATCTGGGTGACGCGCCGCCCGGCCTTCGCGCGGAGAATCCCGCGGGCGTCGGCCTCCACGTCCATGCGTCCCCGGATCCAGTCGCGCCGGATGGCCGGCAGGCCGTTCGCGAGGTCGATGGCCGCGTCCGGATTCGTGTAGGGGCCGCTGACGTCGTAGATCCGAAGGGGGGGATTCGGCGAGGGGGATTCCCGGCCGCTATCGTCCCGCCGCAGCGTCGGACAGAGGGCGATTTCGCGCATCGGCACCCGCACGCCGGGGTGCAGCCTTCCCTCGACGTGGATCTTCCGGGAGCCCGGGAAGGGCGCAAGCAAGGCGCGGCGGGATTCGCTTCTGGAAGGGGGGGGCGCGTCGGAGGGCATGGCGTCTCGGCCGGAAGGGCCGACAGCATACAATACCCCTTCGAGGGAGGGCTCCGCCCGATGCCGAAGGATACCTGTCGTGCCGCGGTTCGGATTCTTGCCGCCGTCCTTTTCTTGGCCGGTTCCGGGTCCGGCTGCGCCCGGAAGGCGTCGGATGCGCCCGCGGCGCCCGGAGTGCTCGAGCCCCCGCCGATCTCGAAGGCGCTGCCGCCCGGCAGCGGGAAGCCTTCCGGGTGGGCCGATCCGCCCTCGCTTTCTCCGCCGACCGTGGTTTCGACGCCGCCGGCGAACCCCGCCCCGACGCCTCCGCCGATCGCCGCCGTCGCCTTCGTCCCGAAAAGCGGCTACGTCCACAAGCCCATCGCGGCGGATCCGAAGGATCCGATGGTCGCCGGCATGCGCAAGGCCCTGGAGTTTTACGCGGGGAAGCCCTTCCGGCACGGCAACTGGCCGAAGGGCGGGGGCTGGTGCGGGGCCTATTCGGAGGACTTCCGGAAGGGCTCCGGCGAGAACGTGACGGTCCCGTGGGACACGATCCGGATCCAGCCCATCGCCACGCCCGATATCGCGCAGGTCTACCTGATGGCCTGGATGCGCCTCGGCGATCCGAAGTGGCTCGATGCCGCGAAGATCGTCGGCGAGACGCTCGTCGCGGGGCAGACGAAGCACGGCGGGTGGGGCTACGAGATCTGCCTCGCGAAGGACGGGCCGCGCAACGTCCACGTCGGCGGCGGCAGCGGAAAGACCGACTGGGGCGCGGCCGGCCCGCCGGAGGGCAGCCAGACGAACATCTACGACGACGGCTGCACCTACGCCTGCGCCGAGTATCTCTACAAACTCTGGTGGGCGACCGACGACCCCCGCTGGTATCTGGGATGGAAGCGTGCGATGGACGGGATCGTCGGATCCCAGCGCAGCGACGGGGGATTCCCGCAGTATTTCCCGGGCGGCGGCTTCCACGGGGCCACGACGTTCAACGACGGCGTGATGCTGAACTCCTGCTCCGACCTGCTCCGCGCGTGGCGGCGGACGGGGGATTCGAAATATCTCGATTCCCTGAAGAAGGTCGCCGACTATCTCGTCGCCGCGCAGTCGAAGCTCGGCGGCTGGGGCGCGGTCATCGGCGACGGCTACAAGCCCATCCAGGCGCGTTCGTTCGAGCCGCCGGGCCTGGGGCCCGACGCGACGTCGGACGCCATCCAGATCCTCGTTTGGGTCCACGAGGCGACCGGCGAGGCGAAATACCTGGCCCTCGTCGCCAAGGCCGCGGAGTGGCTCGAAAAGGCCCAGACGGAGCCCGGCAAATGGCATCGCTACTACAACCCGGAATCCGGCCGGCCGGTGGGCGGGGGCAAGAGCGGATACGTCTGGGACGGGGCCTGGGGCGCGGAGGGAATCGCGCTCGCGAAGGCCGTCAAGGGCAAGGGCGCCCAGCCGCCGATGCCCGTGCCGGCGGGCGGCGATCCCTCCTTCGACTTGCGGTTCCTCCGCGCGACCGGCGGAAAGATGAAGTCGACGCCCGAGGCGATCCTCGAGGAGCAGTCGGAGGACGGCTCCTGGGTCCTGCGACGCAAGATCGACTCTCGCCGGTTCCACTCCTACATGCACCAGCTCTTCGCGGCCCTCGGGGCGAAATACGGAACGAAGGCGCCCGAGTTCCCCGCGCTGTCCCCGGCCGAATCCTTCGCGCCGGCGGAAGCGGAGCCGGAGGGGGAGTAGGGCCTACCCCGCCGGCTGCTGCTGGGTGACGCAGTGGATGGCGCCGCCGCCGATGACGAGGGCGCGGCAGTCGATGCCGACGATTCGCCGGCCGGGGAAGAGCGGGCGCAGGATTCCGAGGGCGATCGCATCCGTGGGCCCGCCGAAGAAGGGGACGAGGACGGCGGCGTTGCCGACGTAGAAGTTCGCGTGGCTTGCGGGCAGGCGCACGCCGGCATCGGACAGAAGCGGCGGGGGCATGGGGATGGGGACGACCTGGAGCAGGCGGCCGGCGGCGTCCGTCGCCTTTCGCAGCCGCTCGAGGTTGTCCTTCAGCGGCGCGTGGTTCTCGTCGTCCGGGTCTTTCTCCTCGCAGGCGACCACGACGCCGGGGGCGACGAAGCGGGCGAAGTCGTCCACATGGCCGTCGGTGTCGTCGCCGGCGATGCCGTTTCCCATCCAGAGGACCTTCGAGACGCCCAGGAAATCCATCAGCGTTCGCTCGACGTCGGGCTTCGCACGATTGGCGCCGCGGTTCGGATGCAGCAGGCACTGCTCGCTGGTCAAGAGCGTCCCCTCTCCGTCGCCGTCGATGGAGCCGCCCTCGAGAACGAATGTTGGTGCGAAGGCGGGCAGGCCGAGGATGTTGCGAATGGCGCCGGGGACGTATGTGTCCTGGCCGCATGCCTTCTTCTCGCCCCAGCCGTTGAACTTCCAGCAGGTAAGCGCGATTCCTGTCGCGGAGGATGCGGCGATGAAAATCGGCCCCGAATCCCGCATCCAGGCGTCGTCGGTCGGAACGCGGTGGAACCGGACGTTCGAGAGGGATATGCCGCGCGATGTGAGGAAGTTCCGGGCGGCCGATTCCATCGCGGCATCGTCCGCCAGGATCTCGACCCGCTCGCCGGGGGCGAGCGCTCCCGCCATCGCCGCCCAGGCCTCCGTCGCCTCCTCCAGCCGGCTGGGCCAGGTCGTCCGGTTTTTCGGCCATGCGAGCCACGTCGCCTCGTGGGGCGCCCATTCCGCAGGCCATCGGTAGCCCTGGCGGCCGGGGACGGGGAGGCGGGCGTTCGGCATCGACGGGCCAGCCTAGCCGGGGGGCGATGGAAGGGAAAGGGGGGGAATGAATCCGACTGGACCTGCTCTGCGAATCGGCGCGCCTATCTCATTTCAAAGATTGGAGTTGCCGCTTAAAGGCGCCGCTTGTGATGGTGTTCCGGTTTCAGATGCCCTTCCGAAACCGCTAAGGGGATTGATTCCAGAATCTCCTCGAACGGCGCGATCCGGACACCCGTATTCCGGGCCTCCTTCAGCAGCTCGAACAGGAGCCCGGTTTCGCCCGCATTTCCCGGAAACATCCAGGGGTGCGCGATGAGATTCAGGATGCCGCCACGGGCGTGGGCGGAGGCGAGTGCCGCCGTCCAGTCGCGCCGGGCGGCGGCGGCGTCCCAGGCCGGTTCGGACCAGGGAGGGTCCTTGCGGAGGATCGACCAGTCGGAGCGGCCGTTGCGGGGCTGGTTTTGGGGGGAGAGGATCCAGAGGGGGATATCGTGGCCTAAGACCTTCATTGCCTGCGGACGCGGCCCGCGCGGGGCGCCCCGGACGTAGGTGGCGAACGCGAGTTTCGCGTCCAGCGCCGCGGGGGCCGTGTCGAGATCCGTCGAGTCCTGGGGGGCCGCGAATCCTCGGATGGGAACGCCCGAAACGTCCGAGAGGACGGAGCGCATCGCGGCGAGCGTCTCGGCCTGCCGCACCCGCCCGAGGCCGGCGAGCGGCGCATGGGCCCGGCCGTGGCCGAGGAGGCCGTGCCCCGCGGCGACGATCCGCCGGACGGCGGCCGGGAATTTCTCGGCCGTCGAGGCGACCACGGCGAAGTTCCCCCGGACGCCGGCCTCCCCGAGAAGCCGGAGGCCCGCCTCGATTTCGCGCTCCAGGCCCGCGTCCGTTCCGAGGTAGCGGATCGATTCCTCGTGCTCGATGTCGAAGCGGATCGTGAGGAACGCCGGGGCGAGGGGTTGTTTCATGGCCAGGAAGGATTGTAGGGGGGGCGGACCTTCGGTCCGAGTCTGTGCCGCCCTTACATGCTCTTGTGTAGAATCTCTCGCGTGAGCGGTTTGTCCGGCCGGTCGGGGGAACCGGTAAGCCATGTCTGAAACACCTGAACAACTCGCCCGACGGACCATTGACGCCCTCCTGACGCGCTGCGGCTGGGTCGTCCAGGAGAAGAGCGCCGCCAACCTCTCCGCCGCACCGGGCGTTGCCATCGCGGAATTGTCCTTTCGGGACGGCGAGCCCGACTACACCCTCTTCGTGGACGGCAAGGCCATCGGCAGCATCGAGGCCAAGCCGGAAGGCCACACCCTCACCGGCGTCGAAGGGCAATCGGCCAAATACGTCGCCAGCGCACCCGACAGCCTCCCGCAATGGGGCTCGCCGCTGCCGTTCAGCTACGAGAGCACCGGCGTGGAGACGCGCTTCACCGACCACCGCGATCCCGAGCCCCGCAGCCGGGGCGTCTTCGCCTTCCACCGCCCAGAAACCCTGCGAGACTGGGTCAACCAGGAGAAGCCGCTCGCCCGGCGCCTGCGCGAGTTCCCGCCGCTCGTCCCCGCACATCTCTGGGATGCACAGATTCAGGCCATCACGAACCTTGAGAAGTCCTTCGCCGCCGGCCGCCCGCGCGCCCTCATCCAGATGGCCACGGGCTCCGGCAAGACCTTCACCGCGGTGAACTTCATCTACCGCCTCGTGAAATACGCCGGCGCCCGCCGCGTCCTCTTCCTCGTCGATCGCGGCAACCTGGGCGAGCAGACGCTAAAGGAGTTCCAGCAGTTCGTTTCCCCCGTGAACCCCTTCAAGTTCACCGAGGAATACATCGTCCAGCACCTCACGGGCAACGCCCTCGACACCTCCGCCCGCGTCGTCATCGGCACCATCCAGCGCCTCTATTCCATGCTGAAGGGGGAGAAAAACCCCGCTCCCGACCTCGACGACCTGCCCATCGAGTCCGTCGGAACACTTTTCCAGGAGCCCGTCCCGGTCGATTACAACCCCGCCCTTCCCATCGAGTCCTTCGACTTCATCGTCACCGACGAGTGCCACCGCTCCATCTACAACCTCTGGCGGCAGGTCCTCGAATACTTCGACGCCTCGATCATCGGCCTCACCGCCACTCCGTCGCCGCAAACCTTTGGCTTCTTCCAGAAGAACCTCGTCATGGAATACGGCCACGAAAAGGCCGTCACCGACGGCGTGAACGTCGGCTGCGACGTCTTCCGCATCCAGACCCGCATCACGGAGAAAGGCTCGAAGGTGGACGCCGGATTCTTCGTGGACAAGCGCGACCGCCAGACGCGCAACGTCCGCTGGCAGAAGCTCGACGAGGACCTCGCCTACGAGCCCTCCGATCTCGACCGCGAGGTCGTCGCCGTGGACCAGATCCGCACCATCCTTGCTACCTTCCGCGACCGGCTCTTCACCGACCTCTTTCCCGGCCGAAAGGACGTTCCGAAGACCCTCATCTTCGCCAAGGACGACTCCCACGCCGACGACATCGTCCGCATCTGCCGCGAGGTGTTCGACAAGGGCAACGACTTCTGCAAGAAGATCACCTACTTGACCACCGGCGAGACCCCGAAGTCGCTGATCCAGAAGTTCCGGAACTCCTACTTCCCCCGCATCGCCGTCACCGTGGACATGATCGCCACCGGCACCGACATCAAGCCGCTGGAGGTCGTCTTCTTTATGCGCTCCGTCCGCTCGCGGAACTTCTTCGACCAGATGAAGGGCCGCGGCGTCCGCGTGGTCTCCGAGACCGAGATGGAGCAGGTCAACCCCGGCGTCAAGCGCAAGACCCGCTTCGTCGTCGTGGACGCCGTGGGCGTCTGCGAGCGGGTGAAGACCGATACCCGTCCGCTCGAGAGCAAGCCCCAGGTGACGTTCGCAAGGCTCCTCGACGCCGTCGGTCTCGGCGCCACGAAAGCCGACGCGCTCGAATCCCTCGCCGGCCGCCTCATCCGCCTGGAGCGCCGCCTCGACGACGCGCTGCGGGCCGAGGTCGTGCGGGCCGCCAAGGGCAAGACCCTCTCGCAGATCGCCCGGGGCCTCCTGGATGCCGTCGATCCCGACAGCGTGGAGGATGCCTCCCGCCGCCTGGCCCTGGCGGCGAAAGGGGTAAGCGACGTCTCTGCGCCGGCCCCGTACATCGAGCCTACGGTGAAGCACCGGAAGGACGCCGCGACCGCCCTCGCGAAGGAAGCCGCCGCCCCTCTCGCCGCGAATCCCGACCTGCGCGCCCTCCTGAAGAAGCTCCAGAAGGCCGCCGACCAGACCCTCGACGTCGTCTCCCAGGACTCCCTCCTCTTCGCCGGCCCCGCCAAGCAGGCTACCCAGAGCGCGTCCGCCCTCGCCACGTCGTTCCGCGAGTACATCCGGGCGCACCAGGCCGAAATCACGGCCCTCCAGATCCTCTACAGCCGTCCCTACCGCCGGCGCCTCACCGAGCCGATGCTGAAGGAACTGGAGAAGAAGCTCCGTTCCGAGAACGCCGCCTGGAACGAAGAATCCCTCTGGCGCGCCTTCGCCGCCGCCTCTCCGGGGAAGGTGAAGGGTCGCAGCGCCGTGGACCGCTTCGCCGACCTCGTGCCGCTCGTTCGTTTCGCCCTCGAGCAGGAGCCCCTCCTGGAGCCCTTCGCCGACTCCGTGCGCCAGCGCTTCGACGCCTGGCTCGCCCGGAAGGCCGCGGCCGGCGTCGCCTTCACCCCCGACCAGCGCGCCTGGCTCGAGCTCATCCGCGACCATGTCGCCACCAGCTTGAGCATCGAGCCCGACGACTTTGAAAGCGTCCCCTTCAACCAGCTCGGCGGCCTCGGCAAGGCCCACCAGCTCTTCGGCGACGCCCTGGAGCGGCTCCTGGAGGAACTCAATGACACCCTCGCGGCGTGACGGGAGTTCCAGGCCAAACGGAAGTGTGGCAGAATAGCGCCATGGCCTCCAAACCCCCCGCCGGCCGGAAGGCCGCGGCGCCCCGGCTCCGGGAATCGGAAACGCTCGAACTGAAGAAAACCACGGCGGAACTCGGCGAGGCCGTCGTCGCCGTGGCGGCCATCCTGAACAAGCACGGCCGGGGCCGGCTCTATTTCGGCGTGAAGAACAGCGGCGACGTCGTCGGCCAGGAGATTTCCGGCCAGACCCTGCGCGACGTCTCGAAAGCCCTTTCCGAGGGCATCGAGCCGCGCGTCTACCCGGCGGTGGAGAGGATTTCGCTTCAGGGAAAAGCCTGCGTGCGCGTGACCTTCTCCGGCCACGACGCCCCGTACCTCGCCCACGGGCGAGCCTACATCCGCGTCGGCGAGGAAAGCCGGCAGCTCGCGGCGAGCGAACTGGGGCGGATGTTCGCCGGCCGGGGAGGGGACGCCTCCCGCTGGGAATCCGGCGAGTCCGAAAAGAGGCTTTCGGACGTGAAGGCCTCGGCGCTGCGGGCCTTCGTGCGCCGCGCGAACCTCGCCGGGCGCCTGGGCTTCGCCTTCCGGAGCGTCCGGACGACCCTCCAAAAGCTCGATCTCCTTTCGCGCGGGCGCCTGAAGCGGGCCGCCGAGGTCCTGTTCTGCGACGAAAACCCCCTCGAAGTCCAAGCCGCCGTCTTCGCCGGCCGCGACAAGACCACCTTCATCGACATGAAGCGCTTCCAGGGGAACCTCTTCGACCTCCTGGAGAAGTCCGAGACCTACCTGAAGGAGCACCTGGACTGGAAGGTGGAGTTCGGCGCCCTCGAGCGGAAGGAAATCCCCGAAGTCCCCGTGGACGCGCTGCGGGAGGCGCTCGTCAACTCGCTCTGCCACCGGGACTACCAGAACCCGAAGGGCAACGAGGTCGCCGTCTTCCGGGATCGCATCGAGATCTACAACCCAGGTGACTTCCCCCGAGGCTACACCCCCGCCGACTTCCTCACCGGCCGGGAGCGCTCGATCCTGCGAAACCCCCTCATCGCCGAGACGTTCTTCAAATCCAAGGACATCGAGAAGTGGGGTTCCGGCCTAAAAAGGATCTCCGACGAATGCGCCAAGACCGGCGCCCGCGTGGAATTCGCCGTCCTCAAAAGCGGCTTCCTCGTGACGTTCCCCAGGCGCCAGTCGAAGGACTTCGCGCCCCGCGGAGGCGCGAAGGCGGGCGGGGCGGGTTCGGAGAAAAGTTCGGAGAAAACCAGGGTGAAAAGTTCGGAGAAAAGTTCGGAGAAAACCAGGGTGAAAAGTTCGGAGAAAATCCTTGCCGCCCTGGCCAGAAATCCAAAAGCAAGCGCCCGGAAAATGGCGATGGCCCTGGGTCTTACTCAGCGGGCCGTAGAAAAGCAGGTCTCCTCCCTGAAAGCCGCCGGACGGCTCCGAAGAATCGGCCCCGACAAGGGCGGGCGATGGGAGGTGCAGGCGTGAACATCCAGGAGGTCATCAAGGCCGTCAACCAGATGCAGGCCGACGGCGTGATCGAGCGCTACGCCATCGGCGGCGCGGTGGGGGCGACGTTCTACCTGGAGCCTGTTTCCACGCTCGACGTGGACGTTTTCATCGCCCTCCAGCCAGAGCCGGGGAAGCGCCTCCTGACCCTTCAGCCCATCCTCGATTATCTCAAAGGCCGGGGCTGCGCCATGCAGGGCGAATACATCGTCATCGCCGGCTGGCCCGTCCAATTCCTCCCTCCCGCCGGCCCGCTCGTCGAGGAAGCCCTGCGCGACGCGGTAACCATGGACGTGGAGGGCACGCCCGCCCGGGTCTTCACCGCCGAGCACCTGGCGGCCATCGCCCTGGAGACCGGCCGCGCCAAGGACAAGGCCCGCCTCCTCCAATTCCTGGAGGAAGGCGCCCTGGACCCCCCGCGCCTTCAATCCATCCTGGCCCGTCACGGTTTGTCCGCGGCCTGGAACCGTTTCGAGCGACAATTCCTCCAAGGCCACCCATGAACCCCGAATTCCAAAAAATCCTGGAAAGCAAGCGCGCCCTCCGAGCCCGCCTAGCCGCGAAACCCATCGCCGAAAAATTGCGCCTCCTCGACGCCCTGCGCGACCGCTCGCTAGCCCTCCGCCACGCCCACCCCACGCCAAAGCCCCTCGTGCTGCGCGAAGAACCGAAGCCCTACCGCGCCAAGTCCGAATGAACATGAAGCCGAAGGGACGTAAGGGCCATCTTCAGGAGCATTCCGGAACTTGTGAACACAACGAGGTTTTTGTTGCATGAATAAACGTCACAATTCCTGGCAGGGGAAAACCCTTTCAAATGCTTGCCACATTTTCGCAGGGTACGGATTCCCTAAACATTTGCAGGGAAAGTCCAAAGGGGATCTTCCGTTTTTCAAGGTCGGCGATATTTCCGAAGCGTGGAAACGGGGAGAAGTGTGCCTTACCAAAGCGAACCATTACATTGATTTCGACGAAGCCCTTAAAATCCGGGCAAAATCCCTTCCCGCGAGGACTACTGTTTTTGCCAAGATCGGAGCAGCCATTGCTCTTAATCGAAGAGCCATACTCTCAGAGCCATCGCTTGTTGACAATAATGTGATGGGAGTTTTCCCGGCCAGCGACGAGTTAGATCACAAATTTCTTTATCATTTTGTTTGCACGTTGAAGCTCGACGAGTTGTCACGTGCAACAACGGTACCGTCCATCAGGAAGACTGATATCGAACAAATTTCGATTCGTTTTCCACCCCTCGATGAACAGCGTTGGATCGTGGCGGAAATCGAAAAGCAATTCACCCGCCTGGACGCGGGCGTGGCGGCGCTCAAGCGGGTGCAGGCCAACCTCAAACGCTACCGCGCCGCCGTCCTCAAAGCCGCCTGCGAAGGAAAACTCGTCCCCACCGAAGCCGCCCTCGCCCGCCAGGACCGCCGCCCCTACGAACCCGTCGAAAAACTCCTAACCCGCATCCTCGCCGAACGGCGGGAGAAGTGGGAGGGGAGGGGGAAATACAAAGAACCAACCGCGCCTGACACCGACAATTTGCCGTCCCTTCCTAACGGTTGGACGTGGGCGACGGTCGCGCAACTCGCTGCTCCTGCGTTGAATTCGATCACCGACGGTCCGTTTGGATCGAATCTAAAGACTGCGCATTACACCGATAGCGGCCCTCGCGTCATCCGCCTTCAAAACATCGGCGACGGCGTGTTCGTAGATGAATATGCGCACATTTCAGACGCGCACTTCCAGCGTCTCCAAAAGCACCGCGTCTTAGCGAATGATGTGGTGATTGCTGGGCTTGGCGAAAACCCGCCACGCTCCTGCATTATTCCTGAATCGCTCGGACCGGCCATTGTGAAAGCGGACTGCATCCGCTTTAAATCCCATCCGGACATTGCTGCAAAATTCATGAACGTCGCGTTAAATTCCGAACCCGTTCGGCGACGAACAAAAAAAATCGTTCACGGTGTTGGTCGTCCACGACTCAACCTTGGCGAAATTAAATCCATCGTTCTTCCGCTCCCCTCTCAAGCCGAGCAGAAGCGTATCGTGGCGGAAGTGGAGCGGCGGTTGAGCGTGGTGGAGGAATTGGAGGCGGTGGTGACCGCCAACCTCCAGCGAGCCACTCGTCTCCGCCAGTCCATTCTCCAGCGCGCGTTTTGCGGGGGCAGGGCATGAATTCCTCGCTTTCGAGCTCCTGCGTCGGGGATATAAACCGGGCACGGGCGCGGGGCGGGGCTCGGCTCTTGCTCCCGGTCTGCGCGCGGTCCACGGCCGGTAGACGAATTCATGGCGTTGGACCGCGCTCCGACAGGTCGCCGCGATCCGAGCCCCGCCCCTCGCCCTTCTTGTCCTTCGGGTCCGCCAACCTTCAGCGGGCTACCCGCCTCCGGCAGGCCATTCTGCAGAGGGCGTTTTGTGGCAGGCTATGAGTTCCTCGCTTCTGGAATGGGGGTTGACAGAAGCGAGATTTAGTATAGTCTGTGCGTCACAGTTCCTTCCGGAAGGGAACTGGAGCGCACGGAGTATACCTATGGACTCAATGGCAGGACTGGGGAAAACGTCGCGGATGAAGCTGGCCAATCTGCTTCGGGACACGAAGGGGACCATCTCTGTTGAGCAGACAACGGGGAGCCTGGGCTTGCCGCCGAAGGTCGCCGCGAAGGCTTTGGCGGTGTGGGCCAACCAAGGGTGGCTGTCGAGAGTGCGCCGGGGCCTGTATGTTCCTGTGCCGCTGGAAGCGCGGACTTGCGATGTGACGCTGGAGGACCCCTGGCTTGTCGCCGAGAGGATTTTTGCTCCTTGTTACATCGGAGGTTGGAGCGCTGTCGAGCAATGGGGTCTTACGGAGCAGATTTTCCGTTCAATCCTGGTGATGACGACCAGGAAACCGCGCAACCGAAAGCCTTCGGTCAAGGGCACGGCGTTCGTGGTCCGTACGATTTTGCCTGGATCGCTTTTTGGATTGAAACCCGTCTGGCGTGGGCAGGTCAAGGTCAGCGTATCCGATCCATCGCGAACGGTTCTGGATCTGATGGACGATCCCGTTCTGGGCGGGGGGCTGCGTCCGAGCGTGGACGTGCTGCAAAGTTACCTGCGGTCCGATGCAAAGGATTTGAAGCTCCTGGTCTCGTATGCCGAACGGTTGGACAGCGGAGCGGCGTTCAAGCGGCTGGGATTCCTGCTGGAAAAATTCGCGCCTGCGGAGCGCGAAACCATCGAGGCTTGCCGGAAGCGGATCACCAAGGGGAACGCGAAGCTAGATCCGTCATTGCCCGCGGATCGGCTGGTGACGGCTTGGCGCTTGTGGGTGTCCGAGGGTTGGGCGAAGGAACCGCGGAATGATTAACCGGCAGGAAATCCAGGATTTCTCGCGCGAGCTCGGGCTGTCCCCTGAAGTCGTGGAGAAGGACTACGTGCTCGGATGGCTTCTGGCGGGCATTTACAACCACCCGGACTTGAAAACCGCCTGGATTTTCAAGGGCGGAACATGCCTGAAAAAATGCTACTTCGAGACGTATCGATTTTCCGAGGATTTGGATTTTACGATCAGGGCGGCTAACCACATCAACGAGTCGTTCCTGCGGAGCGCGCTTGCGGCGGTCGCAACGTGGGTGTACGACAACTGCGGCGTCGAGATTCCACCCGACACGATTTCCTGCGAGATATACGAAAATCCCCGCGGCAAGAAAGCCGCGCAAGGCAAGATGGGTTACCGTGGACCGCTTCAGCCACGCGGTAGCCTTCCCAGAATCAAGTTGGATTTGACGGATGATGAGCGATTGGTGCTTGATCCGGTGCCGCGCGAGGTCCACCACCCGTATTCCGACAAGCCGGGGACAGGCATCCAGGCGTTATGTTATTGCTACGAAGAATTGTTTGCCGAGAAGGTGCGAGCGCTGGCAGAGCGGTTGCGACCGCGGGATCTCTACGATGTCATCCATTTCTTCCGGCACGATGGAATTCCGTGCGACCGCGAACGGGTCGTGAACACGCTGAAAGAAAAATGCGTTTTTAAGGGAATCCCCATGCCGACCTTCAACACGTTGAAGGCGCGGCCCGAGCGCGCCGAGCTTGCATCCGAATGGGACAGCATGCTGGCGCACCAGCTTCCGAAGCTCCCACCCTTCGAGCACTTCTTCTCGGAGTTGCCAAAGGCTTTCGATTGGCTGTTCGGAATGGCCCGGAAGGTGATTGTTCCCGCTTATCCGGAAGGAAAAGACGTGGATATGGCGTGGAGACCTCCGGTGGATGTAAAGGCATGGAACCTGAAAGTTCCATTGGAGGTTATCCGGTTCGCCGCCGCAAACCGCCTATGTGTCGATCTGGCTTATGAGGGCTCGCATCGCTTGATCGAGCCGTATTCATTGCGTCGGACAAAGGCTGGCGATATCGTTCTTTATGCGCTTCGTCATCAGGAAGGGCAGCCGCGGTCTTATCGCATTGACAAGATTCAAGGAGCTGAAGCGACCGACACTCCGTTTGAGCCACGCTATACGATCGAACTGACGGCGACAGGCCCAGTATCGATTTCATCCACGGCGACAAGATCTGGAGGTGTATTCGTTTCACGGCCATCAACAGCTCGTCGTCGGTCTGCTTTCGGAACGTCGTTTTCCGGGCCACGCTATATTGTTGAGTGCACGGCCTGCGGAAAACGATTCTCGCGAAAAGGCAGCGACACGCGCCTCAAAGAGCACAAAAATAAATCTGGATACGATTGTTACGGCCGGATCGGGTTTCTTGTCGAAACAAAATACTAAACCATCACATGAGCGCACCATCACAACTCGTCCAAAAACTCTGGAACTACTGCAACATCCTCCGCGACGACGGTCTGTCCTATGGCGATTACGTTGAGCAGTTGACGTATCTGCTTTTCCTCAAGATGGCGGACGAGCAGAGCAAGCCGCCGTTCAAACGGCCTTCCGCGGTGCCGAAGGGGATGGATTGGGTTAGCCTGTTGGAGAAGGACGGGGACGAGTTGGAGACGCATTATCGGCATGTGCTTGAGACGTTGGGGCGGAGGAAGGGGATGTTGGGGATTATTTTTCGGAAGGCGCAGAGCAAGATTCAGGATCCGGCTAAGTTGCGGCGGCTTATTGTGGATTTGATTGATAAGTAGCAGTGGTCCAGCTTGTCTGCGGACGTGAAGGGGGACGCTTACGAGGGGCTGTTGGAGAAGAACGCGGCGGAT
>CAYHQZ010000105.1:0-13824 GCA_964358555.1 uncultured Planctomycetia bacterium
CAGGTCGCTACGGTCCGCGCCCCGCCCCCTCCCGCTTCTTCAAGTGGGGAATGCACCCGCCCCTCCCCGAGCACTACAATGCATTTCGATGCGCGAGTTCACGGTCGGGATCGGCGGGGCGGCCGGCGACGGGCAGGCCTCGACGGGCGACGTCCTGGCGCGGCTCGTCGCGCGTGCGGGATTGCACCTCTACGCCTCCAGTTCGTATCAGTCCGTGATCCGGGGCGGCCACACGTGGCTCTCGATGCGCATCGCGGACGCGCCCGTCGGTAGCGTCGGCGACCGGCTGGACGCGATCCTCGCGCTCAACGCCGAGACCGTCGAGTTCCACGCGCGCGACCTCTCGGCGGGCGGGGCGATCCTCCACGCGCAAGGCCGCGTCGCCGTCGATCCCGCCCGGCTTCCCGCCGGCGCCCGCGCGATCGCGCTTCCCGTCCGCGAGATCCTCGCGCCGCTGGGCGACGTCTTGCCCGTCATGCAGAACACGGTTCTCCTGGGCGGCCTCGTCGCGCTCCTCGGGCGTCCGCTCGAGTCGCTCGAGGCGGTCCTCGGGACGATGTTCGGAAAAAAGAGCGCCGAGCTCGTCCGCCAGAACGTCGAGGCGGCGCGCGGGGGATTCCGGGCCGCGGCCGCCGCGCTCGGGCCCGGCTGGATGGGCCCGGGCCTTTCCGGCGACGGCGTCCGGCGGGCGGTCCTCACCGGCAACGAGGCGATGGCCCTCGGCGCCGTCGCGGCGGGCTGCCGGTTCTATTGCGCCTACCCGATGACGCCGGCCTCCTCGATCCTGCACTGGATGGCGGCCCGGGGCTCGCGCCTCGGCATCGAGGTCCGCCAGACGGAGGACGAAATCGCCGCGATGAACATGTGCGTCGGCGCCGGCATCATCGGAGTCCGCGCGATGTGCGGAACAAGCGGCGGCGGGTTCGCCCTCATGACGGAAGCCGTGAGCGAGGCCGGGATGCTGGAGGCCCCCGTCGTCATCGTGGAGGCCCAGCGCGCCGGACCGTCCACGGGCCTTCCCACGAAAACCGAGCAATCCGATCTCCGATTGGTCCTCGGGGCGGGCCAAGGCGACTACCCGCGCGCGATCTTCGCCCCCACGGATCTGCTCGACGCCTTCGCCACGATGGAGGAGGCCTTCAACGTCGCCGAACGGTTCCAGATGCCCGTCATCGTGATGAGCGACCTGTTGCTTTCCGAGCACCACGAGACTGCCGACCCCGCGGCCTTCCGGTTCGCCTTCCGGATCGACCGGGGCGAAATCGCGGAAGAGTTCAACCCCGCGGCGGGGCCGTATCTGCGCTTCCGCGACACGCCGACGGGGGTGAGCCCCCGCGCGCTGCCCGGAACGAAGGGTTGCGAGCACCTCGCCTCCACCGACGAGCACGACGAGCGCGGCGTCAACGTCGCCAACGTCTTGACGCATCCCCCCACCCGCAAGCGGATGATGGACAAGCGGATGCGCAAGGTCGAGACGCTCGCGACGGGCATCCCGGCGCCGGCGCTCCTCGGAGACCCGGACGCATCTGTCGTCCTCGCGGGATTCGGCAGCACCAAGGGCGCGATGCTCGAGGCCGCCGCGATCCTCTCCGCCGCGGGGACGCGCGTCGCGATCCTGCCCATCCGGAACATCCACCCCTTCCCCGCCGAAGCCGTGCGCCGCGCCCTGGCCGGCCGCGACGTCCTCGTCGTCGAGAACAACGCGACCGCCCAGTTCGCGCGCCACATGCGCGCGGAGGCAGGCGTGGAGGCCTCCGGCCACGTCCTCAAGTACGACGGCGAGCCGTTTGCGCCCGGACAGATCGCCGAGGCCGTCCGCGCGTTCGAGAAGGAAAAGCGCCCGAAGGGATTCCGGTTCGCCTGCCTCACCCCCGCGGAAACGCCGAAAGCCCTGCAGGCCTAGCCATGGACGCCCCCGCCCTCTCCCCGAAGGACTTTAAGGGCCTCGTCCCCCCCAACTGGTGCCCGGGGTGCGGCGACTTTGGCGTGCTCGCGGCCCTCCAGAAGGCGGTTGCGGGCCTCGGAATCCCGCCGCACGAGCTGCTCATCGTCAGCGGCATCGGCTGCTCGTCCAACCTCCCCGGCTTCATCAAGTCCTACGGGATCCACAGCCTCCACGGCCGCGCCATCCCCGTCGCGATGGGCGCGAAGCTCGCCAACCACGCGCTGCGAGTCGTCGTGGTCGGAGGCGACGGCGACGGCTACGGCCTGGGCGTCGGCCATTTCATCCACGCGATGCGGCGGAACGTCGACCTCGCCTACATCGTGATGGACAACCAGATCTACGGCCTCACGACCGGCCAGGCCTCGCCGACGAGCGAGCGCGGCGCCCGCACGAAGACGACGCCCGCCGGCAATCCCGATTCGCCCGTGAACCCCATGGCGCTCGCCGTCGCCGGCGGGGCGACGTTCGTGGCGCGGGGATTCAGCGGCGATCAGCCGCAGCTCTCAAGGTTGTTCGCGGAAGCGATCGCCCACAAGGGCTTCGCCCTCGTGGACGTCTTCTCGCCTTGCGTCACGTTCAACCGGACGAACACCTACGACTGGTTCAGGAAGCGCCTCTACCGCCTCGAGGCGTCCGGGCACGACCCATCCGACCGCGCTGCCGCCCTCGCGAGAGCCCTCGAGTGGGGCGACCGGATCCCCACCGGCCTCTTCTATCGCGCGAGCCGGCCCACCTGCATCGACCAGGAGAGCGCCCTCGCCGCCGGCCCGCTCGTCAAGCGCCCGCTGGGCCTCACGGAAGCGGAGGGGCACGCGCTGCTCGAGGAGATGATGTAGGGTTCCGGCGGGTAGAATGGTCCTGCTATGCCCGTGCCCGCGCTCTCCCGCGCCCCGAAGGACGAAGCGACACACGACAAACGCCTCCGGGCCCTCCCCCTGGAAGAGCGGGGCGCCCTCCTCGCGGCCGCCTGCCGGGCGGCGGCGAAAATCCTGGAGGGCAGGAGGGCGAGCGGCCTGCCGGAGGCGTCGCCGGATCCGTGGCCCGAATCCACGCGGGACTTCATGCGGAGACACGCCACCCGTGCGAGCGCCTGACCCCCCGCGCGACGCAGCGTCCGCCGCGGAGGCCATCGCCGCGGCGCTGGACGCACGGGGCTGCGAATTCGCCCTGGGCGGCGCGATTGCGCTCGGATACTGGGGCGATCCCCGAGGCACGGTGGACGTGGACCTGACGATCTTCGTGCCGAAGGACAAGCCCCAGGAGTGCGTCCGGATCCTCCAGGAAGCCGGCTTCGACGCGCCGGCCGAACCCGCGATCCGCTCCCTCGAGGAGAACGGCTTCTGCCCGGTCCGCTGGGGCGGGCTGCGGGTGGACGTCTTCCTCCCGACGATCCCCTTCTACGGGGAGGCGCGAGCGCGGCGTCGGCGTGTCCGGCTCGGGAACCGGGAGGTCCCCGTCTGGAGCGCGGAGGTCCTCGCCGTCTTCAAGATGATGTTCTTCCGCTTGAAAGACGTCGCCGATGTCGATCGGATCCTGCGCGTCCAGGGCGAGCGCTTCGACCGCACATGGGTCCGCGAGCGCCTCGTCGAAATCTACGGAGAGCGCGACCCGCGCGTGGCCCGCTGGGACGAACTCGCCGCCGCGAAATAGGAGTGGGCCGACTCTTCCAGTCACTAGGCCCGGAATTCGGCCGCCAGCGCCGCCCGAATCGCCTTCACGCGCGCGACCGCCTCGTCGCGCCGGGCCGTCTCGCCGGCCATCCCATGGACCTCCGCCAGCCGCTCCAGCACGTCGGCAACGTCCGGGTGATCGGGGCCGAGTTCTTTTCCCCGGATCGCGAGCGCCCGCTGAAGAAGCGGCTCCGCCTCCGCAAACCGACCCAGGAGCGAGAGGAAGCCGGCGAAATCCAGCAGAACCCTGGCCAGAATGCCTGTTTCGGGCCATGAGACCTCCGTAGCCTTAAGCGCCCGAACGAAAAACGCCTCGGCGTCGGCGGCACGGCCCTGCGCCTGGCGCACGCGGGCGTAGGCAAGGTGGTTCTCGATGAAGACGTGGGCGGGAGACCCGGAGCCTAAATCCTTCTCCCAAATCGCAAGCGACTGCCGAAGGAGCGCTTCGACCTCGTCCCACCGTTTCTGCCTCTCCAGATTCGCGGCGAGCCGGCCAAGTCCCTGGGCAAATCGGAAGTTTTCCCGGCCGTACGCCTTCTCCCGGATCTCCAGGGATTGGCACGCAAGGGCCTCGGCCTCTCCGAGCCTTCCCTGCACCTCCAGGTTCCGCGCGAGGCCGTCGCGATAGAGCAGCAGAAAGCCCGGGTCCTCCCGGTTCCGGCCGAAATCCCTTTTCTCGCTGATGGCGAGGGCACGGCGATGGAATGTTTCGGCCTCCGATATCTTCCCCTGTTTTTCGCACGCATTTGCGAGCGAGGAAAGCGGGAATGCCAGTTCTTCGCAATCCGGCCCGAGAATCTTTTCCGCGACGCCTATCGATTGGCGGTACAGCGCTTCGGCTTTCGCATGGCGTCCGCGGGCATCAAAAAAGGAAGCCGCCTCACGAAGGCTCGCGGCCACATCTTCATGCTCGCCCCCGAAGGCCTTCCGGCGAATCCCGAGCGCTCTCGTATGGAGCGCCTCGGCTTCGGGAAATTTCCGCTGGCGCGCCAAGGCGCTTGCGAGACCGTGGAGTCCCTTGGCCAGGCGGGGATCGTCGAAGCCGCAATGCCCCTCCCGGAAGGCGATGGAGCGTCGATAGCAAATCTCGGCTTGCGCGTCATGCTCGTGTCCATAAAGATGGGCGACGAATTCGAGCGCCTCGAGCGCCTTGAAATCGCCGGCCGAAAGGCGCTTGTCCCATATGGCCAGCGCCCGCTGGAAACATTCGTCTCCTTTCGCCACCTTCTTCCGTTCGTAGTGCGCCCTCGCCAGTCGATCGAGAACATCCGCAACATCCAGGTGGTCGGGCCCCAACGCCTTCTCCCGGATCGCCAAGGCGCGTTCAAAAAGCCGCAAGCCCTCGTCGGAACGTCCCGTTTCGGGAATATGCATCGCAACGGAGATCAACCGATGCGCCACGTCCGGGTGATCGGGGCCGGACGCCTTCTCGGCGATGGAAAGACGGCGTCGCGCGAGACGCTCCATCTCGGCGCGGTCCCGGTTCCAATCCAGGCAAAAATCCCAATCGCTTAGCACCTCGTCCAGTTCCGGATGATCGGGCCCCAACGTCTTTTCCTTGAGCGCCATCCATCGCTCGAGAATCTGGCGGGCCTCCGCCTTCCTCCCCGCGCAAGAGTAGGCAAGCGTGCAGACTCTCAGCCACGACATCGGATCGGGCGTTCCCCGCTCGACGCAGCGATCCAGCAACGCCAGCAACCGCTCGTGGAATGCCTGGGCTTTTGCGTCTTCGCCCCGGCGGAAATGCAGGGCGGCCAACATACCGAGCGCGAGGATCACGGATTCGTTCTCCGGATCCTTGGCGGCCTCTCCGACCGCGAGCATCCGGTTCCATGTCTCCTCCTCGAGAGCATCCTTTTTCTGAAAACGATAGAGAAGGGCGAGAGACCACAATGCGAAATGGATTCGGAAGGCATCCATCCCAGGCGCCTTCTCTCGGATCGCCAGCGCCCGTTTGCAGGCCTCTTCGGCCTGCGGATACCGTTTTTGACCCCGGTAGAGTTCCCCCAGGCTTTCAAGGAGCTCGGCCACCTCCGGATGGTCGGAGCCGAGCGCCTTCTCCTTGATTGCGAGGGAACGCAAATAGAGAGGCTCGCAGCGCTCGTCCTGATCCTGCATCTTGCAGGTCCAGGCGATGTCATCGAGCGTCTTGGCCACATCGACGTGGTCGGGACCGAACGTCTTTTCCTTGATCGCCAAGATTCTCCGGTAAAGCGCTTCGGCCTCCGGATTCCGATCCTGCATCCGAAGGAAATGGGCGAAATTGTCGAGGGGCTCGATCAGCCTCGGATGATTAGGACCGAAATGCCGTTCGGCGATAGAAAGCGCCTTCCGCGCGAGCTCGACGGCGCAAGGATGCGTCTCCTCCCCCCACAAGCGCCAGATCCGAAGCCACAAGAGGAGCAAGCGGAACCTCACAACGAAGCCCCAAACGACTCTAAATATCTTCATCAGCAGGTCCCCGCGGTTTCCGCCGGAAGTAGAGCCTCCTGATCACGGCGAATCCATGGACTTCTCTCGCCACCCATCCCTAATCCCGCCACGTTTTTCCTGCAATCCTTCCCTCGGCCCGACCTCCATGAAGAAGCCGGTGAAATCGAAGGCGCGGGCGAGGACGGCGCGCGAATGCTCGGATCGGCCCGAGAGGGGATCGGCGGCGACGATCCGGCCGCCCGGGCCCGGGAGGAGCGCGATGAAGTGGCCGGCGCCGCCGGCGCGGACGCCGGCGATTGCGGGCAGGCGCAGGTCGGAAGGCACGCCAACGCCTGCGCGAAACGAGACGCAAAGCCCCCGCCGGCGAAACGCGCGCGCAAGGAACCAGTTCTCCGTGCCGCTTAAACTCGTGAAGCACTCCCGGGCGATCTCGCGCTCGGTCGCCTCGATCCCGAGCGTGCGCAGGATCGTCACCGCGCTCGCCGCGCCGCAGGTCGACGGGCTGCTCTGCAGGCAGACGCCGTCCTTCCAGCGATCCTCGAGGCGCGACGCGTCGAGGGGGGAAATCATCGGCTTGAGGTGCGGGACGGCGATCCCGATGGCGAGGACGGCCGCGAGAAACCCCTCGGACGCCTGCCCGCCGAGAAGCCCCGACAGCGCGCCTGCGAAGAGCCCCGACAGCGCCGCCGTCAGTTCCGAGAACGGGATCGATCGGAACTCGTAGAACCACGCCGCCCCGTCGAACGCATGCAGGTAGTAGAGCGGCATGAAGAATCCGGGAATCCCGAGGACGAACGAGCCCCCCGCGAGCAGCGCGCGCGAGCGGGCGCTTTCGCACCGCCGCATCGCCCGCCGCCCGGCCCAGAACAGCGCGAACGCGAGAGCGAGGGCGGGAAGAAAAAGTGGATTCATCCGCCCGCCGGCCGCTCCCCCGCCGGGCCCGGGTCGCCCTCCCGTTGGCGGATCCACCAGGCCCGGAAGGCCTCGAGGCGCGGGAGGGACTCCCGATCCTTCACGCGATTCGCCGCCCGCTTGCTCGCAAGGATGTCGTCGAGGTGCGCGACGCGCATCCCCTCGACGGTCAGTGCGCGCCGGTTTGCGTCCTCGAACCGCTCGATGCCGTCCGGGGCGAAAACGAGGTCGAGGTCGAAGGGGCCGTAGCGGATCTGGACGAAGTCCTTGCCCGCGAGAATCGCCCGGCGATCCTCCTCCTTCAGGGCGAAGCCCAGGTCCCCGAGAGCGTCCGCGATCGCACGGGCGTTCGCAGGCTCCTTCTCCACGAAGACGTCGGCGTCCTGGGTCGTGTCAGGAAAGCCGAGGAGAATGGCGCCGCTCTTGCCGATGAAGAGGTAGCGGACAAGCCTTCGCGCGAAGGCCTCCGCGACCGCGCGGGCCTGCTCGTAGCTAAAGGGAGCGTCCATAGCCGAGCCAGGAGGGCAGGTTTTCCTCGCACCAGCGCCGGTAGTCCGCCATCGTGTCGAACGCGCGGAACGGCGCGTCGTCGAGGACGGGCTTCGGGGTGCGGATGAACGCGTATTTCATCCGGAGCGCGAGCGGCCGACGCGCCGCCGCCTCGAACTCCTCGAGCCAGTCGGGCGGAATGCCTTTGAGGCCCTTGTCCACGGTCACCATGCTCGCATTGTAATCGGTTCCGCGAAAGCCATCGCCGCCGCGAAACAGCCCGGCGATTCCGATTCATCCGCCCGCCGGGCGCACTTCCGAAGGGCCGCCGGCCTTCAGTTTCCGGAGAACCCGCAGGTCCTCCATATCCTTCGGCCGCCCGGCCGCTTCCTTCATCCGGATGAGATCGTCCAGGCCCGCGAAGGCCGCGGGGGTCTTTCCGAGGCGATCCTCCACGCGGCCCCGCCAGACCTCCTCGAAGGTGACGCCCTTCACGAACGGATGGATGTCCGTCTCCAGGGCGTACTGCCGGATCAGAAGCTTTTTCGTGAGAAGGTCCTCCAGGCTCACGTCCGCCATGTCGTAGCCGAACGCGGCGAGGGCCTCGCGAACGCGCCGGGCGTTTCCCTCGGTCGGCTCGATGAAGAGATCGATATCGAGCGTCGAGCGGGCGTAACCATGGACCGGAAACGCCGTCGCCCCGATCACCACGTATCGGGCGCTACGCTCGTTTAACGATTTCAACAGGCTTTCGATGTCCATTCCGAATCAAGGCCTCGAGCATCTCCCGGGATTTCCTCTCCATCATCTCGAACCGCTGCGCCGTCGTGAGGCTCTTCTGCCAGGCAAGCTCGAAATCGAGCTCCCGCTCCTCCGCTTCCTCGCCGGGGGCCACCTTCAAGACGGGCGCCATATCCATAGTCTACCCGACCCGTGGCGCTTTTCCGCCTCGGCCGTTATCGTCCTGCCCCGTGCGCCGACTCCACTCCTGGCGGCTCTCCGTCGAGCGGGCGGTGATCCTCCAGCGGCAGTTGAAGGAGCGCCTCATCCTCACGCCCCCGAAGAAGGCGATCCGGCTCGTGGCGGGAGCCGACTGCGCCTTCCAGCCAGACTCCGACCGCCTGGTCGCCGCGGTGGTCCTGATGCGCCTGCCGGGCCTCGAGATCGTCGAGACGGCCGTCGCGATCCGGCCGGCGCCGTTTCCCTACGTGCCGGGGCTCTTGTCGTTTCGCGAGGGGCCGGCCCTGCTCGCCGCCTTCGCCCGTCTGAAGCGCCGGCCCGACGCCATCCTCATCGACGGCCACGGCATCGCGCACCCGCGCGGGTTCGGCCTGGCGGCGCACATCGGGATGTGGCTCGACCTGCCGTCCGTCGGCTGCGCGAAGCGGCGGTTCGTCGGGACCTCCCGGATGCCCGGCCCGAAAATCGGCGACGCCTCCCCCATCCGCCACGAGGGCAGGACCGTGGGCTTCGCCATCCGGACGCGCGAAAAGGCGAACCCCGTCTTCGTCTCCCCGGGACAGCGCGCCGATCTCGATTTCGCCCGCCGCCTCGTCCTCGATTGCGTCCGCGGCCACCGCCTCCCCGAGCCCACGCGCCTCGCCGACGCCCTCGCCGAGGCGTCAAAGCCGAAGCGGAAACGCCGGCGCTGAGCGATCTCGCGAGCAGAATAGCCAGCAGCACTGAAACAAGCGGTGGCCGGACGAATGAGCACGAAGAGACGGCTTGTTCGTTATTCTTGTCCGACCCGAATCGGAGAGCGGGCACCCTTCCGCAGGATCCACGCCCCAACGCGATCTCCGACTTTCTTGTCCGGAGACCAAAGGACGACGGCGTATTCCTCGCCCTTTGGCACCAAGGCGTGTTGGTTCAGGAAAGCGAGCATGTCGGAGAGAATACTTTCCACGCGCGGCCAATCCTTCGTCTTGACCGTTCCGACATACGCCTTCCTATCCGCTCGAACGTCCGCCAACTTCGCGAAATCGTATTCGCCCATCTCCTTGCTAAGCGGCTTCCACTCGATCTCGCCCGCGAAGAGAAGACGGCCGTATCCGCCCTATGGTTGTTTTTCGAGATCTCAAGGTTTGCTCTTATATGGGTCGCATGATATGGTTATGCATATGAAGACAACCGTAGAGATTTCAGATCCAATCCTATCCAAGGCCAAGGCCTTCGCCCATAAGGAGAAAACGACAATCCGGGCGCTCGTGGAAGAGGGGCTTCGGAAGGTTCTCGACGAGCGAAGCCTTCATCGTCCGTTCAAGTTGAAGGATGCCTCCTTCAAGGGCGAGGGATTCCAAGACGAGTTCAAGAACGCTTCCTGGGAGAAAATCCGGGACGCTGTCTACGAGGAGCGCGGCGCATGATTGCGGTCGACACCAACATCCTCGTTTACGCCCACAGGGCAGAGTCCCCTTTCCATCCGGCCGCGACCCGTTGCCTCTCCACCCTGTCGGAAGGCTCGGCGCCCTGGGCGCTCCCCTGGCCTTGCATCCACGAGTTCCTCGGAATCGCAACGCATCCCCGGATATTCAAGCCCCCTACCCCGCTCGAGCGCGCGCTGGAACAGGTCGAGCGCTGGTTCGAGTCCCCGACCCTCGTGCTCCTCGCGGAAGCCCCGGGCTACTGGGAAATCCTGCGAAAGTGCCTCGTGGCCGGCCGCATCGAGGGCCCGCGCGTCCACGACTCGCGGATCGCCGCGCTCTGCCGCCTCCACGGCGTCTCGGAACTCTGGAGCGCCGACCGCGATTTCTCCCGCTTCCCGGATCTCGCCGTCCGCAATCCCCTCGTCGCGCGATAGGCCACGAGCGAAACATCCTACGGCCCCGGAGAGGGCTTCACGGTCACCGGGGTCTTCGCGACGTAGAACTCCAGTTCGCTGCTGTGGTGCGAGCAGGATTCGTTGGGCTGAACGCCGGAAATGCGTTGCTGGTTTTCATCCGCCGTCAGCTGCCCCGACGACCAGTTCTGCCGCCAGGTCCCCCAGATGGGAAAGAGGGTCTTGTCGCCCTCGACGAGGATTCGCGGAACCTCGCCCTGGCCGGGCACGTAAAGCCATGGGGCGGTGCCGGACCGGGAGTCGACCGACCCCGCCGTGTCGCAGGTCCGCTTGATTCGCTCGAAGGATTTCGCCAACGCCTCCGGGAGGTCCTTCACGAAATCGGTCCGGACCCCCCGGGACGCCCGCCCGTGGACCAGGTAAGGAGAGAGAGCCTTGTAGAGGCAGAACGCCAGATCGACGGAAACCCCCCGGATTTCGCCGAACGGAACGGAGAGTTTCCCGATTTTCGAGTCGATTTCGAACGTCTCGAGGTCGATGACGCCGGACAGGCGATCCCCGTTGGCGAGAACCAGCTGGACGTTCTCCCGATCCTCCTTCACCGACATCGTGCTTAAGTCGCCGAGGGCGATCGACATCTTCCCGTAGGGGGCCTGCAGCGGGAACACCGCGGTCCCGAACGCTCCCGTGAACCGGGATCCGTCGCGCAGTTCGACGCTGCCGCCGATCTCGGGAGCCTTCTTCTCCACGTCTTTCTTCCCCCCGCCGGGGACCCCGGCCATCCCGGCCCCCGCGGCCGCCGGGGCCGGAAACGCGACGCGCAAAAGATGCTTCCGGGCGACGGAGATCGGGCCCACCAGCGCCCGCAGTTCGAAGGCCTCCGCCTCCACTTCGCCGACCAGCTGATCCCCGCCCGGGAAGCGCACGACCCCCGTCTTCCCGTCCTCCTTCATCTCGACGCCCTGGACGATCCCCAGGGATATCTTTCTCGCGCCGAGGACGGACCGGACGGCGATCGTCCCGGCGGCGAGCGTTCCCATGATCTTCGAGCCGTCGCGCAGCTCGAACGTGGCCGGCGTCCCCTCCTCCCTCTTTTCCGCCGCCGCGGCCCTCTCCGTCCCGCCCGGCGGAGCCGCACCGTCCGCCGCGAGGGCGCACGGGCCCGGCGACGCACCGCAAACGAGGAACACGGACGCCGCCAGAATTGAGGGAAGTCTCGACATGGCGCTGCTCCTTCCCGGTGAGGGGAATTCGTTTTGAACGCCTCCGCGACGGGCCCACCTTGGACGGGTCATGGATGTCCTTGCATCTTAGACGATTCCCGAGGCCGGAAAGTTCAGGCGAGGCCGCCGGCCGGCACGGCTCTCGCGGCTCCCGTCACCCCCCGAACAGCCGCTCCTGGGGGGCGGGGGCGCCGGCGTCCTTG
Organism: uncultured Planctomycetia bacterium; assembly: GCA_964358555.1. GTDB lineage: Bacteria > Planctomycetota > CAYHQZ01 > CAYHQZ01 > CAYHQZ01 > CAYHQZ01. The sequence goes on from CAYHQZ010000105.1 coordinate 11,655, forward strand.
CCGGCGGCCAGCGCCCGGACGAAGGCGGCGACGGATCGGACGGCCTCCGCGCGGGATCCGGAGGTTTCGACGGCTTCCTGGATCTTCTTCACGATGGCGGATCCGACGACGGCGCCGTCGGCGGCGGCGCAGACGGATCGGACCTGCGTAGGCGTCGAGATCCCGAACCCAACGAGGACGGATCTGTCGGAGGCCTCCTTGAGCTGGCGGACGCGCGATTCCAGGTCGTCGGGTAAAGCGTTGCGGACGCCCGTGATCCCGCGCGCGGAAATCGCGTAGACGAACCCGGTCGCCGAGCGGGCGATCGCGACCGCGCGCTCCGGAGGCGTCGTCGGCGCGGCGAGCGGGATCCAGGCGACACCGGCCTGCCGAAAAGCCTTGCGCCAGGGCGCCGATTCCTCCAGCGAAACGTCCGAGAGGATGACGCCGTCCGCGCCTGCGTCCGCGAGGTTCACGGCCCCCTGCTCCATCCCCATCTTGAGGATCGGGTTCACGCAGGACATCACGACAATCGGCGCGCCGATATGCCCGCGGACCTCCTTGAGCATCGCAAGCACCCCGCGCGGCGTCGTCCCGGCGGCAAGCGATCGCTCGCAGGCCGCCTGGATCACCGGCCCGTCGGCGACGGGATCGGTGTGCGGGATCCCGACCTCGAGGATGTCCGCCCCCGCCTCGGCGAGCGCCGGCAGAAGTTCCTTCGTGAACGCAAGGTCCGGATCCCCCGCGAGGACGTAGGCGGCGAGGACCTTCTCCTGCTTCTTGCGCTTCTCCTTGAGCAACGCCTGAAGGCGGTTCATGACCGCCCGCAGTTTCGGGCAACCGGGCGGGCGGGGCAAGGGGGAAGGAGACTGGAGGCGCGGGGCCAAGGTCCGAAGCCGACGGCGCGCGCCGATCGGCCTTAAGCCCTGTAAACTGCCCGCATGCCGCTTCCCGACGCCCGCGGACGGTTCGGCCCCTATGGGGGGATGTACGTCCCCGAGACGCTCGCGCCGGCGCTGCTCGCCCTCGAGAAGGCCTACGGCGAGGCGAAGCGCGATCCCGGGTTCAAGCACGAGCTCGATCGCTGGCTGAAGACCTACGCGGGCCGCCCCACGCCGCTCACGTTCGCAGGAAGGCTCACCGAGGCGTGCGGCGGGGCGAGGATATATCTCAAGCGCGAGGACCTGCTGCACACCGGGGCCCACAAGATCAACAACACGCTGGGCCAGTGCCTGCTCGCAAGGAGGATGGGCAAGCGACGCGTCATTGCGGAGACCGGCGCCGGCCAGCACGGCGTCGCGACGGCGACGGCCGCGGCCGCGCTCGGCCTTTCGTGCGCCATCTATATGGGCACGGAAGACATCCGCCGGCAGGCCCCAAACGTGACACGGATGCGCCTGCTCGGCGCGGACGTGCGATCCGTGGACAAGGGCTCGAAAACCCTCAAGGACGCCATCACCGAGGCCATGCGCGACTGGATGGCCGATCCGGAGGGCACCTTCTACGTCTTCGGATCGGTCCTCGGATCGCATCCCTACCCGATGATCGTCCGCGACTTCCAGGCCGTCATCGGACGCGAGGCGAAGAAGCAGAGCCTGGAGGCGGAAGGGAAACTCCCCGCGGCGATCGTCGCCTGCGTGGGCGGCGGCTCGAACGCCATCGGGATATTCACGGCCTTCCTCGCCGACGAGAGCGTCCGCCTCGTCGGCGTCGAGGCCGGAGGATCGGGCGACGAGCCCGGCCGCCACGCCGCGCGCTTCTTCGGCGGCTCCCGCGGCGTCCTGCATGGAACCGAGACGATCGTCCTCCAGGACGAGCACGGCCAGATTCTCGGCACCCACTCGATCGCCGCGGGCCTCGACTATCCCGCCGTCGGCCCCGAGCACGCGCACCTGAAGGAGACCGGCCGCGCGGAATACGCGAGGGCCTCCGACGCCGACGCGCTCGCCGCCTTCCACCGCCTCGCCCGCCTCGAGGGAATCCTGCCGGCCCTGGAAAGCGCCCACGCGCTGGCGCACGCGGAGGTCCTCGCGAAGTCGCTGCCCGGCGATGCCTGCCTCCTCGTCAACCTCTCCGGCCGCGGCGACAAGGACGTGGACGAGGTGACACGGCAGGAGGCGGGCGGCGCACCATAACTACTGAACTTTTGCGTCGGGGGGTAAACCCAAGCACGGGCGCGGGGCGGGAGCTC
>CAYHQZ010000106.1:0-13813 GCA_964358555.1 uncultured Planctomycetia bacterium
AACCCCCCATCCCAACCCAACCCAAAACACCGTAGGAGGTCGAATGCCCCACCTGAAATCCGCCAAGAAGCGGCTCCGCCAGCGCGTCAAGCGGACGGAACGGAACCGGGACTCGCACAGCGCGATCAAGACGGAGCTGCGGAAGGTCCGCGCGATCGCGACTGCCGGAGACGCCCAGAAATTCGCGGCCGTTTTGAGCGAGGCCTACCAGGTCCTCGACAAGGCCGCCGTCCGGGGAATCATCCACCGCAACACCGCGGGGCGGATGAAGTCGAGGCTTTCAAGGCTGTTGAAGGCCCCGACGGCTGCCGCAAAAGCCCCGGCGGCCGCCTCGAAGGCCTAGGCGCGACGGACCCCGGGAACGGCCCGGGGCACGGAGCGGAACGCGGAAGGACCCCGACATGGCCGACCTGGAATCTCTCGAACGCCGCATCGGAGAGTTGGTCCGGACGATCCAGGACCTGTACGAGACGGTGGACGCTCTCGAGTCCCGCCTGCAAGCCCTCGAAAGGGCCCGCATGGCGGGAAACGAGCCACCCCTGCTCCGGGAGGCGGTCCTCGCGCCGCCCATCCGGCCGACCCCCAAGCCCGCGCCGGTCCCGCCGACGCCGATTTCATCGCCCCTCCCGCCTCCGCTAAAACCCCCGTCGAGCGCGCCCGCCGCGCCGCCACCGCCCCCGCCCTTCTTCCCTCCGCCCCTCCCCGTTCCCCCGCGCCCGCCGTTCTTCGCCCCGCAGCCTGCCCCGACGCCGGCCGTCGCCGCCGAGGCCCCTAAACCCGCAATCCGGGACGGGGCAGCCGAGGCCCGCGAATTAAAGCCCGTTCCACCCGCCCTCTCGCTCGAAGCCCGGATCGGCGGCTCCTTGTTCAACTGGGTCGGAATCCTCGCGATCATTTTCGGCGTCGGCTACTTCCTGAAGTATTCCTTCGACCAGGGCTGGGTCTCCCCGACGATGCGATTCATCACCGGCCTCGCCGGGGGCGTCCTCTTCCTCGGCGCCGGCCACGTCGCGTTCCGCCGCAGCTACCCGATCCTGGGGCGGGGCTTCGTCGGCGGCGGGATGGCCATCCTCCACCTCGTCCTCTTCTCCGGATTCCAGATCCTGAAAGTCGCCAACCCTCCCCACGACCCCGTTCCCGTCATCGGGCAGGGAACCGCCTTCGCCGGGATGGTGGCGGTCACGTTCATCGGGACGTGGCTCTCCATTTCCCACAACTCGAGGTTCCTCGTCTCCCTCGCCTTCATCGGCGGCCTGCTGGCCCCCATCCTCGTCAGCACAGGCGAGACCCACCAGGCGTTCCTCTTCACGTATCTTGCGATCCTGTTCGCGGGATTCCTCGCCATCAGCCTCTCGTGCGGCTGGACGTTCCTGGCGAATGCGTCGTTCCTGGCGTTCCTCTTCTATCTCGTCGGCTTCTGGATCAAGGAGGGGGTGGGGAACCCCGACCTCTCGATCGTTTTCGCCGCCGTCTTCTACGCCCTGTTCGCGGCCGAAGGGGTTCTCGCCAGCCTGCTCGGGCGGCGGCAGCCCGGACGGGATCATGAACTCGGCCGGCTCGTCGTGAACTCGCTCGTTTTCGCAGGCGCGACGCTCGCCGCCCTGCGCAAGACAAATCCCGACGCCTACGGCGTCTTCCTGGTCGCCGCGAGCGCGGTCCACCTGCTTCCCGCCGTCCTCGTGCGGGTCCGCCGCCCCGCCGACCGGGCGCTCGCGCGGCTGTTCGGCTTTTTCGCGGGCGTTTTCTTCCTCCTCGCCCCCGCGCTGGAAAAGAGCTTCGCGCGCCAGGACCTGACGCTGGCCTGGGCCGTCCAGGGCGCGGCGATCTTCGCGCTCGGGCTCAAGTGGGGCGGCGGCTGGACGCGCGGGTTCGGCCTCTTCGCGATCGGCCTCGCCGCGTTCCGGCTCCTCGCCGTGGACACGCCGAACGATCTGGCGCACGCGAGCCCCGTCCTGTGGAACGCGCGGGGTTTCGCCTACGGGGTCGTGACGCTCGCCGCGGGCGCGGCCGCGTGGCTCTACCGCCGGATCGAGATCCCCCCCGACGACATGGCCCCGCCGGGCGCGACGGGCTGGCTCGTGCCGCGGATCCTGCCGGCCCCCGAGCGTCTTTTTTCGACGCTCGTCCTCGTCGTCGCGACCGGGATCCCGGCGACGCTGCTGTCGTTCGAGCTCTCGGACGCCCTCGGACGCTTCGTGAAGCCCGCCTACGCCGGGCGCGCGGAGGACTTTGAAAGCCTGTCCGCCCACTGGCAGACCCTCCTCTTCGTCGCCTACGGCGCGCTCACCGCGGTGATTTCCCGACGCCGCTCGGAGCCGGTGCTCCTCGCCCTTTCCCTCGCCGTCATCGCCGCGGCGATCGGAAAACTCGGCCTCTACGACCTCATCTGCAACCCGGCGCAGGCCGCCTCTCTCCTGAAAAATCCCCGGTTCCTCTCGATGGCGCTGGAAGCGCTTTGCCTGCTATGGATCGGACGGGAGTTCCGCCTGCCCGGCCGCCGCAAGACCTCGTGGCCGCACATCGCGTCCGTCGCATCCGTCGCGGGGCACCTGATCCTGCTGGCCGCCTTGAGCCTGGACTGGTACGACGCCGTCCACATCGAGAGCCTCGATCCCGCGAAGGCGTCCCCCCCTTGGCAAGGGCTCGATCGCTGCGATTTCTTCGGGCTCGCGCTGCTCTGGGCCGCCTACGGCGCGCTTCTCGTCCGGCGGGGGTGCCGGCGGGAAAACCGCGGGGACATCCTCGGCGCGGGCGCCTGCCTCGTCACGTTCGCCGCCGTCGCCTGGATGGGCACCGCCTTCGCGAACATCGAGCGCCCGTACGCCGACTTCCTCCAGAGCGTCCGCTTCCTCGCGAGCGCAGGCATCGCCGCGCTCGCCTTCGTCGCGGCCAGCCTCGCGCGCGCAAGCACCGTGAAATCCCTCCCGCGCGATTCCCTCGACGCCACCGCCGCGTTCCTCGGGATCGTCGGACACTTCCTGCTGATGCTCACGGCGAGCGTCGAGACGGCGGACCTCTTCCGCGACCACCTGGACTGGACCGTCCTGAGCACAATCTCCGTGGTCGGCCGGTGGGGATTCCCGGTGGCGGCCATCTGGGCGCTCTACGGCGCGGGCCTGACGTGGACCGGGCTCCGGCTCGATCGGACGGCCGCGCGCTCGCTCGGGCTCGTGAGCCTCGGCGTGGGCCTCAGCGTCACGGCCGTGGTCATCCTGTTCGGAACCCCGGACGCCCGGCGGCTTTTCCTGAACACGCGGTTCCTCGGCGCCGGCCTGGTCGCGGCCGCCTTCTTCCTGGCCTCCCGATTCCATCGCGCCCTCAAGAAGCGGGAATCGCCCGGAACGAAGCCCGACCCCCTCCACGGGGCGACGACCATCGCCCATCTCCTCGTGATGATCCTCCTGACCCTCGAAGCGGCAGACCTCTTCCGGACCCACCTGACGTGGCGCCCCGACAGCGCGCTGTCCGTCGTCGGCGGCTGGCACTTCCCGGTCGCCGCGATCTGGGGCGTCTATGGGCTCTGCCTCTTCGCGGTCGGCGTCCGGCTCGACAGGAAATCCCCGCGCGGGCTCGGGCTCTGGAGCGTCGCCCTGGGCGCCGCCCTCTCGCTCGCCTTCGCCCTGACCGACGGCCAGGAGGCCAAGGCCCTCTTCCTGAATACCCGCTTCCTCGGCGCCGGCCTCGCCGGTTTCGCGCTGTTCGCCATCGTCGGGATCTACCGCATGCGGGGCGCCGGTATCGAGCCAGCGTTCCATTTCGGAAAGGCCCGCGAGGCCGACGCGCTCATCGCGCCGCTGTCGCTTCTCGCCCACGCCTTCGCGATCGTCTTCTGCACGCTGGAGATCAACGATTTCATCAACACGTTCTACCGGCCCGCCGATTCGGGCGGATGGCTCGAACAGAAGGACTGGAAGCGGCTCTCGTTCTCGCTCTTCTGGACCCTCTACGCGGCCGGGATGGTGGCGAGCGGCTTTATCCGGAAGTTCAAGCCCATCCGCCTGATGGCCCTCGTGATCCTGGCGGCCACGACGCTGAAGATATTCCTCATCGACCTCTCGTTCCTGAAGAACCCCTTCCGGTTCCTCTCGTTCATCGCCCTCGGTGTCCTGCTCGTCCTCGTGTCCTTCCTCTACCAGAAGTTCAAGGACCGGCTCCTGGGCTGACGGCTAGGGCGCGCGTCCGGCTTCCGGAAGGCGGCCCTATCCGGGCGGCGAGGCCACGAACTCGGCGAGGATGGAGTCCGCGACGGGCAGGGCCTTTCGCGAAAGAAGAATCCGGCCGGCCGCACGCTCGAGATAGCCGTCCCGCTCGAGACCCGGCAATACGTCCGCGAAGGCCTGATCGAAGGAGAGCCCCTCCTCGCGCGCGAAGGATTCGAGGTCCACGCCGCGGGAGAGCCGCAGGCCCAGCATCGCGCGCTCGCCCCAGCGGGACAGGCCGTCCAGCCGCTCGCGGCCCTCGACGGGGCTTTCCCCCGCCTCGACGGCCGACAGGTATCGCGAAAGGTCGCGCAGGTTCTCGCGCCGCTCGCCGTCCACGAACGCGCACGCGGAGGCGCCCGCCCCCTCGTAGCCGCAATATTCCCAGCACAGGACGTTGTGCAGGCATTCCTCCCCCGGCCGCGAGAAATTCGACGTCTCGTAGCGCGGATATCCCGCCGACTCGAGGAAATCGATCGTCGCGAGGTAGCGATCGGCGACTTCCTCGGGCGGGGGCATGACAAGATTCCCATTCTCTTCTTCGCCGGGAAACAAGTCGGCCGGCGGGCTCGGGGCGGGGGCTCGGCCCTTCCTCCCGGTCTCCGCACGGGCCACGGAAGGTAGACGACTCCATGGCGTTGGCCCGTGCTCCGACAGGTCGGCGCGGTCCGACCCCCGCCCCTCACCCTTCGATATCGCTCGTACCCTCCGCGCAAGGGGCGTTCCCTCCTCCAGCGACAGGGAATAGGCCGACACGTGGTCGGGCTCGAGGGCAACGGCCGTTTCCAGATCGCGCCGCCAGGATTCCTCCGTCTGCCCCGGCCAGCCGAAGATGAGATCGAGGGAGACCGAAAAGAGGCCCGCCGCGTGCGCGTCGCGCGCCGCCTTGACCGCGCCCCGGACGGCGCGATTCGAATCCTCCGGGGAATGGATCCGGCCCAGCACCGTCCGGCCCTCGGGCGAGAACGTTTGCACGCCGATGGAAATCCGCGTCACGCCTTCGGCCGCGAGCAGCCCGAACGTCTCCTCCGATCCCGTCCCCGGGTTCATCTCGACCGTCCACTCCTCCAGCGCGGAAAGATCCGAGCGCTCGCGCACGATCCGCAGCAGCCGCTCGAGCAGCCGGGACGGCAGCGCCGTCGGCGTCCCGCCGCCGATATAGACCGTCCGCGGCTTGAGCGCCCCCTTCGCGATCAGCTCCCGATCCAGGGCGGCGAGATACCGCTCCATCGTCGCCTCGGAACTCACCGTCGAGGAAAAAGCGCAGTAGGCGCACCGCGCGCGGCAGAACGGGACGTGGAGGTAGAGCGAGGGGACGGACATCGCCGCCATCCTATCCGCCATGCTCCAGTTCCCCCGGATCCGCGGCGCAGAGGACGCTCCCTTCTATCCCATCCGGCGCAGGCCCAGGGGCTCCATCAGGAGGGAAAAGGCGAAAAACCCGAGGAGCGCGAGGAAGGCGAGCCCCAGCAAGACCCCGGCGCGGTGAAGCCGGCGGGCATGCCAGCGGAGCATCCGACGCTGAAGGAAACCGTCCGCCGCCAGCAGGCCGATCACGGCGAGGGCCGCGAATGCGAGGAGGATGGGCGACGCGGCGAGCGATTCCGCCGCGCCCCAGGCCCAGGCCGACACGGGGCGGAACCGCAAGAGGTAGTCATTGTCCGGGCCGCCCCAAACCATCGCATAGACCGGCCGGGCGTGGATAAACCAGAAGACGAGGCCGCCGAGCGGAACCAGGAGAAGCGCGAGCGCCGCGAAGCCCGCCGGATCGCCCCGCGGCGCGGCCCGGAGAGCCTCCGCCCGGCGGGACTCAAGCGAGGCAAGCGCAGCCGAAACGTCCTCCCCCGCCCGCCCGGCGGCCCGGAGCACGCGCTCCTCGAGGGCCATGTTGCGCAACGCGGCCCGAGCCTCCTCGGGATCTGACGAAATCCCGCAGATGCGCCCCCAAAACTGTCCGTAACGCCTTTCGAGGCTCACGGCGCCCTTCTCCGTTCTAGCGATTGTTGCTTCAACCGACTTCCATGGCCTGATAGACCTTGCCGTGCCGGCGAAGCCATTCGAGATCACCCCGCCCTGCCCGCTCCTCGACCTCCCGGAGCAGGCGGACCGTCTCGGACTCGTAGCAGGGCTCGGCCGGATCGTCCTCGGGAATCACGGCCTCGACGTCCACCGCCACCACGAAACGCGGGGTGCGGACCAGTCGCGTCCGCGCGACTCTCTTCCCAGGAATCCTCATGGCTTGCTTCCTTCGATGAAGTGTACCGTGACCAGCTTGGCAACGCCACTCGTCCGCAAGTGCGACCAGACCGCCTTGAATTCGGCCCCGTCCGGAAGCATTTCCCTCACCTCGACAACCGGGTTCGGCTCGGCATCGTCGTGCTCGTCCAGCAAAACGCCCTCTACCAGGCCTGCAACGGCCTGCCATTCGAGGATACCGCGCTCCTCCAGGCGCTCGACCGCGTGCTCGCCGACGACATATCGTTCGGTGGCGACGAGTTCTCGGATCTTGTCGAAAAGCTGTCCCATGGTGGTTGGCGACACGATTCTCTTCCGTGCTTCGTCCCGGATCAACCGATCCCTGCCGGTTTCCTTCCCTCCCTACCCCTCCGAATTCGCAACGCGGCCCATGGAAGAGGACGGTCCCGGTCGCGCGGTCGCGCGGTCGCGGATGATGTCGGCAGTTCTTACACGAGGCCCGAAAAGAACGTCCGTGCCGGAAGGCAGCGCACCCCGTCCTTCTCATAGTCGCGGCGGCCGTCGAGGACGACCTGGTAGCCAAACGGGATCTTCAGGCGGTCCCGGTAGTGGAAGAGCGCGGGGGAGACGGCGTCGTCCGAGAGTTTCGCCTCCACGGCGAACCAGGGCTTCCGATCGCAGGCGACGAGGAAGTCCACCTCGCGCCCGTCCGGGTCGCGCAGGTAGAAGAGCTCCGCGCGGAAGCCGTCGCGGTCCTCGAGGAGATGGCAAAGCTTCAGGAGGTGCAGCGCCACCAGGTTCTCGAAGCGGGCGCCCGGATCCGAAACGAGGCTTAAGTCCCAGAGGTAGGCCTTGGGCATCTTCTTCAGGCTCCGGATCGCCTTCGAGGCGAAGGGACGGACCCGGAAGAGGAAGTAAAGGCGGTCGAGGATGTCGATCCAGTGCGAGACGGCGCGGTGGCTCGCCTCCAGGTCCTCCCGCAGCGCGTTCGCCGAGAGGGGCAAGGCCACCCGCTTCTCGATCAGGTCCGCCAGGATCTCCATGGAGGAGAGGTCCCGGATGGCTTCGAGATCCCGGACGTCCTCCCGGAAGAAGCGATCCATGCGTTCCTTCTGCCACCGCCGGAGCGCCCGCTCGGAGCGCGCGAGGAAGGGCTCCGGGAATCCCCCGAACCGGACGAGCGCGTCCACGGTGTCTTGCAGCGCGTCCGAACGGAAGCGGAGCGGCTCCCCCGGACGCGGCGGCTCGGCCTTCGCGCCCCTATCGATCTCGGCGCAGGTGAAGGGATGCAGGCGGTAGTGGTGGTAGCGGCCCTGGAGGGAATCCCCGCCCTTCCGATAGACGTCGAGCCGGGCGCTTCCGGTCACGAGGAATTCGAGCCTTCCCCGGTGTTTGTCGAACTCCCCCTTGATCCAGCGCTTCCAGTCGCGCCACTTGTGGATCTCGTCGAGCACGACGAGGGCCTCCCCCGCCGGCCATTCCGCCTTCCGGATTGCGGCGCGATCCTCCCGGCGATCCCAGGTGAGGTAGGTTCCGCCGCCCGAGGCTAAGAGCCGTTCCCGCGCGAGCGTGGTCTTCCCGACCTGCCGCGGGCCCGCAAGGAAGACCATCTTCGCCTTCAGATCCTCCGCGACGGACGGCGAGAGATAGCGGGGAAGGGGCACGGTTGAATTTTGCCTCAAAGCAAAAAAGATTGCAACTTTATTTGCTTATAGGCAAAAAATCTCGAGATAGAAACGATCCCCGCCCACACCCCGCCCCCTACCCTTTCGGATTCGCAACACGGCCCATGAAGAGGATTGTCCCGGTCATCGGGGCGCCGGCCGCGCATCGCCCGCGGCGACGCCGTCGCGTCCGGCCGCGTCGGCCCGCTGCCAGAGGCCGCGCGCCGTCACATAGAGCGCGGAGGCGGCGACGAGGAACAGCAGGCACAGCGAATAGTCGAGGCGCGCGGAAAACGCAAGCCACGTCATCGCGCCCCACGCATGCCCGATCAGGAGCGCGAGGGAAAGGGTTTCCGCGAGGAACCGCGGCAGCGCCAATATGAACAGCGTAAACGCCGCCAGCCAGCCTACGCAAAACAGCGCGAACACCCACGGCCCCTTCGACAGCGCCCACGCCGCCGCCGGGAAGCCCTCGACGACGGCCGAATGGTTGCCCGCCCAGTACTGCGGCGGCTGCCCGGCGAGAGTGACGCAAAGATCGAACAGGAAGAACGCGTAGAACGGCACGCACAGCCAGAGCCGTCGCGGGTCGAGTCTCATTCGGCGGAAAGGTCCACCCGCATGCTACCCCGAAGCCGCCCCACGGGTTTCATCCCGCCACGCCTACCCCTCCGGACCCGCGACGCGGCTCATAGGCCGTATTCAGCCGCGGGTCAGGAAGACGCCCCACACGGCGGACACCTCGCCGGACTCGATCCGCCGGGCGAGGCGCGCGAGCGCGCGGGCGAGGCCGGAGAAATCCGAGGACGGGATGGTCCGGGAGTCCACGAAGGCGATGCCGGGCGCCGCAAGGCCCTCCTTGGAGAAATCCGCAAGGACCGCCGCGAAATCGCCGATGTTGTAGGTGACGAGGATCCGGCCCTCCCCGGCCGCGAGCCGGAGGAGTGCCTCGTCGTCCATCCCCTCGCGCTCCGTGCCCTTTACGGCAGAGGCGTCGATCCCGAGATCGCGCAGGCGCTCCGCGACCCGTGGGCTCAAGTGCTCGTCCAGAAGGAAGCGCGGCCGGCGCGGCGTCACTGGCTCCGGCGGACGGGGGCGAGGCTCCGCCATACGCGGGCCTTACACCGCTACGCGCGTGAGGAACGGATAGGCCTTCCGGACGTCCCGCGGCTGGGCGCGCTCGAGATCCTCGCGGATCTCCGCCGGGCAATCCTCGGCATAGCGGGCGGCGGCCTCCATCTGCGCCTCCGTGAGGCCCGGATAGCCGCGCAGGACGGCCTTCCGATCGCCCCGATGGTGGGCCCGGATCATCTCGAGCTCCCACACGGCAAGGCCCGTCCCCGTCACGAACGCGCGGCGGCCGGTCTTCGTCGTCCGGAAATCGATCCCGGGATGCCGGTCCATCCGAAGCGACTCCTCCAGGATCCGCGCCGCCGCCGCGCTCGCGGAAATCCCCTGGCGCCGGGCGAAGCCCTTGAGCCCCTCCACCACGGACCGTGGCAGCCGGGCGCTGAACGGGACGGCGGTCGTCGGCATCGTGGTTCCTACAATGAAATACAATGCATGACAAACACCCCCGCGTCAAGATTCCCCTGCCCGCGGCCCGCCCGACGCCCCGTTTCCCTACCCCTCCGGCGCCGGCGGCGGTTCGGCCGGTCCTGCCGCCTCCGGCGCGGCCGCCCCGGACGCGATCCGGAACGCGGCGAGCAGGACGAACGCGGCGACGACAACGCCCGAAACGATTCGACCCGGCTTCAGGAGGCGCATGCAAGACCCTCCGGGAGGATGGAGCCCACAACAACCGTCCCCGCCATTCTCCCCATCGGAAGACGGGAGGACAACTGCCGAAGCCAAAGGAACGAAGGCGTTCCCTACCCCGCCTTCGCGGCGAGGGCGTATTCGCGGAAGACGCGGTGCGCGGGCTCGTAGGAGCAGCCGAGGCGCCGGACGATTTCGGCGGGGGACGTCGCGCCGGATTCGATGGCCGTCACGATGTCGGCGCGCCAGGAGGGGCCGTAGAGGTAGCGGTTCCGGTACTGGCGGTTCATTCGCGCGAGCTCGGCGGGGGAAAGGACGTCCGGCTTCCGAATCCGGATTGATCCCTCGGGGACGATGAAGTTTTTGCGCGCGAGGAAGGGAATGCTTCCCTTCAGGACGACGGCGCTCTCGGTCACGTCGCGGGGGAAGAGCGTGACGGGCTCGGGCGCCTTCCGGGCGAGTTTCCTCCACTTGGGAGAGCCCCGCTCGGCGGCCCAGGCGGCAACGGCGGGGAGCCAGGCGAGCCTCAAGCGCTCGTCTTCGGTCCAGGCGGCCGCGAGTTTCGCCAGCTTCTCGACGATGACGTAGCGGCCGTGGACCTCGATCCAGGTGAAGACGAGCGAGGCGAGGCGAGGGTCGAGCGGGATTTCCGCAATCGCATCGAGAAGCGTCCTCTCGATATCGGCCGTTCCGTGCGGCGGCGGCACCCCGCCGCCCGCGGTCGAAACGCGGAAGCCGATGGCCGCCAGGCGATCGCTAAGGGTAGGCACAACCCACCTCCCGGGCGATAGCGGCGAGGGAAACGCGGACGTGATCCGGCCAGAGGGGATTCAGGTCTCTCTCCTCGAGCCACGCCTCGCTGGCGCGCAATTCCTCCGGTGTCGGCTTCATCGCGACGCAGTCCCGGAAATCCTCCTGCCGATCGCAATAGGCGAAGAGCTTCGTCATCAGCAGTTCCAGACGGCCGAGCGTCCGAAGGACAAGCGCCTTGCCCTCGAAGAGCGGCACGGTCCGTTCCTCCCATCCCTTCGGCAGGTCTCGGATCAGATCCCGGGGTCCGTTGTTCAGCCAGTCTTCCTTCAACGAACCGTCGTCTCCCCGATATTTCTTAGCGAACGCGACGGAGGCCTCCTTGACCTTGGTCGGAATGACGGGATCGAGGCAATCCACGTCCTGGGTCGAACGTTCGATGACGCCCATGACGACGAGAGCGGCCCCTCCGATTACGGTTGCATGGAACGCAACTCCTTCTCCTTGAAGGAATTCGTCGAATGCCGTCAGGGTTTCTTTTGCGTTCATTGGATTATCCAATATCTTATAATCCAATGATTTAAAGTCAATCGCATTCGTCTCCACGTGCAACAAAAGCCCCCCCCTACCCCTTCGGATTCGTCACGCGGCCCATGAACAGGATCGCGCCGGTCTCGCGGTGGCGGACGAGGAAGAGGAAGGGGCGATCGGCGCGGAAGACGGGGGGAGGCGGAGGGGGCTCCAGGGACTCTGCTGCAGACAACCCTATCGCCGTCGCAGCGGCCGCCTCGGTGCCCCTCTCGTCCACGTCAACGGATGCCTTCTGCACGATGAAATGGATGAAGAGGCTTTCCGGATGCGGGGGCTTCTTGCCGTTCACCCCGGAGAAATCGGCCTTGCCGGGCTCGAACGCATCCGGCATCCCGAGGGCGGCGAGGGCCTGCTCGAGCCGCGAAGTCGGCGGTTCGATCCGGAACCTCGGCAGGAAGACCTCGACATCCTTTCCTTGCATTCCCTTTTCAATCGCCGCCAGCCGGCCAGGGGTGAGAAGGGCATCAAGGCCGGGAAGGCCATCGGGACGGCGCGGCAGAAGGACCAGCATGGAGAAATGACCCTCCCCATAGGGCATTTCCAGCGCCTGGAGGCCCTTCCCTTCCCAATATCGAAACACTTCGAGCTGGTGCATGAGCGGAACGGAAACCACGCCGCCAGCGGACAAGCGGAACGGCGCGTCGCTTGTGAATTCCCGATCGAATTCGTGCTCCCACACGCCCTTGAAATGGACGGCGTTCGCGAGGACGAGGCGCGTGATCGGGGTGAGCAGCCCCGGGGAAATCAGGTCCTTCACCTTCCCCTTCGTCTTCTCCTCGGCCCAGGCGTTGATCGCCGCGCGGGCCGGATCAGGGGCGGCCTTGAAATCCGCCTCCCGGGATTCCGCGCCGTATCGATCTTTCAGGAGCGCGAGGAACTCCGGCAGGAACGGATGCCCCTTCTGGCCCCAAAGCGAGTTGGCCACGACGATCTCGCAGCCATCCCCCGGCGGTTGCGGGGAGCCTTTTTCTCCCCCGGCAATCTTCCGGACTATGGCCGCCGCCGCCGGGTGCAGCGTTTCTCGCGGCAGATCGAGCCGCAGGACCTTCGCCATCTGCGCCTCCGTCCCGCCGCGGGCGCCGCCGAGCGTCATCGAGAGGGCCGTCGAGAGGCTGTAGGGGGAGAAGACGAGGTTGCCGGGCGTTTCCTTGAGCCGGCCGTAGAGATTGAGGGCGAAGGCGTTGTTCGCGGCGACGAGCTTCTGTTCGTCCGTCCCCGCCGGGACCTTCGCCTCCTCCCAGGCCGCCACGGGCGCCGTCGCCCGCGCGGCCTTCCAGAGGCCGAGCCGCCACGCCGCCAGCAGCGTCATACCGGCGAGCAGGAGGAAGAGAAACATCCACGCCCGCCACGGCCGCAAAAAGCCCATCCGCTCCTCCTTCGGGTCAGGACGCCTCGGCGCGCTTTTTCTCCTCGACGAGATTCTCGTACATCGCCTTCGTCTGGCGGGCGATGTAGGACCAGGAGAACTTCGCCTCGACGCGCTTGCGGCCGTTGTCGCCGTAGCGCCGCGCGGTCGCCGGATCCTTCAAGAGGCGGTTCACGCACTCCGCGATGGCCTCGGGCTGAGCCGGCGGGACCAGGAAACCCGTCTCGCCGGGGACCACCACCTCGGGGATCCCGCCGACCTCGGAAGCGACCACCGGCGTGCCGCAGGCCATCGCCTCGAGGTTGATGATCCCGAAGGGCTCGTAGACGGACGGGCAGACGAAGACCTTCGCCGCGCTGTAGAGCTGGGAGTACTCGTTCTCCTTCAAGAGCTCGTGGATCCAGACGATGTTCGGCTTCTTCTTCGCCTCTTCGATCATCCGGTCCTCGTATTCCTTCGTGTCGGCACCGACAGCGCCGAGGACGATCTGGACCGGGATCTTGTCGGCGGCGGCGAGCAGGTGCTCCATCCCCTTCTGCGGGGTGGGGCGACCGATAAAGAGGATGTAGTCGTCCTTGATCCCGTACTTGGCCTTGAGCTCCGGGTCGAGCGGCCGGCGCTGCCAGACGTCGAGGTCGATCCCGTTGTGGATCACGTCGATCTTCTCGGGGGCAACCTTGAAGCACTTGAGGATGTCGTCCTTCATCACCTTCGAGACCGCCACGATCCGGTCGGCCTGGGTGATGCCGAGGGTCTCGACGAAGGTGCTCAATTGGTAGCCGCGCCCGAGCTGGTGCTCCTTCCAGGGCCGCAAGGGCTCGAGGCTGTGGCAGGTCGCGACGAAAGGGATCCCGAAGAGCGTCTGCGCCATGAAGCCGCCGAAATGGGCGTACCAGGTGTGGGTGTGGACGATGTCCGCGTCCCACTTGTCGCACATCGTCTCGAGGTTCGTGGACAGCGTCGCGAGGACGGGCGCGAACTTCTCTCCGCACTTGAGCCGGTCCCAGCCCTTGTAGCCGCGCACGACCCGGCCCTTCTCGCGGACGTTCTGGTCGCCAAAGCAGCGGACCTCCACGTCCATGATCTTCGCGAGCTCCTGCGAGAGGTACTTCACGTGGACGCCGGCGCCCCCGTAGACGTAGGGCGGGTACTCGCGGCAGAGGATGGCGGCTTTCATCGGGCGTGTGTCTCCTTCATGGACAAGGGCTCATGAAAATGCGGACGGCCATGCTACCGCCTGCCCCGGGGAGCGTGAAGCGCGGGAAGGCGCATCTCATCAACTGCGCAAC
>CAYHQZ010000107.1:0-13769 GCA_964358555.1 uncultured Planctomycetia bacterium
GGGCCCATCTACACGACTATCCGCCCCGGCGCCTCGGCGAGCGTCCGCAGGACCCCGAAGAGCCGCACGGGCGGCCGGATCTCCCGGATCCAGTGCTCCGGATCGGCGAGGTCCGCGCCGATCCACGTCCCCGTCACGCCCGAGGCCGCCCGGAGGTCCGGCGAACGCAGCGAAAGCCGCGCGAGAACCTTCCGCAGCCCCGGGACGATGGGCTCCATCATGGCCGAGTGGAAGGCCCGCGAGACCGGCAGCCGCTTGCAGGCGATCCGCTCCGCCTGGAGCCTCGATTCCAGCGCCGCAATCCCCTCGACCGGCCCGGAAGCGACGCTTTCCTCCGGCCCGCCCGACACGGCGATCACGAGGCCGGGCACGAGCCGCTCCGCGAGCGCCTCCGCGGAAAGCGCCGCGGCCAGCATCGCGCCCTCCGGCAGGGGCTGCACGAGCCGCCCCCGCTCGACGAGGAACGTCAGCGCGTCCTCGGGCGACATCGCCCCGGCCACGCACGCGCACGCAATCTCCCCGGCGCTCGCACCGGCCACGGCGTCGGGCCGAAGTCCCCAGGCCATCCACATCCGCGCCAGGGCGTACTGGACGACGAACAGCGCCGGCTGGGCGACCGCGGTCCGCTCGAGGGCGCGCGCGGCGGCCGCCTCGGATCCCTTCGGCGGATCGATCAGGACGCGCACGTCGATCCCGAGCCGCTCGCCCAGCGCCTCCGCGCAGCGGTCCACCGCTTCCCGGAACGCCGGGACCTCGCGGTAGAGCCCCCCCGCCATCCCGACGCGCTCGTCGCCGTGGCCCGGAAAGACGAACGCGACGGGCGGCGGCAGCGCCGCCGTCCCCCGCTCGATCCGCCCGGCCGCCCTCCCGCGAAGCGTTCTCGCGGCCTCCGCGGCGCTCGCGGCAACGAAGCCCAGTCGGCAGCCGAAGGCCTTCCGCCCGGCCTGGAGCGTGAACGCGACGTCTCCGAGGTCCGCCTCCGGCCGCGCCGCGAGGTGCGCCGCCAGGTTGTCCGCGGCCGTTTCCAGCGCGGCGGGCGTCCGGGCCGACAGCAGGATCGCCCGGGGCCCGGAATCTTGCGCCCGCGGGGCCTGCGGCGGGGCCTCCTCGAGGATCGCGTGGGCGTTCGTCCCCCCGATCCCGAGGCAGTGGACGGACGCTCGCCGCGGGCCCGCCGCCTTCCATTCGAGGGTCTCTTGGTTCACGAAGAAGGGGGTCTTCCCGAAATCGATGGCGGGATTCGGCCGCTCGAAATGCAGGCTCGGCGGGATCCGCCCCCGCTCGATCGCGAGCGCCGCCTTCACGAGGCCGGCGAGCCCCGAGGCGGCGTTCAGGTGGCCCACGTTCGACTTCAGCGTCCCGATCGCGCAGAACCCCCGGCGGTCCGTGTGCGCCCGGAACGCCCTATTCAGCGCCTCGATCTCGATCGGATCGCCCGACGGCGTGGCCGTCCCGTGCGCCTCGACGAATCCCACCGTGTCGGCCGAAACGCCCGCGTCCTCCAACGCCTCGCGGACCGCCGCCTCCTGGCCGGCCGCGCTCGTCGCCAGGAAGGAGGGCTTCCCGCCCCCGTCGTTGTTGACCGCGGTCCCGCGGATCACCGCATGGATCGGATCGCGATCGGAGAGCGCGTCGGAGAGGCGCTTCAGGACCACCGCGACGACCCCGGAGCCGAACAGCGTCCCGTCGGCCCTCGCGTCGAAGGCCCGCGTGCGGCCGTCGGAGGAGACGATCCCGCCGGGCTCGTGCGACTGCCCCTCCTCCTGCGGCACCCGCACGGCCGTCCCGCCGACGAGCGCAAGATCGCACTCGCGGGATCGCAGCAGCCGGCAGGCGAGGTGCGCGGCCGCGAGCGACGACGAGCAGGCGGACTGGATCGAGAGGCTCAAGCCCCGGAGCCCGAGGCGGTGCGAAATCCGCGTCGCGAGATAATCGGGATCGTTCCCGATCCGGGCCTCGATGGAATCCTTCGAGGCCCGCTGCGCGCGCGACCCCAGGACCTGGTTCAAAAGATAGCCGCTGGGAACCGCGCTCGCCAGCACCGCCGTCCGGTCCGGCAGCCGCGAGGGATCCCTCCCCGCCTCCTCGCAGGCCTCCCAGGCGCACTCGAGGAGCAACCGCTGCTGCGGGTCCGTCCACGCCGCCTCCATCGGGCTCATCCCGAAGAAGGCCGCGTCGAATGCCTCGATGCCTTCGAGCCTCGCGGCCACGCGCACGTAGCCTAAGTCCTTCGGATCCCCCGCCGGCAGCCGCGAGACGCGGACCTCCGATTCCGGTATCTCCGTCAGCGACTCGACGCCCCGGCAGAGATTCCCCCAGAACGCCTCCACCGAATTCGCCCCCGAAAACCGCCCCGCCATCCCGACAATGGCAATCGCCCGATCGGGGTCCGGCGCCCCGCCCGCCGGCGCCTCCGCGCGGCCGCGGCCCGGAGCGGAAGGATTCATGCGCTCCCCCGCCGCGGGCTCGCCCCTACTTCGGCCCGGGGCCGGGGGCCAGCGGGCCGATGTCCTCGCGCTTTTTCAAGGGCATGTCGGGACGGAAGAGATCGAAATATCGGATTTCGTTGCGGTCCTTGTTGGCCTCCCACCAGGCGCGCCAGCGCTGGACGGGGGCCTCGCGGAAGCGGTCGTAGTGGCCAACCTGGACGCCGAGGGTGTCGTTCTTGTTCACGAACGGCCGCGCGAGCGTCTCGAGGGCTTCGAGGCAGGCGTCGCGGACGCGGAGGTTCTCGTCCTCGAGGCCGCCGATCAGTTCCGGGATCGCGCTCGGATGCCCGAGACGCCCCAGGCCGTTCGCGGTCTGGACGCGGACGGTGGATTCGGCGGCCTTGAGGTTTTTGACCATCTTCGGGAAGACCGAGGTGTCCCGCAGCTCGCCTAGGACGACCGCCGCCGCCCCGCGGACCTCCGGGTCGCCCCCCTCGAGCGCGTCCGAAAGCCTCGCGACCTCGATGGGGATCTGGGCGCGGTCCAGGATTTCGCGCGGCGTCTCCCGATCCTTCTTGGGGTCATAGTCGGGGACCTTGGGCTCGACGACGGGCAGCTCCAGCTTCTCCTTGTTGGCCTGCCACCAATCCGCCGCCCGCTTCGCGGTGGCGTCGAACTCCTCCTTGCGATGCACAGACCCGAAGTGGACGTAGACGAGAACCTTGAGCCGCGCGTTCGCCTGCTCGCGGACCTCGAGGACGTCGTGCTTCAGGAGCTGGATGAGAATCGGAATCTCGTCCTTGCCGGCGATTTTTGCGAGCGAGACCCCGCAGGCCTCGCGGATGATCTCCTCGGGATCCTTGAGGCCCTCCATGAGGACGGAGACGACGGTGCGGTCCGAGAGGGCGCCCAGGCGGCGGGCGGCCTCGGCGCGAGCGAACGCCGTGGAGGCCTTTCGGAAGCGCTCGACGAGCCCCTCGCGGCTGCCCTCCGCCCATTCCCGGACGGCGGCGCGGGCGCGTTCGGGCTCGGACGCCTTCGAGGGATCGGGGGGATTGCCCGGCGGGACCTCCGCCTTGAGGTCGGGGATCGCGGGCTCCGCGGGCTTCGCCGGCGGCGGCGCGTCCTTCGGGAGCGGCGGGAGCTTGTCGGGCCGCATCGGATCGACGGGCGGAACGGGGCTGGCGGCCCCGAGCGCGGCGAGCGCGGCCAACGGAAGCAAAAACCGGATCATTGGAATCAGTCTAAAGTCTAAGGTCTAAAGTCCAAAGCCCGCGGAAAGCATCGCACACCGGAACCTCGGACCTTAGACCTTGGACTTTAGACCGGCAACGCCCGGGCTATGATACCCCCCATGAGCGGATCGCCCGTCCTTCCCCAGGCCCTCCTCGGCTCCGTCGTGGTCCTCGACACCCAGTCTTCCTGGCTCTACATCGGCAGGCTCTCCGCATGCGACGGCGATTTCGTCGTTCTCGAGGACGCCGACGCGCGGGACGGAACGGACGGACACTGCTCGAAAGAGATCTACCTGCTGGACGTCCGCAAGCACGGCGTCCGGAAGAACCGGGATCGGGTCTTCGTCCGGCTCTCGGAAGTCGTCGCGATTTCGAGGCTCGAGGACGTCACGGTGTATTGATGCCCGATCCCCTTCCCCCGCCCCCCGCCGCCGGCGGGGCAATCCTTGCCCAGGATTCCGAGAAGAGCGGCCGGCCGGCGGCGCCTTCCGGCGGGGTCATCGCATGGCTTCGGCTCTTCCGGGCGCCCATCGTCTTCACCGCAGCCTCGAACCCGCTCGCCGCCTGCCTCTCGGCCATCAAGCCGAACGACCCGATCCCCTGGGACGCCCTCGCCTGGCTCCTGCCCGGCTCCGCCTGCCTTGGCCTCGCGGGAATGGCGCTCAACGATTACTTCGATCGCCAGCGCGACGCCGAGCGCCGGCCTTCCCGTCCGATCCCCGCGGGCGCCATCCCCGCGGAAAGCGCGCTCGTCGCGGGCCTGGCACTCCTCGCGATCGGCGTCGGACTCGCCTTCGCCGCCTCCCGCACGTCGGGCCTCCTCGCGGCCGCCGCCGCGGGATTCATCCTGCTCTACGACGCGGCCCTCAAGGAGTGGGGCACCATCGGGGCCTGGAGCCTGGGGCTCGCCCGCTGCGCGAACGCCTGCGCCGGGCTCGCCCTGGCGCCTTCGGCCGCGCGGCTTATCGACTCCTCGTGGGCGATGCGAATGGAATGGTTCTATCCGGTCATCCTGCTCCTGCTCATCCAGTCCGTCACGCAGCTAAGCCGGCTCGAGGACGACGATTCGCCTCCGGCGTCGCGCCAGATGGCCCTCGGGGTCTACACGTTCCTGCTCATCATCGGCCCGTGGGTGTTGCAGGCGAAAATCGCCCATAGCGTCCACCGCGGCCTGCCGGGGGCCGGCTGGGCCTACGCGGCCCTGGGGCTGCTCTCGCTCACGCTGGCCGCCCGGCTCATCCCCGCCCTCCGGGATCCCTCGGAGAAACGGATCCGCGGCCTCGTCGGAACCGCCCTCCTGGGGCTGCTGCTGTTCGACGCCGCCGCCATCCTCTCGGCCGGCCACCCCCTCCCCGGCGCCATCGTCGCGGCAAGCGTTCCGGCCGCCTGGCTCCTCGGCCGGCGGATCGCGATCACGTAGAATACGATCCGCCCATGCTGCACATCCGATTGAAGGGAACCCCGCGCGAGCGCGGCCGCCAGCACGGCGAGGCCCTGCGCGCCGACATCCGCAACGTCCTCGACACCTGGATCGCGCCGTTCGCGCGCAAGCCCGCCTCCCCGGAAGTCCCCGCGATGCGGCGGTTCCTCGAGAAAAACTTCCCGCGGATCGTCGAGGAGATCCAGGGCATCGGCGAAGGCGCCGGCATCCCACCCGAGCAGGCGTTCCTGCTCAACGTCTTCAACTCCTGCCCCGCGTTCCTCTTCGACCCCGGTTGCACGAGCCTTGCGATCCGGGGAACGAAAGGCGGCTTCCTCGTCGGGAAGACCCAGGATACCGGCCCCGAGGAGGCGCTCTTCCAGACTGTAATCGAGGCCGAGGACGAGCACGGCCGTCGGGCTGCCTACGTCGGGCTCGCGGGGACCGTCTGGGTCGTCGCGGGCGTGAACGACCGGGGATTGGCGGTCGGGTGCAATTCCGCACCCCCGCCCGCCTCGACCATCACGGGCCATGGGCTGCCCCAGCACATGGGCTACTATCCCGTCCTCTGGGAATGCGCGGATGTTCCCGACGCCGTGCACCTGCTCGAGCGCAATCCCTTCACGGGCAAGGGCATCAACGCGATCCTCGCGGACGCGAGGGGCGAGGCGGCCGCCGTCGAGAAGGTGGACGGCTGGCAGGCGGTCGTGCGATCGCGCGAGCGGACGCTGTGGCTCGCGAATTTCTACCGCTCCCCCTCGCTCTCCCCGCTGAACGACCCGACCCTCTCCTGGGCCGAAAGCACCCGGGACCGCGAGCGCCATCTCGCGAGGCGCGTCGGGGACTTAGCCGTCGAGAACCCGGAATCCTTCCTCGTCGATCTCTTCGCCGAGCGCGGCTTCCCCGGCTGCCTCTGCCAGGACATCCCCGAACGCGGCCTCGTCACGTATTACGGCTTCCTGATGGACCCGAAGGCCCGGACGCTCTCCGTCTCCGACGGCCGGCCGGACGGAAAGAAATACACGACCTACGCCGCGAAGTAGCCGGGTTCCTTCATGACGAAATCGACCGCCCCGAAGGACGCCGGCTGGCCCGCTCCCCCCCTGCGCTGGAGCAGCGACGCCGGCGGGCGGCTCGAAATCCTCGACCAGACGCTGCTGCCCGCGCACGAAACCTGGATTTCCTGCCGGAGCGCGCGCGAAGTCTACGACGCGATCCGGCGGCTCGCCGTCCGGGGGGCGCCCGCCATCGGGATCGCGGCGGCGTTCGGGGCCTGCCTGGGGGTGATCGAGCGGAGGCCGGCGACGTTCGACGCCTTCCTGCAGGCGCTCAAGGAGGCGACGGCGCTCATCGCCTCCGCCCGGCCGACGGCGAAAAACCTTTCCTGGGCGCTCGAGCGGATCTGGGAGGCCGCGCTTGCCGCCCGGGGGAGTGCCGCGCGCGACGCCGAGGCTGCAATTCTCGCCGAGGCGAAAGCGATCCACAAGGAAGACCTCGCGGCCGGCCGGGCGCTTTCGAAGGCGGGCGTCGGCCTCGTCCCGAACGGAGGAAACGTCCTCACCATCTGCAACACAGGCGCGCTCGCGACGGGCGGAGAAGGCACGGCCCTCGGGGTCTGCTTCGCGGCGAAGGCGGCGGGGAAGCGCTTCCGCGTGTTCGCCTGCGAGACGCGACCGCTCCTGCAGGGCTCGCGTCTCACGATGTGGGAGTGCGCGAAGGCGGGCCTGGACGCGATACTCCTCGCCGACTCCGCGGCGGGCTCGCTCTTGCGAACCGGCCGGATCGGCCTCGTCATCACCGGCGCCGACCGGATCGCGGCGAACGGCGACGCGGCGAACAAGGTGGGCACCTATTCGCTCTCGGTCCTGGCGAAGACCCACGACGTCCCCTTCTGGATCGCGGCCCCGCTCTCCACGTTCGATCCTTCGACCCGCGAGGGCCGGGGCATCCCCATCGAAGAGCGCAACCCGCGCGAAGTCCTCGAATTCCACGGCGTCCGCACCGCTCCCGCGGGCGCATCCGCCTGGAACCCCGCCTTTGACGTGACCCCGGCGGAAAACATCTCGGGCTTCGTCACCGAGAAGGGCCTCCTGCAGCCTCCGTTTCCGGCGTCCATCGCGAAGGCGCTGGGGCGAGCCCCCTCCCCCCCGAAAACGAAATCCCGGCGTCGAACCTGAAACCGGAGGAACCCATGATCGCCCGCGCCTCGCGAAGCCTCTCGCCCGCCCTCCCGCTGCTCCTCCTCGCCCTCCTCCCCGCGGCGGACGCGCCGGCGCCGGGCAGGAAGCCGGCGGACGGCGTCGAGGCCCCGAAGCCGCCCGCACGCCTCCGAATCGTCTGGCACGGCCAGGCCTGCGTCGAGGTCTTCACCCCCGAGGGACTTTGCGTCCTGATGGACCCCGCCGGCAACATCGGATTCCCCCTGCCGGACTTCCGCCCCGACGCCGTCACGGTCAGCCACGAGCACTTCGATCACGCCAACCTCGAGATCGTGAAGAGCAAGGCGAAAATCCTTCGCGGCCTCTCGGACGACAAGAAATCCTGCCGGGCCATCGACGAGGCGCTGAAGGGCGTCCGGATCACGACCGTGAGCGCGTTCCACGACGACAAAGAGGGCAAGGCGCGCGGCCCCAACGCGATCTTCGTCCTGCGCGGCGCGACCTGGAGCCTCGCCCACTTAGGCGACCTGGGCGACGTCCCCTCGCCGGAACTGGCGAAGAAGATCGGCGGCGTGGACATTCTCCTCGTCCCCGTCGGCGGCAAATACACGATCGACGGCGCGAAGGCGAAGGAGACCGTCGAGCGCCTGAAGCCGAGGCGCGCGGTCATCCCGATGCACTACAAGGTCCCGGGCCTGCGGATCGAGATCGCCGACGCGGAGGCGTTCCTGAAGGACCAGAAAAACGTCCGCCGCCTCGAGGGCGCATCCGTCGAAATCGACCTCTCCGCTCCGCCGCCCAACGAATTCGAGATCGTCGCCCTGAAGCCCGCCGAGGCGAAACCGTCGCCCGCCCCCCCGCCCGACGCAAACCTGCCCCCGCCGCCCCCGCCGCCCGGGAAGACCCCGGCGCCGCCAGCGGACAAATCCCCTTCGCCAAAGTGACGGCGGCCGGAACGCGCCCGGCGGGTCAGTCCTCTTCCAGCGCAAGCGCGATCTTGAGCGCCCGATCGAGATCCGAGGTCTTGTGCGCAGGAAGGGTTCCCACGAACTGCGTGAGGCTCGATTTCGGAAGGCTGACCAGTTCGTCGCAGAAGACCGCGCTGTCGTGCTTCAGGCCCTCCTCGGCGCCGACGGGGATTTGCGTGGAGAGGCCTTCGCAGGAGCTGTAGACCGGCGCGCAGACGACCGTCGAAAAGCGGGACTCGATGAGCGCCTGGCGGCTCACGACGAGGAAGACCCGGAAGCGCTTGGGATCGCGCTCGGCGAGGCGCCGGACCCGGTAGAACTCGCCCCGCGTCACAACGGCACCTGGTAGGCGAGGACGTCCTCCGCCTCGGCGTTGAGGGCCGCGGCGCGCTTGTCGAGGATGGCGCGGTCCCGGCGATCCCGCTTCGCGCGGGCGCGATCGGAGAGAAGCCGCCGGACGGCGATCTCGACGAACTCCGACCGGCTCCGGAATCCCTCCGCACGGTCGATCTCCTCGAGCAGGCCGGACGTCAGTGTGACGGAAGTCTTCGCTTTCATACTACTAAAGTAATACTTCTCCTGTCGCTGTTCAATCCCCGCCGGCCAGTCGGAAAGAACGCGGATCGATAGCAGGCAATCGGTTTACCGACAGGTTTTTCCTCGACCGTTGCCCGCTGTTTCCGTTCGTCGCCTCCCATGGGGGGATGTTACGTGCGCCCGAATCCCGCCTCCAGAACCAACCAAGTCCTACAATCCCCCCATGCCCCTCCCTTTCCGCCTCGAGGTATCCGACGGCACCGCACGCTCGGGGGTTCTTTCGACGGCGCGCGGGGACATCGAGACGCCGGCGTTCATGCCGGTCGCGACGCGCGGCGTCGTAAAGGGGATTTTGCCGGGGGCGCTGAAACGGCTCGGCGCCTCGATGATTCTCATGAACCTCTACCACCTCCTGGAGCGGCCGGGGCTGGAAACCGCCGAGAGGCTCGGCGGGATCCACGCGATGTTCGGGTGGGACGGGCCGATTCTCACGGACTCGGGCGGCTACCAGGTCTGGAGCCTCTCGGAATCCGTCTCGATTTCCGACGAGGCCGTCAAGTTCCGCTCCCCCTACGACGGCTCCGAGCGCACGCTAACGCCTGAATCCGCCGTGGAGTCGCAGTCGCGGCTCGGGGCCGACGTCGCGATGGCCCTCGACGACTGCCCCGATCCCAAGGCGG
Source organism: uncultured Planctomycetia bacterium (assembly GCA_964358555.1). Taxonomy (GTDB): domain Bacteria; phylum Planctomycetota; class CAYHQZ01; order CAYHQZ01; family CAYHQZ01; genus CAYHQZ01. Next base: position 9,429 of record CAYHQZ010000107.1, read on the forward strand.
GCGCGGATCGCATCCGCGAGGCGGCCGACCGGACGATCCGCTGGGCGAAGCACTGCCTGGAGGCGGCTCGCCGCCCCGATTGCGCCCTCTTCGGAATCGTCCAGGGCGGAACCGACCTCGCCCTTCGCCGCGAGCAGGCCTCCGCCCTCTCGGCCATGGCCTTCGACGGCTTCGGGATCGGCGGGCTTTCGCTCGGCGAGGAGAAGTCCTCGACCTGGGCGGCCCTCGAGGCCCTTGATGCAACGCTGCCCCGGGAAAAGCCGCGATACCTCATGGGCGTCGGCGAGCCGACGGATCTCCTCGAGGGCGTCGAGCGCGGCGTGGACCTCTTCGACTGCGTGCTCCCCGCCCGCGTCGGCCGGAACGGCGGCTTCTTCACCCCCGACGGTCGCCGCCAGATCCGAAACGCCGCCTTCCGCGACGACGCCTCCCCCCTCTTCGGCGGCTGCGACTGCCCCGCCTGCGCGCCCGAGAGCGGCAGCGCGGACCTCGGCCTCCCCGCCCGAAAGACCCCCTGGTCCCGCGCCGCGCTCCACCACTTCTTCCGCGTCGGCGAGATGCTCGGCCCCATCCTTCTTTCCATGCACAACATCCGCTTCCTGCTGCGCCTCGCCGCCTCCGCCCGCGAAGCCGTCCGCGCCGCCCGCTTCGCCGCCTTCAAGGCCGAATTCACCGCCCGCTATCGCGCGGGAGAATAGAGATTCTCGCCGGCAGGCGGAGGGGCGGGATTCCTCACCGCGAACTCCCGCACGAGGTCCGCGGCGATGCGGACGGGGCACGAATCATCCTCGAATCGCGCCCAGACGAGGCCGAGGGTTTCGAGGCCGACGATCGCGGCGCGGTGCGGGGCGAACTCGGCCACGGGGACCCAGGCGTTCCGAGCCGCGAGCTCGGCGAGGACGATCCCGGCCTCCCGATCCCGCTTCGAGTCGAAGAAGACGAGCCGGCGGAAGGCCCCGACGGCCTTCACGGTCGAGCGCGGGGCGGCAAAGACGGCGTGGGCGAGCAGGTAGGCGTACGCCCCCGGCGGATGGATCCCCGTGCCCGGCAGGTAGGGCCCGGCCAGGTAGGCCGAATCCGAGGCTTCCACGATGTTGCGGATGGATTTCCCGTACCAAAGGCCCTCGACCGCCAGGATCCCCATGCATCCCCAGGCGATCGCGGCCGTCCACCCCGGGGAGATCTCGATGCCCCAGAGGAAGCAGAACACGACGAGCAGGCCCTTGAACACCCAATAGGACGCGAACCACAGGACCGGAGACGCGGCGGCGAATCCGGCGCCCTTGAGGAAATGAATCCGGTTGTGGCGTCGGCGCGCCGACTCCACGAACGCCGCAACGGTTTCCGCGGCGGAGGCGGAAATCACCTTCGCCCCGTCCACTACTTCCCCTTCAGCAGGGCGTCCTTGTTCTGGTCCCACCAGCGCTGCCAGGCGGCGGGTTCGGGGCTGACCTTCGTGCCGGCGCGGTATTTCGCGAGCATGTCGTCGAGGGTCTCGTAGGCGTTCTTGATGGCGAGCGGCGTCCTGGCGTTCAGAAGGTCCGGCAGGGCCTGGATGATGACCCCCATCGCCAGGGGGCTGTTGATCCGGGCGAGGTTCGCCAGCGCCGCCGTGATCGTCTTCAAGTCATTTGAACGGAGCTGTTTCGCCTGGGCCGCGAGGCGCTGCTGGAGGATGGTGTCGGGGTTGAAGGTGCCCTTGTTCTCGTTCCACCACTTTTCCCAGGCATCCACGTCGAGGCCGAAGCTCTGGCCGGTGATCTGCTCGAGTTCGCGGGTGGCCTGGTGGCGCGGGCAGCGGGCCATCGCGCGCAGCGAGTAGACGACCTCCTCGATCGACTTCGGCGTGCCCTTGTCGAGGAGTTCCTGGATCGTCTGGTACTGGTGGCGGTGGCCGTTGTCCCGCAGTTGCTGTCCGAGGCGGCTGGCCTCTTCGTCATCCTTGGTGTTGGCGACGGCGACCGTGCCCTGGATCCCCTTGCTGCTCACGGCGGGCGCGGCCGGTGCGACGCGGACGGAGCCGGGCGAGGGCTCGTCGGCGCCGCTCTCCTCGAGAAGCTTCGCGATCGCCTCGGAAGGCTCGAGGTCGCCGGGGGAAACCGGGGGCGAGGAGGGCTGCGGCGGGTTCGGGGAGAGGCGGGGCGCGACGGTGTCGAGGATCCGCTGGACGTTCGGGACCGAGCGGTCGGAAGCACGGAGGTCCAGCGCCGGCGGGGCCTCGGTCGGGGGCTTGTCATTCCCCTTGAGGAGCTCCTCCAACTTCTGCTCGGTGATGGGCTGCGCGGCCGCTTGCGCGGGCGTGGAATCGGCCGTCTGGGTGGGCTGGGCCGGCTCGGAGACGAGCGACATCCCCGGCTCGTCGCCCGGGAGCAGGGCGTTGCGGACCATGGCGCCGGCCATCAGGGAGAGGGTGATGAGCAGGACCGTATGGAAGGCGGCCGACAGCATCCAGGAGGCATGCAAAGCGCCGCCGCCGGCCGGGGCGAGAGCTTCCTCTTCTTCCTCGTCGGCGGGATTGGCCGCTTGCTCGGCGTCGGCCGCGGGGAGCGGAACGGCGGCCTTCGGGGCGGGGGCCGGCTTGGGAATAGGCGGCGCCTTGGGCGCCGGCGCGGCCGGACCGAACGTGGGCAAAGGTTCCGGAGCGTCCGTCGGGTTCTTTTCCTCGGCCATGGTGGCCCCCTTCCGACTCAATCATGCCACAAACACCCCGGATCACTCCAGCCCCTACCCCCAAAGGGGGGTCTAAGGTCTAAGGTCGTTGTTGCGCCAAAGCCGCGGGTCGAAGGGCCCGGGAAGACCCTTGCCGCAGACGGAAGAGGGCGTAGGACTTTGGACTTTAGACCTTGGACTTTAGACTTTCCTCCCATGAGCAAGATCGCTGTCCTTGTCGAGGCCGACTACCAGGATCTCGAGGTCTGGTATCCGATCCTCCGGCTTCGGGAGGCGGGCCACACCGTCGTCTCCGTCGGGACCGGCCATCCGTCCTACAAGGGAAAGTGGGGCTACCCCATCACGGTGGACGCCTCGATCGGCGACGTTCGACCCGAAAACTATGACGCGGTCGTCATCCCCGGCGGCTGGGCCCCGGACCGCCTGCGCCTCTACCCCGCCGTCCTCGAATTCGTCCGCGCGCTGGACCGGGCCGGCAAGGTCGTCGCGTCCATCTGCCACGGAGGCTCGGTCCTCTGCTCCGCCGGAGTCGCCAAGGGGAGAAGGCTCACCGCCTACAAGGCGATCCGGGACGATCTCGTGAACGCCGGGGCGACGTTCGAGGACGCGGAGGTCGTCCGCGACGGAAACCTGATCACCTCCCGCACGCCCGACGATCTGCCCGCCTTCTGCCGGGAGATCCTCGCGGCCCTCGCCGCCGCGCCGGACACCCCGGACGGGAAAGCCCGGAGGGCGGCCCGCTAACCGGGGCTCGGAGAAAAAATGATCCTCCGGCGGCTCTGGGGCCTTTGGATGTGGCTCGCCGAGTCCCTCGCCGGCCTGCTCGCGCGGGGGAACGCGACCCCGGCGATCCTCACCCTCTCGGGGCTCATTATTTCCGCCGCCTGCGGGGTCCTGCTGGCGATCGGGGAGCACCCGATTCTGCCCGCGGCCGGGGGGCTTCTGCTCGCGGCCGGATTCTGCGACGCCCTCGATGGGGCCGTGGCGAGGGCAAGGAAGTGGCGCTGGCCGTTCGGGGCCATCGTGGACTCGGTCGCCGATCGGATCGCGGACGGGCTCGTCCTCGCAGGCCTGCTCTTCTGGGTCGCCTCGAATCCCGCGCTCCCGCACGACTTCCAGCAGGGCCTTCGCACCATTCTGTGCCTGCTCGCCCTCGCGACCTCCGTGCTCGTCCCCTACGTGCGGGCCCGCGCGGAAGGGATCGTGCCCTCCTGCCGGGTGGGCCTCTGGGTGCGCGGCGTCCGGATCTCCGTCCTGGCCGCGGGCTTCCTCGCCGGGCATCGCTTCTCCGGCGTCCTCGTCCTCGCGGTCCTGCCCTGGGCGACGGTGATCCGCCGGTTGCACCATGCCCGCGAATCGATCCGGGCGGGGATCATGCTCGCAAACGGGTTCTCCGTGGAGACGCCCGCGGACTCGGGCCGGGAGATGCCCGGCCGGTTCGGCCCGCTGCACGATCTCGTGATCGCCGGCGCCCTGGCGCTCGCGATCTTCGATCCGTTCGGGATCGGGTAGCCGTCGGACGTAGGACTTGCTGAACTTTTCATCTCCCAACTTCCCAATTGCGGCATGGCGGCGCAGACCCCTGTATCCCTGGGCACGAAGAACAAGAAGGGCTCGGGGCGGGGGCTCGGATGGAAGCGACCTGTCGAGGCGCGGTCCAACGCCATGAAT
>CAYHQZ010000108.1:0-13663 GCA_964358555.1 uncultured Planctomycetia bacterium
CGGCGACCTGGTTCACCCCGTCGAGCTGGTATTCGACCGGGTCCTCGACAGTCACGACGTTGTCGTCGATCTTGAGGATTTCCTTGAGGGCGGAATAGAGCGTCGTGGACTTGCCGGACCCCGTGGGGCCCGTCACGAGGACCATCCCGTAGGGCGCGTCGAGGGCCGTCCGGAAGTCGGACAGCGACTTCGGCTCGAACCCCAGCGAGTCGAGCGAGAGGGCCAGAGAGGAGGAGTCCAGGATTCGCATGACCGTCTTCTCGCCGTGGATGGTCGGCAGGATCGAGACGCGGAAGTCGACCTGGCGGCCCTCCATGCGCAACTGGAACTTCCCGTCCTGGGGCCTCCGGCGCTCGGCGATGTCCAAGTCGGAGAGGATCTTGATGCGGCTCGTGATCGAGTTGAGCATCTTCTTCGGGGGCGAGATGCTCTCGTGCAGGACGCCGTCGACCCGGTAACGGACGCGGATCCTTTTTTCGAAGGGCTCGATGTGGATGTCGCTCGCCCCGTCCTTGATGCCCTGGAAGATGATCAGGTTGACAAGCTTGATGACGGGGCTGTCGGAGGCGGATTCCTTCAGGGTGACAAGGTCGAGATCCTCGTCCTCCTCCTTGCCCTCCTTGATTTCCATCCCGGTATCGCTGAACCCGGACAAGAGGTCCTTGACCTCCTTGTCGCCCGGGTTGTACGCGCGCTTGATCTCGGCGAGGATCCGGGACTCCGTGCTGATGACGGGCCGGATATCGCAGCCGGTGAGGAGGCGCAGGTCGTCGAGCTTCAGCGGGTCGAAGGGATCGGCGACGGCCATCGTGAGGATGTTCGAGATTTTCGCGATGGGAAGGACCTGGTAGGACTTCGCCATGTCCTCCTGGAGGTGCTGGATGGCATCTTCGTCGAACAGGATCTTCGAGAGATCCACTGGCGGGAGGTTCGACTCCTCCGAGAGCAGCCCCAGGAATTGCCGCTCCTCGACGATTTTTTGCTCCAACAGATGCGCCAAGAAGGTCTTTCCCGCTTCGCCGGCCTGCTTCAGCGCCTCCTCGGCCCTCTCGTCGCTCAACACCTTTTCGCGGACGAGCAACACCCGCACGCGCTTGGTGAAGCTGTCCATGCGAACAGCGATGGCTTCGGGCATGGCGCGCTATCCCCGCTGGGAGATCCGCTTCAGCTCCTCGGGATCGGAGGAATGCTCGAGAGCCTCCTCGAACGTGATCGCGTTCGCCCGGTAGAGTTCAAAGAGGGATTGGTTCATCGTCCGCATGCCCATCTTCCCGCTCGTCTGGATCATCGAATAAATCTGATGGGCCTTGTCGTCCCGGATGAGGGCACGGATGGCCGGCGTGGCGAGCATGACCTCCGCCGCAAGGACGCGGCCGCGGCCGTGGGATCGCGGGAGCAGCTGCTGGCAGAAGATCGCCTGGAGCGTGAAGGACAGCATGGTTCGAACCTGCTGCTGCTTGTGAGCGGGGAAGACGTCCACGATCCGGTTGATGGTCTGGGCGCAATCGCTCGTGTGGAGGGTCGCGAACGTGAGATGCCCCGTCTCGGAGAGGACGAGCGCCGTCTCGATCGTCTCGATGTCGCGCATTTCCCCGATCAGGATGATGTCGGGATCCTGACGCAGGATGTGGCGCAGCGACTCCCCGAAGGAGTGGGTATCGGCGCCGATCTCCCGCTGGTTCACCAGGCAGTTCTTCGAGTGGTGCAAAAACTCGATCGGGTCCTCGACCGTGATGATGTGCTCGTAGCGGCCCCGGTTGATGAAGTCAATCATCGTCGCGAGCGTCGTGGACTTCCCGGAACCCGTCGAGCCCGTCACGAGGATGAGCCCCCGGGGAAGCGCGCAAAGCTTCTCGCAAACCTCCCGGGGAAGGCCCAGCTGCTCCATGGTGAGGATTTCGTAGGGGATGGCCCGAATCGCGCAGGCGACGGCGCCTCGCTGCACGAAGACGTTCGTCCGGAACCGGCCAAGCCCCGTGATCCCGAACGACATGTCCAACTCCAGTTCCCGCTCAAAGCGGGCTTTCTGGCCGTCGTCCAGAATGGAAAAAACGAGTTTCTTGGAGACTTCGGGCGTGAGCACCTGGTGCTCCGTGCTGACGAGCTTGCCCTCGATCCTAAGCTTCGGCGGCACGCCGGCCGAGATGTGGAGGTCGGATGCCTTCCGCTCAACCAGCAGCTGCAAGAGTTCTTCGATGGTGACCAAGGATGGATTCCTCTCGGAACTACTCGACCCGTAAGCATTTATACCCCCAGGGGGGGCAAAGTCAATGAAGGAGGCTTTTGCTGAAGGCTACTGGCTACAGGCTCCTCCAAAACCCTCACTTCTTCGGCATCAACGTAAACCACACGCCCTTGGAGAAATACTTCTCCGCGGCCTTCTTCATCTCGCCGGCCGTCACCTTCTGGACGGCCGCGTCATAGCGGTCGGGGAAGCCGTGCCCCAGCCCCAGGCGCTCGTACAGGGCGGCCTCGGAGGCCCGATCCGAGACGGTCTGGCGCTCGATGGCGCGGTGGACCTCCCACATCTTCCGCCCCCGCTCGATCTCGTCGGCCGGGAAAGGCTCCCGGCGGGCCCGATCGAGATGCTCCTGGATGATCCGGAGGACTTCCTTCGCCTTGTCCGGGGAGCAGGCCGCCGTCACCTCGAACCGGTCGGGGTCGAGGCCGGAGCGGTGGTAGGCGTGGACGAGGTAGACCAGCCCCTCCCCCTCGCCCCGGAGGGCCTGGTGGAGCCTGCCTGCGGGCAGGTAGACGCCGGAGAGGACTGCGTCGAGCATGTCGAGGGCCGCCCGGTCGGCGATTTCCGAGAGGGGCGCGCCGGGGAATCCGATGGCGATGGAGGCGACGGTCTTGTCGGTCGGCTCCTCGATCCGGCGCGTCTCCGAAAGCGCCGGATCCTCCGGACGCTTCGGCAGGGCGAAGGGGGTCTTCGGCAGCCGCCCGAACGCGCGCTCGGCGGCCCGGCGGGCCTCCTCGGGCGAAAGATCCCCGAAAATCGAGACGACGAGGTTGGGGCCGACGAACACCTTCCGATGCCACGCGGCGAGGTCGGCGCGCGTCAACGCCTTCACGGACGCCTCGGTCCCGAGCAGATCGAGGCCGTAGGGATGCGACGGATGGATCTTGCGCAGAAACCGGTAGCGCAGCTCGGACGACCACTCGTCCTGGCGGCGGCGGATGCCTTGGAGCTGGATCTGGCGCATCCGCTCGATCTCTTCCGCGGGGAAATCGGGCGCGCAGGCGAGATCGCCCAGGATCCCCATCCCCCGCTCGAAATCCTCGCGCACCAGGAGGGCCGAGACCCGGACGGTGCTCGTGCCCGGGCTCGCCCCGATCGAGCCCCCGAGGGCGTCGACGGCCGCGGCGATGTCGGCGGCGCTGCGCCCCGCGGCGCCCCGGTCCATGGACGCGCACGCAAGCGTCGTGATCCCGTTGGTCTTTTCGTCCTCGAGGAGGACCCCGCCAAGGAAATAGCCCTGGACGGAGACGAGGGGCTCGCCGGGGACGCGCTTCGCGAGAACCACGACCCCGTTGTCGAGGACCATCCGGAGGGTCTGCCCCTCCGACGCACGCTCGGCGGCGGTGCTCGACGCGCCGGCGGACCGGGGCGGGCGGACGAGCGTCACGCAAGTCGAGGATTCCCCGAAGTAGATCCCGGCGACCCGGCGGATGTCGTCCGCGCCGATCCGCTGGATCCGCTCCAGGTAGAGATCGTCGAACGCCGGATCCCCCGTGTCGAGATCATTCACCCCCATCGAGGAGGCGAGGGCGTCGGCCGTCTGGCGGCCGAAGACGAACTGGATCCTCCGCTGGCGCTTGGCGCGATCCAGTTCCTCCAGGGTCGGTCCCTCGCGCGCGATTCGCGCGATCTCGCCGCGGACGGCGGTCTCGATCGCGGGCAGATTCGCGTCGTCGCAATCGAACCGGACGGAGAAATAGCCCGCGTCGTGGGTGGGCGTCACGGAATCCGCCCGGATGCCGCTGACGAGCCCCCGCTCGTCGCGCAGGAGACGGACCAGCCGCGAGGACTCGCCCCCCGAGAGGACGTCGGAGAGCAGGTCAAGCGGATACATGTCGGGGTGTGTCTCGGGGACCGTCCGAAAGGCGATCGTTGCGAGGGGGCGACGGACCGGCAGGGTCTTAACGAGGAAGCGCCGGGACATCTGGGGCGGCTCGGCGGGCAACACGATCGAGGGGGCGGCCCGGGTCGGCAGCCGCCCGAACGCCGCGCGCAGGCTCGCCATCGCCGCCTCGGCGGGCATCCCCCCCGCCCCCGCGAAGACCATGTTCTCGGGGACGTACATCCGCTCGTAATAGCGAACAAGATCGTCGCGCGTGATCCGCTTCATGAGCGGCAGGCGGCCGATCACGGGAATGCGCTGGGGGTGGATCCGGAAGAGGTTCTCCACCGTCGCATGGTGGAGGATCCAGCCGGGCTCGTTGTCGTACTTCCGGATCTCCTCCTCGACGACCTGCAGCTCGCGGGCGACCTCGGCGGGATCGAGCGCGGAGGAGGCGACCCAGTCCGAGAGAAGATCGAGCGCGCCGCCAAAGCCGGCGACCGCGGTCGTGATGTAGTAGGCGGTATGCCCGTTCGAGGTATAGGCGTTGGAGCGGCCGCCCAGGGATTCCAGGATCTTCCGGCTCTCGCGCTCGGGGCGGGTCTTCGTCGTGCCCCCGCACAAGAGGTGCTCGAAGACGTGGGAAATCCCGTAGCCGAGGTATTCCTGCTCGGTGAGGCTCCCCGCCCGGACGTAGAGCCGCAGGGAGACGACCGGGGATCCGGGGATTTCGCGCCAGAGGATCGTGAAGCCGTTCGGAAGGATTTCCTTGGCGACGGGCGGGGCCGAGGGGACGGGAGCAGGGATCGTCATGGACACCTCCGGCCGGCAACCGGGCGGAATGGAAAGCAGGATGAAGAGGAAAACACCGGTCCAAGCCCGGGTCCGGGACCGGGGGCTAATCGGCGTCCCCATGGCCCGCGGGCAGTTCGAGGTCCCGGCCGCGCCGGCGGCGGACGGCTTCCGGACCCTCGAGCAGGCAGCGCTCGAGCGTTTCGAGGAACAGCCGGTTGACCCGCTTGCATGCCTCGAAATCCGATTCCGCCTGCCGCGCCAGCCCCTGGAGGATCCCGACGACGGACTTCCTGTCCCCCTTCTCCGCGTAGGCCGCGGCCATCTCGAGAGCGACCCGGAGGTCGGCGGGGGGATGCTCGGCCGGCGGGCGGTGGTCGTCCGGGGCGGGCTCGTGGCGGCCCTCCTTGCGAAGCGCGCGGCCCATCCCGAGGCGGGCGTATTCCGAATCCGAGACTTCGAGGGCCCGCTGATAGAAGGCCTTGGCCTTTTCCGGTTCGCCGAGGTTGAGGCAGGCGTCGCCGAGGCGCGTCAAAACCGTTTCGTTCTCGGGCTCCTGCTCCATGATCTTCTTCCAGGACGCGACCGCGTCGGCGTAGCGCTGCAGTCCGCGATAGGCGTCGCCGATTCCGTAGAGGGCGTAGACGTTCTTCGGGTCGATGCGCAGCGCGCGCTCGTAGTAGCCGATGGCGGCGGTGAAGTCCTTCCGACGGCGGAGGATGTTCCCGACCATCGTGAGGACGTTGATGAAGTTCGCCTCGTCGAGGGCGAGCAGCCGGTCGCTGTATTGGATGGCGTCGTCCTCGCGGCCCATCCGATAGTAGAGATTCGCCAATCCCAGGTAGGCGTACTTGTCGCCGGGGCTGATTTCGAGGGTCTTCAGGTAGTAGCGCTCGGCCTCCTGGAAATGATTGAGCTTCTTGTGGGCGTCGCCTAAGCGCGTGTAGACGCAGAAGTCCTGGCTCTTGATTTGGACGTATCGCTCCCAGGCGGAAATGGCCTCCTGGAAGCGCTGGAGCCCCCGATAGGCGTCGCCGAGGCCCCGCAGCGCGAAAATGTTGTCCGGGTCGGTCTCCAGGACCTTGCGGTAGGAGTCGGCGGCCTCCTCGTAGCGCTGGAGCCGCCGGAGGGTGTCGCCCAGGCCCACCAGGACGTAGGGGTTCTGGCCGTCGAGGGCCCGCGCCCGCTCGAACGTCTCCTGGGCCTCGGAAAGCTGGTTCTGGCGCAACAGGGCGTTGCCCAGCTTGCAGAGATCGACAACTTCCTTCTGCGGAGGGGTCTTGAGCATTTTCCTATCCGAGGCTCCAGTATAGCCCCGCACGCCGGTCTTCCCAGGCCGTTTGAACCTTCGGGGCCGAACCTTCGTTTCTAGAAGCAGCCCGAGAAACGGATCCCCCCCTCGGTGCTGTGGCTGCTGGGGCCTGGGCCGAAAGGCCTGGGCCCCGCAGTACATCTGGACAGAACGTACAGGGCCGACCTACCATCGGCGTCGATGCGCTCCCTGCGCCGGGCGTTCGCGATGGCCGCCCTCCTTCTCGGCGGCTGCGCCCAGCCCGAGGAGGCCTCCCCGCCGCAGCGCCGCCCGGCCGGGCCGCCGCCCTGGGCGACCCCGAAGCCGAAGCGGCCCGCGTTCGGGCGGATCGTCGAGGCCCGGATCCTGGAGACCGGCACCGGACGGCGATGGCCCGACCTCGCTCCCGCAGCCAACGGATGGCTCCGGATCCGGCTCGAGAAGGGCGCCCCGGACGTAAACGACCTCGCCGACGCGACCGTCCTGAACCTCTGGGAGCCCGACGCCCCGAACCGCTTCCGCCCGGGCGATCTCTACGAGGCCGATCTCTACCGCGACGGCATGGGCGAATGGAAGTGCCACGAATGGCGCTATATCCCCCCGCCCCCGCCGGAAGAGGCGCCGTAGCGGCAAAGTCCAAAGCCCGAGTCCGACCGCCTCCTTGCCGCGCCGGTCCCGCCTATCGAGCAACCGGCACGCCGTTTCATCCCTCGAATACATGCTTGCAATTTGGGAATTGATTCCCATAATGCAAGGCGTGATATCCCGCATCTACGCGCAGCAGGTTCGCGACAGGCTCGGCAAGTTTCCCGCCGTGGCGATCCTGGGGCCGCGCCAGTGCGGGAAAACGACCCTTGCGCGGCAGTTCGGCGGGATCTACTTCGACATGGAGACCGAGGGCAGCCGGACCCGGCTCGACGCCGAATGGGACGCGCTGGCCGGCAGCAAGAGTCTGGTGATCATCGACGAGGCCCAGCAGGCGCCGAAGGTCTTCTCCCGATTGCGGGGCACCATCGACGCTGACCGCAAGCGGAACGGGCGATTCCTATTGCTGGGGTCGGTCTCGCCGGCCCTGATGAAGAACGTCTCCGAATCGCTGGCCGGGCGGCTGGGAACGGTCCGCATGACCCCGTTCATCCTGCCCGAACTGAAGGCGGAGCGGATGGACGATCTGTGGCTGCGCGGCGGATATCCCGACGGGGGCATCCTGGCCCCCAAGATGTTTCCCGAGTGGCAGGAAAACTACATCGATGCGCTGATCACCCACGACCTTCCCGCCTGGGGCCTGCCCGCCAAACCCCAGCAGACGATGCGCCTGCTGACCATGCTTGCCGCCGTGCAGGGTCAGCCGCTGAACGCCTCCCAGCTCGGCGCTTCGCTGGCGCTGGATCACAAAACCGTTCAGGGCTATTGCGATTACCTGGAAGGCGCGTTTCTGGTCCGTCGCCTCCAGCCTTACTTCGCCAATCTCGGCAAGCGGCTGGTCAAGGCGCCTCGCGTATTCTGGCGCGACAGCGGCCTGTTGCATGCCATCCTGAACGTGACCGATCTGGAGAACCTGTACCGCCAGCCCTGGCTCGGCCACAGCTGGGAGGGATTCATCATCGAGCAGACCCTTGCCACCCTCTCCACCGCAGGAAAGCGGGCGCAACCGTTCTTCTTCCGCACCTCCGACGGCTATGAACTGGACCTGGTTCTGGACTGGGGAACCAAGCGCTGGGCCGTCGAGATCAAACTCACCTCCGACCCCTCGACGGACATGATCTCCCGGCTCCACAAAACAGCCGACATGATTGGCGCGGTCCGCCGGATCCTCGTCTGCCGCACCGCCCGCACCATCGAGAACAACACGCTGCTGGTGACCAACCTCAGCGACTGGCTGAAAAAGCTCGCCGAGTAACAGGCCCTGGAAGACAAATCCCCCTACCGCTTCGCCTCGTAGGCGATGTCGCCGCCGATGACGGTCATGAGGCAGCGGGCCTTCGGGATGGAGGCGGCGGGGATGGTCATGATGTCGGCGGAGAAGACGGTCAGATCGGCGCGCTTGCCGGGGGCGAGCGTTCCGCGGTCGCTTTCCTCGAAGGCGGCGTAGGCGGCCGCGGAGGTAAACAGGCGCAGGGCCTCGTCGCGGGAGAGGGCCTGCTCGGGATGCCAGCCGGGGCCCGAGAATCCGGACAGATCCTTGCGCGCGACGGCGGCAGTGAACTCGACGAGGGGGTCGCCCTTCTCGACGGGCGCGTCGGAGCCGCCGGCGACGACGGCGCCGCTTTGGCGCAGGCTCTTCCAGGCGTAGGCCCCCGCGAGGCGCTCGAGGCCGAGGCGCCTGGGCGCGAAGTGCAGGTCGCTGATGGCGTGCGAGGGCTGCATCGAGGCGATGACGCCGAGGCGGGCGAAGCGCGGGATGTCGGCGGGGTCGAGGATCTGGGCGTGCTCGATCCGCCAGCGCGGCTCGCGGATTTTCCGCTCGCCCGGCGGGACGGCCGCGAAGGCCTTTTCATAGACATCGAGCGCCATGCGGTTCGCCCGATCGCCGATCGCGTGCGTTTCCACCTGGACGCCTTGGCGCAGGGCCTGCGCGAGCGTCGGCAGGAGGTCCTCCTCTCGATGGAACAGAAGCCCGGAGCCCTCGTGGTCCGAATACGGCGCGAGAAGCGCCGCCCCGCGAGAGCCCAGCGATCCGTCGAGGACGATCTTGATCGCGCGGAGCCGGAAGCGACCATCGGGGTCGGGCGTAGGCGGCCCCTGCCGGAGGAGCGCATCGGAAGCCGGGGACGGACCGCTGACGGCCTTGTAGATCCGCAGGCGGATTTTCCCTTCGATAACGAGGCGCGCGATCCGCTCGGCCTCCGCGGCGGAGCCCCCTGCGTCGTGGATTTCGCACCATCCGGCTTCCACGCAGCGCCTCGCGCCGCGGACGATCGCCTCGTCGGGATCGACGCGCTCGATCGAACGGACGCGGGAGGAGACGAGATCGATCGCGCCGTCCACGAGCATCCCCGCGGGATCGCCCGTCGAAGCATCGCGGACGATTTCCCCGCCCGGCGGGTTCGGCGTTCCCTTCCCGACCCCGGCGAGCCGGAGCGCCTCGCTGTTCGCGACCGCTCCGTGGCCGTCGATCCGGAAAAGCAGGACGGGGTTTCGCGGCGAGACGCGATCAAGATCCCGGCGCGTGGGGAACTCCGGCGGCTTCCAGAACGTCTCGATCCAGCCCTGCCCCGTCACCCATTCGCCGGCCGCCGCCCGTTCCACGCGCGCCTTCAGCCGCGCCAGCATCTCGTCCAGGCTCGCCGAGCCCGCAAGATCGAGCGTCATCGTCTTCGCCCCGATGGCAGCGAGGTGGGCGTGGCAATCCGTCATCCCCGGAACGGCCGTGGCGCCGGCGAGGTTCACGACCTTCGTGGCCGGCCCCGTCCATTGTCTCGCCTCCGCATCCGTCCCGACGAAGACGATCCGCCCGCCGCGGACCGCGACGGCCTCGGCGCGCGGCGTCTTCTCCTCTCCCGTATGGAACGTCCCGCCGCGGAACAGAATCTCCGCGGGCTCGCGCTTCCCTCCGCAGGCGGGAATCGATGCGACGGCCACGGCGAAGATCAGGAAAAACGAACGGGGCATTTCTATGGGCATGCGAAATCGGCGCCGCCTGCCTGGAGGAACACGATTATCGCCGGTTCTCCTCCCTCGCCCGTTTCGCAAGCGTCGCGAGGCGGGCCCGGGCGGGGGCGGTCCGGAGGCGCTTGCGCGCCGCGGCAAGAAGGGAGCGGGCTTTGGCGCGATGGCGCTTCAAGAGTTCCACGACGTCGGCGTCGTCCCGCGCGCGCCCCGACATCGCCTTGAGGGCGAGAAGTTCGGAAAGGGCCGCGACGGGAAGGGGCTCGGCCGGAACCGTCCGGATGGCCGAGGGAGAGGGATACGTTTCCGCCCATTCGGGCGACGTCCGATCCCCTTCGACGCAGAAGTCGAGCCCGACGCCAAGGACCGTGTTCTTGAATCCCTCCGCATAGCGCTTCCAGCCGAGTTCGCGCCGCAGCCTCGCCGAGAGCCGCGCGGCATCCGGACGCGAAAGCAGGAGGTCCACGTCCGCCGTGACGCGCAGGTATCCGTGGTGGTTCACCGCGAGGCCGCCTATCACGACGGGCCGGAGGTTCTCCTCCCGGCAGATCCGCGCAATCTCCATCGCAAGCCCGCGCTTCGAATCGGCGGGCGCAAGGCCGTATTCCTCCCCTGCCTGCATGGAGTCCATCGCAGCAAGGGCCTGTTCAAACGCGCGCGGACGCATCGGCTCCGATCCTATCGGTTTTCGGCCGTCCGGACCCGCCCGGTCGGCGTCGGGAACCTGTATCCTTCCTCCGGAGTTCCCCTCGTGTCCCGATTCTTCTACAGCTTCTCGCGCGTCGTGCTCACGCCGACGTTCGGCCTGCTCTACCGCCTGCGCGTGGAGGGGCTTCAACATCTGCCGCGCGAGGGGCCGGTGGTCCTCGTGGGAAACCACGCCTCGTTTCTCGATCCGCCGGTGCTGGGGACGGCGATGCCGAGGCCGGTCTCGTTCCTCGCATTGGAGAAGTTCTTCCGCAAGCCCCTGCTCGGAAGCATCTTCCGGGCCGCCGGCGCGATTCCCATCCCCCAGGACGGCGTCTCGCGGGACGCGTTCCGCACCGCCGCCGAAGTCCTCCGGAAGGGCCGAGTCCTCGGCATCTTCCCCGAGGGCGGCCGGACGATGGCGCCCCCGCTGGATCCATTCAAGGAGGGCGCCTTCCGGATCGCCCGGATGGGCAGTGCGAGCGTCATCCCGGTCGCGATCCTCGGGACGGACCGGATCTGGCCGAGGACCCGGCGGCTGCCGAGGCTTTTCGGCCGGATCCGCGTGATCCTCGCGCCGCCCATCCCCGCGGGAACGAAGCCGGCGGAAGCGATGGCCCGGGCGCGGGAGGCGATCCTCGAACGGCTCACGAGCGCCTGAAGGGCGAGCGAGCGCGCAGGCGGGAAACCTCGGCGACGACGGCGTCGGCGACGCGATCGATGTCGCCCTCGGTCGTGAACCGCCCGAGCCCGAACCGGATCGTCGAGTGGACGAGCGGCTCCGGCACGCCGAGGGCCCGCAGGACGTGGGAGGGCTCGATGCTGCCGGTCGTGCAGGCCGAGCCCGTCGAGATTGCGGCCACGGGCTTCAGCGCAACGAGGAGGGCCTGGCCGTCGACGCCCTCGAAGGAGAGGTTCAGGTTCCCCGCGAGACGCAGCGTCGGATGCCCGTTCAGGCGGACCCCGTCCAGGCGCGAGAAGATCCGTTCCCGCAGGCGCTCCCGCAGGCGCCGGACCCTCGAGCGCTCGGCGTCGCCCTCGAGGCGCGAGAGTTCGCAGGCCTTCCCGAGGCCGACGATCCCGGGGACGTCGAGGGTGCCGGGACGAAGCCCTCCTTCCTGGCCGCCTCCGTCGAAGAGCGGCTCTAAGCGCACGCGCGGGTTTTTCCGCCGGACGTAGAGGGCGCCTACGCCCTTCGGACCGTGCATCTTGTGGGCCGAGATCGAGAGGAGATCGACGCCGAGCGCGTCCACGTCGAGCGGCTCCTTCCCGACCGCCTGGGCGGCGTCGGAGTGGAAGAGGACGCCCTTCGCCTTTGTGATCCGGCCGACCTCCGAGAGCGGCCCCAGGACGCCCACCTCGTTGTTCGCGGCCATCACGGAGACGAGGATCGTCCTGTCCGTGATCGCACGCTCGACGGCCGCCGCCTCGAGCCGCCCGTCCGGGCCCACGGGCAGGACCGTGACGGAAAATCCCTCGCGCTCGAGGGCGCGGCAGGGATCGAGGACGGCCTTGTGCTCGGTCGCGGCCGTGATCAGGCGGTCGCCCTGTTCCCGGTGCGCCCGCGCGGCGCCCTTGAGCGCGAGGTTGTTCGACTCGGTCGCCCCACTCGTAAAGACGATTTCCCGGGGGTCGGCCGCGATCAGGCGCGCGACCTCCGAACGGGCGGCCTCGACGGCGTCCGCGGCGGCGTGTCCGTAGGCGTGCGTCCGGCTGGAGGCGTTCCCGAACCGCTCCAGGAAGAAGGGGCGCATCGCATCGAACACGCGGGGGTCGACCGGGGTCGTCGCGTTGTGGTCCAGATAGACAGGCTCGGCGGCGGCCGGATTCGGCAAGGGCACCATCGCCGCCTATGCTACCCCCGCGACATCAGGGGGACGGCTCGAAGGATTCCAGAAACTTCCGCCCCTCGTCGCTCTCGAGGGCGGCCGCGTCCCGATCCACGAGGCCGAACAGGACGAGCCGGTCGCCAAGGAGGATCGCCGTCGCGGCGACATGGACCGCGTTGCCGGATTCCTTTCCAGCCGCGCGGATCCGGACCGCCTTGCAGGCGCCGAGCGACGTCTCCGAAATCTGGGGGTCGGAGCCCGCGAAATCGTTCGCGAAGCTCTGGCCGGTGGACTTGAGGATGTCCTGGGGAGGGAATGCGCTGAGTTCGTAGGGGGAAACCACCCCCTCGCGCACGAACCAACGTCCCGTCTCCGAGGCGGCCACCTTGTCCCGGGTCTGGATCTGGCCGTTCAGGGTGAACAGGTGTCCCGTCCGCTCCTCCACCTTCCCGTAGCCGGACGGGATTCGGATCTTGTAGCCGCCGCCGGGGAAGGTGGAACGCACGAAGCTGCCCTCCCACTTCAGCACGGAGGGAAGGACGAACTTGCAGACGGCGAAGCCGATCCCGGCCAGGAGGACGAGGCACGCGATCCAGAAGAACGGGCCGCGGCCCTTGTCGAGCTGAAGGGCGGGAAGAACGGCTTCCGATCCGGCGCCCTTCTTCTTCGGAACGCCTTGGGCCGCCTCCCAGGGCGGTCGATCGAGGGGTGGAGGCTCCTCGGGCGGAGCGTGCGGGAGCGGCGCGTGCGAAGGCGGGGGCTTGGAGCCGGCCTCGGGAGGCCTCGAGAGCGGGCTTCCGGACGTCTTCCGGACGACCTCGGGCTTGTCGCCGTCCCCGAAAAATTCCGTCGTCCCGCGGACAAGATTCGTGGGGCTCTTGTCGGTCGCGATACTTTCTCCCCCGCCCCGGAGAATCCGGGTGGAGGACTTCGGAACCTCCGCGGTCGGCTGGGATTCCATGTCGGCGGAAATCGCCGGGGGCTTGGATTCCTCCGGGAGTTCCGGCTTCGCCTCGACGGGCTTGGCGACTTTCCGGTTCAACTCCCCGCACTCGGGGCAGGACTTCTCGGTGTCGAGATACCGGAAGCGGCAATCGCTGTTGGAACAAATGGTGATGGCCACGGGGCGTTCCCCGAACCGGCGCAAGGAACCGCTCGACGCCGGAGGCGGGAATGCAGGATTCTAGCCCCCGGAAGGCGCAAGGCAACCGAAGCCCGCCTCCCCTACAATGCCCGCCCGTGCGGATCCTCCATGTCAACACCGAGCGGACCTGGCGCGGCGGCGAGCAGCAGGTCCTCTATTTGACGGCGGGATTGCGCGCGCGCGGCCACGAATCGACGGTCGCCTGCCTCGCGGGCTCCGCCATCGCCCAACGCCTGGAGCTCGACGG
>CAYHQZ010000109.1:0-13588 GCA_964358555.1 uncultured Planctomycetia bacterium
ACGGAAGGTAGACGACTCCATGGCGTTCGCCCGCGCTCCGACAGGTCGGCGCGGTCCGACCCCCGCCCCGAGCCCTTTGGGAAAATCGGGCGCAAGTCCTCGGCCGCTAGATCATCCGCCAGCGCTTCCGCAGCAGCCACTCGAGCGATAGCAGGAACACGAACAGGACCATCGTCCAGGCCGTGTCCCAGACGGCGTCCGGGGTGGACGACAGCGTGATGCGCTCCTGGCGGCTCGGGATCTCGGAGGGGAGCTTGCGCGCCTCCTCGATGCCTAGGAACTTCCCGCCCGTCGCGGTCGCGAGTTCCTTGAGCAGCGGCTCGTTCATTCGCGGGTTTTCCAGCTCCAGGTTCGGCATGACGACCTTGAAGTGCTGGGTCGGCGGCTGGTCGGATGCCTCCTCCTCCCGGACCCACAGGTCGTAGAGGCCCAGCGTCTCGGGCACGAACTGCCCCTCGTAGCGGCCGGGTCGGCCGGGCGTCAGCGCGAGGGGGACGATGACTTCCGCGCCCTCCGTCGGCCGGACGTTCGCCTGGAGCGTGGGAATCTCGAGGGGGCGGTAGCCCTTGTCGAAGGCCCGGACGGTCACCTTTACGGGATCGCCCAGCGGGTAGGTCGGCCGGTCCACGAAGACCTTGTAGCGGCCGCGCTTCCCGAGCAGCCTTCCCTGGAAGAGGTAGCGGCACGCCTGGATCCAGTAGCGGTTGAAGTGGTTTTCGCGATTGCGCCGGAAGCGCCACGATTCGTCGTAGGCTTGGAAGAGCGAGCGGCCGGATTCGAATATCTGGCAGGCGAGCAGGATCGGGCCCTCCCCTTCGCCGGCTCCGGGCGCGCGCCCGCGGGCGAGCACTGTCGCCACCGGCTTTTCCTGGCGGATGGGGTAGTGCCAGTAGATGCCGGGCATCGTCTCGAAGATTTTCCGGCTTTCGGCCGGATCCCCGCCCATCGCGATCTGGAGGATCGGGATCGTCGGGTTCGACATCGCCTCGCCCGTGGGCTCGACGCGGATCTCGCGCGTGCGGGCGCGGCCCGCGACCTCGCGGGCGTCCGGGGAATCGGTGTCGGGGACGACGGGGAGCACGTCGAGAAGCGGCTCCATCCCGGGCGCGGTGAGGAACCGGGTCGTGTTCTTCTCGCCCGCGACGAACAAAAGCCCCCCGCCCTGCTCGCCGACGAACCGTTTCAGCATCTCCGCGAACGAGGGCGGGAACGTCCGGTCGGGGGCGGGGTCGAGCAGGAGCACCGCGTCGTAGGAGAAGAGCTCCTCCTCCGCGTCGGGCAGCTTCGTGATCCGCAGATCGCCCTCCTGGGGCAGCCCGGCATCGAGGGTCTGGAGGAAGCACGACACGTCCACCGTCTTGTCGCGGGTGAGGAGGGCTTTGACGAAGTGGTATTCCCGCGTCGGCGAGCCTGCGACCAGGAGAACCTTGCGCTTGTCGTCGAGGACGCGCGTCAGCGCCCCGCCCTTGTTGTCGTCCTCCACCCGCTCGCCCTCGACCGCTCGGACGGCCACCTCGTAGTAGAACTCTCCGGCCTCGTCGGGGATGTGGCGATACGCGTATTCCTTGGATTGGCCGTCCGGCGGCAGCGTGAAGGGCTCGCGTTTCAGCATCTTCGGGACGCCCCGGCCGCGGGCGGTCCGCGGGGTCTCGGTCACCTCGATCTCCGCCTGGACGCCCGAAAGGCCCTCGGCGAGGATCTGGGCCGTGATGGGGAGCGGGTCGCGTCGGTTCACGGCCTCGGGGGCGAGGACCTGGTGGACGCGGATGTTCTTGAACGGCGAGGAGTCGCCCAGCGCGACTGCGTAGATCGGGACGCCCCGCTCGGCGGCGTAGGCGGCCGCCGCGCGAGGGTCCTCGCCCTCGTTGTGCTGGCCGTCCGTGAACAGGACGAGGGCGGCCAGCGGCTTTCCGCCCATCCCGTCGACGATCGAGCGGATGGCCTGGGCGATGTTCGTGGACGGTCCGCGGGGCTGGATCTTCTCGAAGGGGATTGCGGGCTCCTTCTTCGCCGCCTCGCCGGGCGCGGGCGGGCGCGCCGGGCGCTTGGGGTCCTTGATCTCGAACGTTTCCAGCGGCTCCCAGGCGCGGGAGAAGGCCCCGAACTGGACGTGGTGGTTCTTCCGGAAGTCCTCGATGAACCGGACCTTTTCGCTCCGCAGGAGCCATCGCACGACCGTCGCGCGCGAGACCTTCTCGGCCGATTCCTCCTTCGCCTCGGGGAAGGCCTTCCGGAGGTCTTTTGCCGGGATGTCCGGGAAATCCATGCTCTTCGAGGCGTCCACCGCGATCGCGACGGTCGAATCGAGGATCTCCTCCTCGTCCCGCACGAGCACCGGCTCCCAGAGGACGAGGAAGGCGGCGAGCAGCGTGAGCAGGCGCAGGATCGCGAGGGCGGCGCGCTTCGGGCCGGGGATGTTGCCCGCCTCCCGGGCGTAGAGCAGCACGAAGAACGTTCCCAATCCCAGGATCAGCGCGATCGTCGCGACGGAGCCGGCGGCCGTGGGCAGGCTGTGCCACTCGAGGCGGGAACTCGTGGAGATCGCGGACGCTCCCGCGGCGGCTTGCAGGAGGAACAGGTTCATGCGCCCCTCCCGAACCGCCAGGCGAGCAGCGCCTCGATGGCGAGCAGCAGGAGGAACAGGTGCATCAGCGTCCGCCAGATCTCGCTCGCCTCGGGGGCCGACGCCCGGAACAGATCGTCCACGTCCCGGACCCACTGGATCCCCTTCACCGCCGGGAGACGGCGCTCGAGCTCCGAATGCGGGATCCGCCGCAAATCGCCCTCGTCGGGCTCGGGATTCACCGTGAAATGCTGGAATGTCTCGCCCCGCTCGTGCTCCTTCAGGACGACCGTGTAGACCCCGGGGTTCTCGGTGTCCGCGAACTCGGCCCGGTAGAGGGCCGTCCCCTCGACGGCCGCGCCGTCGATCTCCACCAAGGCGTTCTTGCCCGGCGGCCGGATCTGGATGCGCCGCTCGCACTTGGCGGCGGGATACGTCACGACGAGGGGGGCGCCGGGGGCGAGGTTGCGCGATGCTTCCGCGCGCGATCCCGCGTCCTCGACCAGCGGGAAGAGGGTGGCCAGATACGACGGCAGCGTCGGCCAGTTCGAGCCGTCGCGATCGGCGGAAATCGAGAAGAACCAGACGCGCCCCTTCCCGAAGGCCTTCCGCGCGAGGAAGGGCTCCCGGGCGGGGGTTTGCAGCCGCGCGAGGATCTCGACGCCCGCGTCTTTCGCCGGCTCCTCGAGCGCGAGCCAGCGGCCGATCTGGAGCGTCCGGACCGAGGGGTTGTCCGATCCCTCGAAGACTCGCAGGACGCCCCGCGGGTCGATCCCGTCGGGGGAGAGCCGGGCGGGCGCCTCCCTAGGCGCGCTGCGGGCCTCGATCGGCGGGACGGGCAAGAGGCCCTTGCCCGCCTTGAACCACTCGGCCCGGTAGGAATCGACGTCCGTGCGGGTCCCCGGGAAGACGACGAGGCCCGCGCCTTCGGAAACGTGGCGCTCGAGGGCGGCGAGGACGTCCTCCGGGAGGCGCTCCACGTTCGCGAGGATCACCACCGGGAAGCCCTCGAACGATCCGGGGTGCAGCGCCCGGTCCAGCACGACCTGGGGCTTGAAGCCCGACACGACCGCCCCCGGCGGGGCGAGCGAGAAGGCGAGGAAGGCCGTCTCGTCCCCGAAGGCCTCCGCCTTGGGCTCGCCGTTGACCAGGAGGACCGGCAGGCCGGAGGTGACGGTGAAGGCAACCGCGCGGGCATTGTCGCCGGCGAGCCGGTCCGCCGACGCGGTCGCCTCGACCCAGGCGGAGCCGGGGGAGGAGAACAAAAGCGTCGCCGACCGGAAGGCCTCGCCCCTCGCGGGAATGGACGGGATCGCCGCCGCGGGGACGACGCCCTCGGAGGTCTTGAAGGAAATCTCGATCGGGCCTACGGGCTGGTCGCCGAAATTCCGAACGCGGGCCGAAAAGCGGACGGGGGCGTTTGCCACCAGCAGCTTCTCCTCGGGTTCGAGCGCGACGATCCCGGTATTTTCCACATCGTCCGCGCCTCGGTCGAGGAAGGTGATCCCCCAGCCCTCCTTGGCGAGCTTGTCGAGGACGATTTCGAGCCCCGATCCCGCGCCCGCCGCGGCGAAGTCCGTCGCGCGGAAGTCGGACAGGAGATAGAGGGCTTTCGGGACCTGGGCGCCCCCGCTCACCCGCTCCCGGACGGATTCCAGGCAGGCGACCAGGTTCGCGGAGCGGGCGGTGGGGGCCGCCTGCCGGATCCGCGCCTCGGCGTCGCGCCGATGGGCGCCTCGGGGGGCGAACCGGAAGTAGTCGGGCACGGTCGGCTTGGACGTCCGGACGAGCGTGAGCGCGTCGCTGCGCCAGTCCGTCTCGAAGTGCGGCAGGATCCGGAGCAAATCGTCGCGCATCGCATCCAGGCAGGTGCCGCTCCCGGAGACATGCCCGGTCGAAAGCGAGTCGTCCCAGACGACGACCCGGTCCGTAGGCGTCGCGCCCGCGGCGATCGAAAGCAGGCTTCCCTTCCGGACCTGGGGGCGGGCGACGGCCGCGACGATCAGGGCCACCAGGAGGCAGCGCAGGATCAGGAGCAGGACGTTCTCGACCTGGATCCGGCGTCGGTTCTTGTGCTCGGCCTGCAGCAAAAATTCCATCGCCGCCCACTCCACCGTCCGGAACCGGCGCTTGTTCAGGAGGTGGATCAGGATCGGAATCGCGATGAGGGCGGCCCCCGCCAGTAGGAGCGGATTCGCGAAGCCGGGGAACATCGCGATTTACCGGCGGGCGCGCAGCGCCAGGTAGCGCGGCAGGACGGTCTCGAGGGGCTGATCCGTCCCGATCTGGACGAAGTCGATCCGCTGGTCCGCGCAGGCCTTCCGGATCGCCTCCGCGTGGTCCCGGAAATTCTTCAGGTACGCGGCCTTCAGCGATCTAGGCTCGGTCAAAAGCTCCGGGTAGCCCTCGAGCCCCTTGAAGAGCGTGTTGTCCTCGAACGGGAAGTCGCGCTCGAAGGGATCCACGATCTGGAAGACGACGACCTCGTGGCGCTTGTGGCGGAAGTGCTTGAGCCCGCGCATCAGCGGCTCGACGGGGCAGAAGAGGTCGGACACCAGGAGCACCATCCCGCGGCGCTTGATCTTCTCGGCGATCTTGTGGAAAAGCACGGACACGTCGGTCTTCTGCTCCGCGACGGCCCGGTCCAGCTCCGCCAGGATCGCGAGGATGTGGCTCGGCCGCGACGACTCGGGGACGTGCCGGCGGATGTCGGAATCGAAGAGAACGAGCCCCGTGGCGTCCTGCTGGTGCAGCAACAGGTGCGAAAGCGTCGCGACGAGGACGCTGCCGTACTCGAGCTTCGAGGTCTCCCCGGAGCGGTAGCGCATCGACTCGGAAACGTCGAGGAGCATCGTGCACTTGAGGTTCGTCTCCTCCTCGAACTCCTTGATGGAGAAGCGATCGCTCTTCGCGTAGACCTTCCAGTCGATGTGCCGGATGTCGTCCCCCGGCGTGTACTCCCGGTGGTCGGCGAACTCGACGGAGAATCCGTGGAAGGGGCTCTGGTGGAGCCCCGAGACGAAGCCCTCGACGATCAGCCGGGCCTTCAGATCGAGCCGGCTGATCGCGGCGAGGACCTTAGGACTTAAGAACCTTCGAGATCCGTTCATCGGAAAGTGCCTCGCCCTCCTTCGTGGGCGTGACCTCCAGGAGCCGGTCGATGATCTTGTCGGTCGTGACGCCTTCCGATTCGGCCGTGAAGTTCAGCACGATCCGGTGGCGAAGCACGGGCCTGGCGACCCTTTGCACGTCCTTGGACGCGACGTAGGTCCGCCCCTCGAGGACGGCGCGCACCTTCGCGCCGAGGATCAGGAACTGGGACGCGCGGGGACCCGCCCCCCAGGCGACCCAGTTGCGAACGAAGTCGGGGACGCCCGGCTCGTGGACCCGGGTCTGGCGGACGAGGTTCATCGCGTAGTGGATGATGGCGTCCGCGACGGGGACGCGCCGGACGATGTCCTGCAGCGCCATGATCTCCGCCCCCGAGAGGATGGGCTGGACGGCCGCGGTCGTCCCGGAGGTCGTCTGCCGGACGATCTGGTATTCCTCCTCCCACTTCGGGTAGCGGACGAACACCTTGAACATGAACCGGTCCTGCTGGGCCTCGGGCAAGGGATACGTCCCTTCCTGCTCGATGGGGTTTTGCGTGGCCAGGACGAAGAACGGGACGGGCAGCGGGTGGCGGTTTCCCGCGGCGGTGACCTGGCGCTCCTGCATGGCCTCCAGCAATGCGGCCTGCGTCTTCGGCGGCGTGCGGTTGATTTCGTCCGCCAGGACGAGGTTTGCAAACAAGGGCCCCCGCACGAACCGGAATTCGCGCTGCCCCGTCGACTTGTTCTCCTGGATGACTTCCGTGCCCGTGATGTCGGACGGCATCAGGTCCGGCGTGAACTGGATCCGCCGGAAATCCAGCGAGAGGGCGGAGGCAAGCGTGGAAACCATGAGGGTTTTCGCCAGGCCCGGCACCCCTTCGAGGATGCAATGCCCGCGCGCCAGGATCGCGATCAGGAGCTCGTCCACGACCTCGTCCTGTCCCACGATGACCTTTGCCATCTCGGTCCGGATCTTCTGATAGCCGGCGGTGAGACGGTCGATCGCCTCCTGATCGGTGCCGCT
This sequence comes from uncultured Planctomycetia bacterium, assembly GCA_964358555.1. GTDB lineage: Bacteria > Planctomycetota > CAYHQZ01 > CAYHQZ01 > CAYHQZ01 > CAYHQZ01. The sequence goes on from CAYHQZ010000109.1 coordinate 6,680, forward strand.
CAAGGACGCGTCCGTGTCGGGCATTTTCCTTCCTTTCTGTTCGTCCGGGTTTCCGTCACCGCTGATAGATGGGCAAATAGTTGAACGGCAGCTGCAAAACCGTCACCGCCATCGCCGTCGCGTAGACCGGGCCGCATTCCCCGGACCAGGAGCCGTTGACCGCCTGGCTTTTGAGGAACATCGAACGAGCGCCCTCGCGGCCGCCCTCTCCGAGGAAGTAATTCCGCCACAGGCGATCCCCCGAAAGCCACATCGACTGGCCGAGGTAGTAGTGGGTGTAGAAGTGGTGGCCCGAGAACGCCCCCGCGCGGCCCATCCCGCCGCCTTTCAGGAAGGTCTTCTCGACGTAGGCTGTCAGGCGGCGCGTGGCGGGGGAATCGTAGCGGCCCGCGTAGAGAAGGCTGACGAGCCCCGCCGCGGAAATCGGCGGCCGGCTGCCGCCGCCCATCCCGAACTTGTAGGCGATCCCGCCGTCCGGGCACTGGGCGCCCTCGAGGTATTGCACGCACTTGTCGAGGACGGCCTTCGGGACCCTGATCCCGGCGTTCGCGACGGCCCGGAGCGCGTGGACCTGCGTGACCGTGACGGATCCCTCGTCGCCGCTCGGGTCGGGGCCGTAGTTCCAGCCCCCGGGCCGGCTCTGGCTGCGGGCCGAGAGGTCCACCGCCTTGAGGAGGCTGTCGTGGATCCGCTTGCCGAGCGCGGAGCTGCCTTCCAGGCCGTAGACCTGCGAGAGAAAGAGCATGGAGAAGCCGTGTCCGTACATCGAGCGCATCTCGCGGTTTTCGCCGGCGCTGGCGTAGAGGCCCTGCGGCGTCTGGTTTCGCAGGATCCAGTCCGTGCAGTTCGCCACGGCCGCGGCCTCGGGGCCCTTCGTGGGCGTGCTGCCGTGGGCGAGCAGCGCGATGCCGGCCAGCGCCGTCATCGTCGTGGGATACGTGCCGTAGCCGCCCCCGTCGGAGTTCCAGCCTCCGTCGGGCCGCTGGGCCAAGACGAGGAACTTTACGGCCCGCTCGATCGCGTCGACGGCCTGCTGGTTCAAGGTCTCGGGCAGCGTCGAGGCGCCGGACTCGCCTTCCGCCGCGATCCCGGCGCCGGCGAACCAGAGGGCCGCTGCCGCCGCCGCCATCCACGCCTTCCGAGCCGTCTTCATGGCCGGCCTCCTTCGTCCGTCCGTTTTCCGCCCGTCCCTTCCGGCGCTCCTGCGCCGGGCTCCGGCTCGACGCGCTTGGGAGCGGGCGCGAAGACATACGCTTCGGCCTCGCCCGCCAGGAACAGTCTGCCGAATGCGAGCGTCAGCGTCCAAGGCCGTTTGTCGCGCGCCCATCCCTCGATCCCGACGATCTCGGGCTCGTAGCGGCCGATCCGCTTCATGCCCTCGTCTCCCCGGGCCGCCTCCGCGACGATGTGCTCGGCGTCGATGGCGACCAGTCCTTGCTCCGGGTCCGGGACGAGGACGTGCTTCCGTCCGACGGCGGCGCGGCCTCGCGGGTGAGCCCCCCCCCGCACGCCCCACTCGTAGACCCGCTTCCCGGTGGAGGCGCTGACGAGGATGGTCCGGGGGCCGGCGAAGACGAGGAGATCGCGGGTGATGCCGGCGAGCACCGTCGCGCCGGGAGGCTTTCCCGGCTTTCGGTCGGGGTCGTTGCACAGCCCCCGGCCCGGCCAGCGCACCCGGCCGTCGCTGCGCTGAAGCGAGAAGACGTCCGCGCAGTCCGCGGGGGCCGCGAAGACGGCGTTCTTGCGCAGGATCAATCCCGTCGAGGACCAGCGGACGGGGTTTTTTATGATGGGCGTCCCGCGGCGATCCATCCCTCCGGCCTTCTGACCGGAGGTCGCGTATTTGAAGACCCACTGGATCTGGCCCGTCACCGGGTCCGCCGCCGCGACGATCCCGCGGCCGAAGGCGGCGACGACGAGACTTCCGTCCGCAGCGACGGCGGCGTCGGGGGGGATGTCGGGGGCCGCGATGCCTAAGTGCATCCAGGCCATCGGCGGGGGCTCGCTGAACGGGCCGGTCGCGATCTTCTTTTTCCAGAGGACCGTCGGCGTCCCGCTCACGCCCGTCGAAGAGAGGCAGACCAGGTGGAAGCCGTCGGGATGGTAGACGGGCACGAAGACCCGGCCGCCGAGGACCGCGGGGGCGCAGAGGAAGAAGCAGCGCGAGAGGAAATCGTCCCCCTTCGCGCTTCCGGTGCGCGCGCCTTCCCGGCCTGCGTTCCAGAGCCGCTTGCCGGTCGTCAGTTCCCAGGCGAAGAGGGCGTTCGCGGTTTCGGGGATCCCCTCGCCGCCGCCCAATCCTGCGCGCAGCATCGGGCTGCTCTTGGAGAGCACGTCCGGGTTCGTGAGAACGGCGTAGACGGCGTTCCGATCCAGGACCGCCTGCGGGGCGAGCACAAGCGCCTGCGAGCCCCGTCCGGCGGAGGGATCGACGCCGGGGACGATCGGGGCGCCGGCGATAGGCAGGACCCCCGGGACCGGCCGCGAGTCCCACACGAGTTTCCCGGTCTTGTAGCGGCTGGCCTGGATCTTCTGGTCCGGCCACTGCATCACGATCAGGCGATCCCGCTCGACCTTGCCGGGCTCGGTCGGGGAGGAAAGTTCCAGTTCCCGGCTCACGAGGATGGTGGGGAGCTGGGCGGAAGGGACGGGTATCGCGCCCCCGCGCCCCCGGGAGTTATGTATCTGGATAGTCTGCTTGGCGGCGTTGGATTTCCCGGCGCCGCGGTTTACGAGCTCGAACAGCGCGCCCTCGGTGTCGCCTGCCCGCGGGAGCCGGAAGCGCGCGGAGGCCCCGCCCTTCGCGAGGACCCGATCGGAGGGAAACCAGTCGCCCTGGGGCATCGAAATGTCTCGCGAAGGCCCGCCGCCCGTGCCCGGCCAGTCCTCGCCGTCTCGCCCGGCCTCCCGCAATGCCTGGACCTCGCCGCTCCAGCGGGCCAGGACCCGATCGAGAGACACGTCCTCGCCCGCGATCGAAAGCGTCGCGCGAGCGCCGCGGCCCGCGGCCTCGCCCTGGATCTTCTCGGCCTCGGCGCGGTTGCCGGCCAGGAGGTTCGCCAGGGCCTCCCGGGCCGAGAGCATGTCGGGCTCGACGTGCAGGTCCTCCGCGGGATAGATCGCGCGGAGGCGGCGCAGCGCCTGCAGCGCGCTCCACGGATCGGCGCGCTCCAGCGCGAGGGCCGCGAGCCGGTCGGCCGCGAGGTCGCCGTAGGAGGTGCACAGATACGACTGGACGATCCGCCGTAGCGGATCCTCCGAGCCGTCCCGCAGCGCCTCCTCCCAGAGGGCCTTCGCCGTGGGGTCCTGCGAGGCCCGGTAGAGGGCCCGCGCCTCCTTGGGCATCTTCGCGATTTCGATGTGGCAGGCGTCCTGCAGCGGCTGGTAGACGATCCCGTCGTCCGTCTCCGCCGTTTTCGAGAGCAGCGTGCGGTCCGATTCGAGGATCCGGCGCAACGAGTCGAAGGCCCGGGGCCAGTCCTCCTTGGCGATGGCGGAGCGCGCGGAATCCCGCCACGCCTCGGCGTCCGCGTCGGATTCCACCTGGGCCGAAAGCGGATCGCGCAAGGCAGGGTGTTCCTCGGGCTCCTCCGCCGCGTCCGCCGCGATCGGCAGGAAGGCCGAGAGCGCGAGCGCAATGGCCCCCAGCACGAGCCGGATTCGGCGGGGGTTCATGGGCATGGGATCCCCAAGGGATTGCCTTTCCTTTAGACGCTCATTCCCGGGCCTTGGTTCACGAAATCCGTATACCTAGGACTCCTAGGTATGGTAGGCCCGGCGGCCGAGGGGGGTCAAGGGGAGGGGGAGCCGGGAGGGGGGGGCTAGGGACCAAGGGCTAAAGTCCAAGGTCTAAGGTCCAAGGTCCAAGGTCGCGGAACGGCGGCGCCGTTGTTACGGGACCTTAGACTTTAGACCTTCGACCTCTCCGACAATTCATACCGTAACAGCGCCTAGGGGACGGGCGGCGGGTTCTTGGGGATGAGGACGAACGATTTCTCGATGAGGTCCAGGCCGTCCTTTTCGAGGCCGATATCCTCGTCGGGGACCTGCTGGACGACGAGAGCGGTCGCGCCTTCCGCGAAACAGGCGAAGGCCTTGACGGTCACGGGGACCCCGAGGACCTTTCCCTTCAGGCTCGCCCCTTTCCCCTTGTAGCGCCCGTAGGTCTCGAACCGGGCGACGGAAGGCTTCGCGCCCATCAGGTTCGCGAACGAATCGATTTGCCCTTTCATGTGCTCTTCCGGATCGACTTTCACGGGCACCATGGCAATCATGACGAACGCGCTGCCGGGGCTCTCGATGGAGAACATGCGGTCCGGGTCGTAGTCCTCGTCCTTTTCGTCGATCTTCCAGTTGGAGGGATACTCGAGCCGGAATCCCTTCCGCTCCAGCGTCCTCGGATGCGCCGTGTCGGCCTTCTGCCCTTCCGCCCCGACGAATTCCAGCGCCTTCCTCTCCGCTTCTTTGGCCGCGTTCCGCGGAAGGAATTTCGCGAGCCCCGCGGCGATCAGAACGGCGATTCCGAGAAACGCCAGGACGCCGAAACGGGAATTCTTCATCGAGCCTCCTTCGCCTTCCGCGCCGGAACGCCGCCGTTTTCATCGAACCGGAATCCCGCCTTCGCCGCCGTGGGCCGGAGGGCGTCGTAGAGGAGTTGGTTCTCGAAGAGTTGCGGCTTGCCGGTTTCCATTTCGCCGAGGAGGGGGTGGGCCGTGAAGGCGCCGCGCCGCGGTTCCCCGCAAAGATGCCACGTTCGGCCTTTCGTCGCATGAATCCACAGGCCGAGCCAGCAGCGATGCGTGCCCGGTTCGCCCCAGTCGCCGGGGCCGCGCAGCTCCAGGTGCATGATCACGTCCTCGCCGCCGAGCCAGTACGACCGGTAGCCCGTTTCCTTGTCGGCTTGATGACTCTCCGTCCGGACGGCCCGGAGAATGCTCCGGATGTCCGCCGGATCCCGGACGTCGAAGCCGCCGTCCTTTCCATGCACGTAGGCGATCCAGGCGACCTCGTCGTCGCGGACGTCCGCGATGGGATCGAAGTAGCGCTCGAATCGCACCTCGACCCTGTAGGGTTCCCCGAGGACGAGCGTTTCCGTGACGTCGATCCGGTTGCGCCCCTCGCCTTCCGCATAGGTCCGCTTCGTCGCCCGGCCGTCTTTCAGGAGATCGTCGAGGTTCGCCCCGCTCGCGACGAGCCTCGCCGCCTCGCCCTCGAGGGTTCCGTATCCACTCGCGATTTCGTGGGCGGTCCGGTGCCTCTCGCGGGCGCAGCCCGCGGCCAGCCACGCGCCCAGGAGCGCGATGCCCACCGCCCGCGTCCGAAGGCGCCGCTTTCCCGTCGCTGCCATTCCCGGGGCCTCCTTCCGGATCACTCTACGAGCGCGGCGGGAGAAGGTTCAAGGCCGCGGAAATCTGGCCGGTGCCCCGTGCGCGAATTCCTCGGCGACATGAAAAAACAATTTTGATCGCTACCTCGTCCCGCGGGATCAGCGGCAAGCCGCGGCGTGTTCGGTTTTCCGGTGCGTCTCTTCCTGGAGCTTCCGGAGCGCTTCCGCCTGCTCATGCCAGAAGCAGACTTCTTCCTTTAAAGTCATCCCGGCCGTCTTGCGCCGGACTTCCTCGCCTCCGCGATGCTGCATATCGACGCAGTCAAACGCTTTCTTCTTCATCGCTCGTCACCTCTTGCCCTGGCAAAGTCCCCATGGAAAACGCCGCCGAAGACGGAGGTGTCGGCATAGGCGCGGAGGGGGGAATCAGCCATGGGGGCCGCTCAAACCCTCAACGCGCACGAGAGGACGGCGCGCAGGGGGGATTGGGGCTCGATGCGGCAGGGGGGGCGGACGGCGGGGAGGAGGAGGGTGGCGCCGGGGCGGAGCGGAAACGACCCGTCGGGGAAGCGCAGCTGTCCCTTGCCTTCGAGGACGCAGAAGACGGACGGAAGCTCGGGGGCCGCGGGCAGGACGAAGGGGCGCGCGGATTCGAGGGCGATGGATTCGAACGGGACGCCGGCGCGGAGCACGCAGGTCTTCTCCGGGCCGCCGGGAAAGCCGGGGCCGAGGCGGCTCTGCAGCGAGGCGGGGATTGCGCGCAGCGCCGGCCGGACGGCCGGGATGGCGAGTTCGGGATGGAGGGGCCGGCCGGTCCCCGCGGCGTCGCGTCCCCAGTCGTGGAGGCGGTAGGTCGTATCCGAGTTCTCCTGGATTTCGAGCAAAAGCATCCCTGGCAGCAGGGCGTGCGCCGTGCCCGCCTCGATGGCGGCGAAGTCGCCCGGCCGGACGGAAAAGCGCTCGAAGAGATCCGCGAAGCCCTCGCCGGCCAGCGCCTGCTTGTCGGGCGGCCAGCCCCCCTTCACGCCCCCGATGATGGCGGCGCGCTCGTCGGCCTGCGCGAAGACCCACAGCTCGGTCTTCGGTTCGCCGGCGTCCGGGCGGGTCGCGAGGAACTCTAAGTCCGGGTGGACCTGGATGGAAAGCGGCGCTTCCACGTCGATCCACTTCACGAGCAGCGGAAACGAGGACCCCGGGATCCGGCCGAGGAGGTCGGCCTTCCGCTCGCGCATGATCTGGCGCAGCGTCCGGCCCTTGAGCGGCCCCTCCGCCACGATCGTTTCGGCGCCCTCCCGATCGGAAATCTCCCAGAGCTCGCCTATCTTCTTGCCCGCCGGGACGTCCTTGCCGAACTGCTCGCGCAGCCGGCTGCCGCCCCAGACCTTCTCGAGCGGGATCCCCTGGAACCGCAGCGGCGGAAGCATGGAGGCAAGATGCTAGGACGACCCGGGGAAATCGTCCATCCGGCATCCTTTCGCCGGGTGCATGGCGGCGCCGATCCTTGTATTTCTGGAACCGAAAAACAAGCAGGGCGAGGGGCGGGGGCTCGGATGGAAGCGACCTGTCGAGGCGCGGTCCAACGC
>CAYHQZ010000110.1:0-13500 GCA_964358555.1 uncultured Planctomycetia bacterium
CCCGAGCGTGCGCGGTTGCCGCGACGAGGACCGGCGCGCCGATCGCCCGCCGGAGTGCACGCAGCGGGACATCGAGATCTCCGTCATCGACGAGGCCGACATCCAGGGCGTCGTCGAGGAGATCCTCCGGCGGGTCTTCAAGGACGCGATCGGGATGGACATCGCGCTTCCGATCCCCCGGATGACCTACGCGGAGGCGATGAAGCGCTACGGAAACGACAAGCCGGACCTCCGCTTCGGGATGGAGATCGAGGACGTGACCGCGGAGACGCGCGGCTGCGGCTTCAAGGTCTTCGCCGAGGCTTCGTGCGTGCGCGGGATTCGATTCGAGGGCGGCGCAACCTTTTCCCGCAAGGACGTGGACACCTGGACGGGGCGCGCCATCGAGTTCGGCGCCAAGGGCCTCGCCTGGGTGAAGCTGGACGACGCGGGCTTCACCTCGCCCATCGTGAAGTTCTTCGGGCCGGGCGTCCTGGACTCGATCGCGGGAAGGCTCAAGGCCCAAAAGGGCGACATCCTGTTCTTCGTCGCCGACACCGAGGAACTCTGCGCCCGGGTGCTGGGCGAGCTTCGTCTTTCTCTCGCGCGGAAGTTCGACAAGATTCCGAAGGGCGCGTTCAAGCTGCTCTGGGTCGTGGACTTCCCGCTCTTCGGCTATAGCTCGGAGGACAAGCGCCTCGTCGCGCTGCACCACCCGTTCACATCGCCCCGCGTCGAGGATTTTCCGATTCTCTCGTCGGAACCCCAAAAGGTCCTCGCCCGCGCTTACGACATTGTGCTCAACGGCACGGAGATCGGCGGCGGGAGCATCCGCAACCACCGCGCGGACCTCCAGTCCGAGGTCTTCCGGGTCTTAGGGATCGGAGAGGAGGAGGCGCGCTTCCGGTTCGGCTTCCTCCTCGAGGCCCTCTCCTACGGCGCCCCGCCGCACGGCGGGATCGCGCTGGGCCTCGACCGCCTCGTGGCGCTGCTGCTCGGCCTCGATTCGATCCGCGACGTCATCGCGTTCCCGAAAACGCAGAAGGGCGCCTGCCTGCTTACCGGGGCGCCGGCGACGGTCACGCCCGAGCAGCTGCGCGAGGCGGGGATCCGGATTGCGGGGGGCAACAAATAGCTGTCAGCCATCAGCTATCAGCTACGGAAAGAAAAGGACATGGCAACGGAAGGAAGAATTCGCAAGCTGACAGCTGATATCTGAAATCTGATAGCTTTTTTATCCCATGCGCAAAATCGGCGTCCTCACCGGCGGCGGGGACTGCCCGGGGCTCAACGCGGCCATCCGGGCGGTCGTGAAGACGGCGATCCGGAAGCATGGCGCCGAGGTGGTGGGTTTTCTCGACGGCTACGAGGGCCTGGTCGAGAACCGGTCCCGGGCGCTCCGGGACGCCGATGTCTCGAACATCCTGCTTCTCGGCGGGACGATCCTCGGGACGTCCAACCGGGCGAATCCCTTCGACTACATCGGCCCCGACGGGAAGAAGACGGACCGTTCAAAAGACGTTTTGGCGAACGTGGAACGCCACGGCCTCGACGCGCTTGTCGTGATCGGCGGCGACGGGACGTTCGCCTCCGCCCGGAAGTTTTCGGCGATGGGGTTGGCCATTGCCGGCGTCCCGAAGACGATCGACAACGACCTTGCGGGGACGGATCCCTCCATCGGCTTCAACACGGCGCTTTCCGTCGCGACGGACGCGGTGGATCGCCTGCACTCGACCGCCATTTCGCATCACCGGGTGATGGTGCTCGAGCTCATGGGCCGCTACGCAGGCTGGCTGACCATCCGGGCCGGGATCGCCGGGGGCGGGGACGTCCTGCTCATTCCGGAAATTCCCTTCGACATGGCATCCGTCTGCGACGCCGTCCGGGCCCGCGCAAAGAGGGGCAAGCGCTTCAGCCTCGTCGTCGTCGCCGAGGGCGCCAAGGAGAAGGGCGGCCGGATGGTGATCCAGCAGATCGTGGCGAACTCGCCGGACCCCGTGCGTCTGGGCGGGATCGGCCCGATTGTCGCGAAGGCGCTCGAGGCCCAGGCAGGCGTCGAGGCCCGGGCGACCGTGCTGGGCCACGTCCAGCGTGGCGGCTCGCCCACCGCATTCGACCGCTGGCTGGCGACGAATCTCGGGACCCTCGCGGTGGACTTGCTCGCCGAGGGCAAGCGCGGATTCCTCGCCGCCCATCACGAGGGCCGCTTCCGCCCCTACCCTTTGAGCGACATTCCCGAGGGCCCCCGCCTCGTGGACCCCGCCGGCACCGAAGTCGCCTCCGCCCGCGCCGTGGGGACGTCGTTCGGGGATTAGGAAGGCGTCGCATGACGGATAGGGGGGGGATTGCATATTCGGGGATGGATGGTTGCATTCTGCAACCAGATTGGATAGGTTGGCAGGAGGAGAAGAAAAATCCATGGCGACCTTGCATGTCCGGGGCGTGCCGGATCGGCTCTACGAGCGATTGCGGCGCCGGGCGCGGGTGGAGTCGCGCTCGATCGGATCGGAGACGGTGGTGCTCCTCAATGGCGCGCTGGAGCGCGAGGCGTCGAGGGATGCAAATCGGCGGCTGCTCCAGGGGATTCGCCGGCGCCGTGAGCAGCGGGTTCTTCGAACCGGCATCCCCGACAGCGTGGAGCTGCTGCGCGAGGACCGGGCGAGATGAGCCCGGCGGCGCTCCCTCTCGTCGTCGACGCAAGCGTTGGGATCAAGGTCTTCCTCGTCGAACCTTTTACGGATCGGGCCCAGGCCCTATTCGACCGCCTGTCGGAAAATCCCCCGGCCGTTCTCCACGTTCCCGGCCTCTTCTATATCGAATGCGCGAGCACCCTCCGAAAAGCCGTCCACCGCTACGGATATCCCGCGGGGGACGCGAGGAAGGATCTCGCGGCACTTCGGAGGCTTTCCATCCGAATCCATTCCTCCGTGGAACTCGCGGAGGATGCCCTTGCGCTTTCCCTTTCGCGCGGCATCACGGTCTACGATGCATCCTACGTGGCCCTCTCGGATCGCCTCCGCCTTCCCCTTGTCACCGCCGACGAGCGCCTGGTTTCGGACCTCGCCGGAACGCCGCATGACGTGCGATTCATCGGCGCCTTCGAGCCGTAAGCCCGGGTAGCGGTGGAGGAGGGACTCGATTTCGCCGAAGAGGCGGAGGACGCGCGCGGGATCCGCGAGGCCGCGGGCGATCAACTCGTAGGCGTCGGGTTTGGCTTTTCCGCGGCCTCAGAACTAGCTCGTTCCGCCGCTCGCTCGAACGAGACGAGCCTCCGGATCAGGGCGTTGTAGCGGGAATGGGCGTCGGCGGGGGTTTCCTCGGAGAGAAGATCGTAGAGGCGGTCCTCGGGGAATCCCTCGAACGGGGGGTTCGGGACGGGGATGCCGAGCCGGCGGAGTCGCGGCGCGCCGACGAGGACGAGGCAGGCCTCGGGGGACGTCCGGCCCGCCGCGAGATCCTCGAGGCCCGAGCGGACGAGGTCGGAGCCCGGGAACGATTCGGGTACGGCGGAGGCGGGGGACATCGCCTCGATCATACCCCGTCAGGGATCGATCCGGACCCGGACGACGCCGCCGGGGGTGAAGCCGGCGACCTCGGCCGGCTCGATTCGGATGATCGCGGCCGTGGGGGTGTCGGGCATGTATGCCTGGAGCGCCTTGGGCACGGTCGATTCCGCAGAGGCGGAACTCATGACGCGTCCGTAGACCGGAGTCGCGCGGCCGGGGGGATAGATCCGGGCAGGCGAGCCCGCCTTCACGCCCGCGGCCCGGGACGCCGGGACGTAGGCGTCGATCGTGATCCGCTCCTTCGAGGCGATGGCGACGAGCAGGATTCCGCTTTCGACGGTGGCGCCTTTCGAGAGGTTCAATTCCTGGACGATTCCGTCGAAGAGCGCCCGATATTCGGTCGGCCCGGCCTCGCGTCGGGTGCGATCGAGGCGCGCCTCCGCGGCGGTCACGGCTGACTTGAGTGCCTCGGGGTCCGCGTGGCTCGCGAGGGATTTTCGCTGGCTCGCCGCCTCCAGCGCGATCTCGGCCTGCCGCAGCGCGACGAGGGAGAGCTCCATTTCGGTGCGGGCCTGGCGGGTCTCGGTTTCCGTCGCGGCGTCCATCTTTGCGAGCGTCACGAGGGATTCGTAGCGATCGTGCTTCTGGTCGTGGAGGGCCGTCTGCTTCTGGACTTCCAGGCGGGCCAGCTCGTAGGCCTCGTTGAGCCGGGAGGCTGCGTCCGCGGCGGGGGGAGTGCCGATCGGAAGCCCGCCGCCTTCGAGGCGCGCGCGGGCGGAGGCGACCTCGCTCTCCGCCGATCGCAGGTCCGCGACCGCGTCCGGCGCGGAGAGGATGAACAAGAGATCTCCCTTCTTCACCGAGTCGCCGCGCCGGATCTTCACATCGCCTACGAGGCTGCGCCGCGGGGCGTGCATCTCGGAAATCTCGGAGATCACGAGGGCGTGGGCGTTCACGTAGAGGACGTTGATCCAGCGCCAGACGGCCCAGCCGCCCGCGGCGAGAGCCAGGAGGAGCAAAAGGACGCGGATGACCGGAAGCCGGCGCGGGCGCTCGTCGCGCATGGCGGCCTGGGCGGGCTGGACCGCGGGCTGGGTGGAACCGGGGGTTCGAAATCGGATGTTCATGGCTTTTTCGCTCCGAAATAGGCCTCGACCGCCGCGTCGTCATGGAAGGCCGGGCCGGCGTATCCCGGGCGATCCCCCGCTTCGCGCTCCAGCCGTTCCAGGAACTGATCCAGCCTCGGTCGGGTCCATTCGCGGATCCGTTCCGATGCCTGCGCCTTCTCCGAAAACTCGATTCCGACCTCGGCGGCCCGCCGCCAGGCGGCCAGCCCCTGGGCGGCGTCCGCCAGAATCGAATCCTCGCGATCCCGATAGCACATCAGGGTCAGGCCGTCGGCGCTTGCGAGGAGGGCCTTCCGGAGCCCGTCCGCCCCGTCGCCCAGATACCAGGGCGGGACGTCGGCCCAGAGCGGCATCTCGCCCGGCAGGGCCTTGCGCGCGCACGCGAGGAGCGCGGCGTAGCGCTTCTCGAGCGCGGTGCGTTTCGCCGAATCGGCCCAGCCCGGCCGGCTGTGCGGCTCCAGATCCAGTTTCACCCCCGCGAGTTTCGTCATGCCGGGACCACCGCCCGCGTTCCAGGCGACCGCCCGGCGGACGGCCTCCTCGAGCGCCTCGGTCCCGTCCTGCTCGAGCCATTCGGGCTCGCCGAGAAGCCCGAAGAATTCGATGCCCGCGGCCGCGCCGGCGTTCACGAGACTCCGGAACTTCTGGGACATTTCCTCCCCGGCGAGCAGCTCCCCCCGGGCGCCCAGGTAGACGTAGACGCGCCGCGCGCGAATGGCGTCTATGCGCTTGAGGAAGGCCGTCTCGGACTCCTCGGCGTCGAGCAGCTTCTTCGTCTCCCAGACCCAGACGGAGGGTCGGATTCGCGCCCCCGCGGGACCGGCGTGCGGCGCGATTTCGGCCGGCAGGAAGCGCGCGAGGCCCGCCGAGCGCCACAGGTTCCCGAACCGCAGGAACAGATCCATCTCCACCCGGCGCGAGTTCTTCGCCGCCTCGAGGACGTCGAAGCGGGCGACGTTGACCGCGAGCGGGTCGGGCACGGGGCCGCCTTCCTTGAGAAGCCGCCGGCGAAGGTCCGCCTCCCGCATTGCCTCCAGGCGCCAGACCCAGGTCGCCTGCTTCGCCTTCCAGTCCCGCTGGGCGGCCATGAAGTCCATCAGGGCCTCCTCCACGCCCGTGCGGGAGGCCGCCTTCTCGATTTCCAGTTCCCGCCGGTAGGCTTCCATCTGGGCGGCGGCCTTCCGGTCGTGCGCCTCGACGGCGCGCCCGGCGGCCAGCGGGATTCGGGCGTGGAGCAGGGTGGTGATGTAATCGTCCACGGCGGCCCCGGTGGAGGCCCGGCGCGACTGGCCGTAGGAGACGCCCGCTTCCGCGGTCGGAGCCAGATCCGTGCCGGCCCGCGCGATGGCTGCCGCCCGCGCGACGGCGCCCCGTGCGGCCGCGAGGCGGGAGCGGTTCATGGCCGCGAGTTCCCGGAATGCGTCCTTGGAGGGCAGCAAGGACTTCTCCAGGCGAACCCCCGGATCGGCGGGCCGAAGCGCGAGTTCGCCCGGCAGGCCGCAGACCTCCAGCATCCTCGATCGCAGGAACTCCTGGCGCTGTTCGTGGAAGGCCCTGTCGGAGAGGAGTCCCTCGGCGATCTGCCGGGGCGCGAGGGATTCGGTCCGGGTGGCCTCCCCGCGCGAGCGGAGCCGATCCACGAATGCGGTCCGCTCCTCCGTGAGCTTGAGTTGCTCCGACTCGATTGCGACGCGCTTTGAAAGGTAGACCGATTCGGCGACGAGTTTCGCGAGCTCGGTGACCGAGAGGTCCTCGGCGTCCCGGACGAGGTCGCGCACGATCGAGGCGTTCCAGAGCTCGGCCTCCGAAAGCGCCCGACGCCTGCGGTGGCCGAGGATTGGCTGGACCAGTCCCACGACCCCGCGCATTACCCCCTGGGCGAGGAAGTCGCCGCTGGCGACCGTTGGCTTGGGCAAAAAGACGCCGACCTTCGGGGTGTAGGAGAAGGAGAGATCGAGCGCCGGCCAGCCGGAGAGCCGGATTTCCTCCGCGGCGGCGAGAGCGGCGGCCACGAGGGCCCTTCGCCTCGCGATCTCGGGATTGCGGCCGCGGGCGAGCGCGCAAAGCTGCGCGAAGGTCGGCTCCTCGGGAATCCGGTGCAGGGTCATCCGGGGCGGGTTCTCGGTTGCGCGCGAGACGGCGATCAGCCGGCTCGTTTCGGATGGGACGGCCGGCCCCGGAACGGCCGGCCGCCAGGACCCGGCGGAAGGATCGAACCGGCAGAGCCGGATCGCCCCGTCCTGCTCCGCCGAGGCGAACAGCGTTCCGTCCTCTCCCCACCGCAGATCCGTCGGCAGGGCATGTCCGGGGGAGGGCAGGGTCCGGGCGGCGCTTCCTTCGTCGAGGACGATCCGGAAGGTCCCCGAAGGGTCCGATTCCACCCAGGCGGCGCGCCGGCCGTCGGGAGAGGGCGCGGGGAGCCATGCGTCGAATGTTCCGCGCGTCAGCCGTTCCGCGCGGGCCGGCCGGATCCTTCCGGCGGCATCGGTGATGAATTCATAGCGGTGCAGCGCGAGATGCGTCCGGGTCAGGCCGGTCATCCCGGAGACGGCCAGGGGGCGCAGGAGCACGATCCGGCCGTCCGGCGGGGCCGCGAGATCCGCGCCCGCGCGGGTGGCGGATGCCGGCTCCACCCAGCGCGACGTTCGGGGGCAGAAGTAGAGCCTTTTTGCCGCCGCTTCGCCCTCGGGCTCGAAAAAGACCGCGTGGGAAAGGCTGAAGAGCGCCAGGTCCGGCACGGGGCCGGGCATTTCCTCCGCGCCGGCGGGGAGAAGCCGGAACGCGAAGATGCGGCCGGGGATTTCGGGCAGGGCCGCCGCGAGCGCGTCCTCGCCCTCCGCGAGCGAGGCGATGAGGCGCTCGGGGGATTCGGGGACGAACGGCATCCCTTCGGGCGCCGGGGCGAGCGGGGCGCAGGAGGCGAGCAGGAAGAGGCCGAGAATGGCCGCCGGTCGCCGGCGTCGATGGAATCTCATTCCTTGGTCTCCAGTTCCGCTCGGGCCGCGCGGATCATTTCCTCGGCGCCCCGGAAAGTGCCGACGCCCCCGACGATCGAGGCGGTGACTTCGGGTTTGTGGATCGAGAGCAGATGTTCAAGGCCCGCGACCTGCTTTTCCATCCGCTCTGCCACGACCCGGGCTTCCTCGGGCGCGGTTCCGGGCAGGAGCACGGCGAGAAGGTCTTTCTCCAGGACGGCGGTCAGATCGAGCGTGCGAAGGCCCCGGGTGACCGCCTGGAAGACGGAGTGGGCGAACTCGTCGAGGTGGGCGGCATGTTCCCGCTGGACGTGGTCGAACGATTCCAGCCGGACCAGCATGAGCGTGAGGGGCTCGCGGTAGCGCCCGGATCGCTGGATCTCGCGCTCGAGGGTGTGGAGGAAGAACTGCCGGGTCGAGAGTCCCGTCTGGCGGCTCCGAAGGAGTGCTGAAAGGTCCGCGCCCTGCAGCCTTCCCTCCGCGCTCGCGCTCGCCGCGAGGGGCGTGAGAGCGTAGGTCCAGATGGGGCGCTCGATTGTTTGTTCCGGATCCGAGATGTGGCCGCACCAGAGGCACTGCGCTTCGACCTTGGGTTCCGCGGCGATGTGCTTGCAGGCGGCGCAGACGAAATGCACCCCCGGCTTTTCGTAATCGAGTCCGATGTGCCGGAGCGTGGCGCGGCACTTGGGGCAGACGAGGTCGCTTTCCTGGCGGAAGGCGCCGATGCTGTTTACGTGGCCGCAGGCGAAGTGGTGGATCATCTCCTCGCCGCGGATGTCGATCGAGGCGCAGGACGGGCAGACCTCGCGGTAGTTCAAATGGTGATCGTCGCAGACCGGGCAGAGCCGGATGCGGTTCACCAGGCTTCGGGAAAGCAGCCCCTCGTCGGCGAGGCGTTCGAGGGCCTCGGCGCTGGAGCCCGCGTCGCCCAGGACGGCCATCGCCTCGGGGTAGCAGTGCCCCATCGGCAGCAGCGGGTCGATCGCCGGGGCGATCTCTTTGCGGCCGTGCGCGATGCAGGCCTTCAGGAATCCGATCAGCTCCGCCTCCGGGATGTCGGCGTGCGAGGCCCGTTGGTGCAGTACGAAGATCCGTTCGATCCGGCTGCGCAGCTGCGAGGGCAGCCACGGCGCCGCCAGGACGTCCATCGCCCCGTGGCGGAAGGCCCAGGCGCGGGCGCCGACGCTTCCGTCTGGGATGACGTAGAGGCAGGCCCGTTCGCGGTCGGAGGCTTCCGGGGGCGTTCGCTGGGCCGAGGAGATGGCGTAGTCGCGGGGCATGAGATAGACGCAGATCTCGTTCTCCTCTCCTGTGGCCGAGAGGAACTCCGCCGACGGCAGGATCCGGGACCGCATGGCGTAGCCGAGCGGCGAGAGCGCCCGGGTCGCCTCGTCGGCCTCTTCCGGTCGGGTCGAGAGGATCAGGATCGAATGGCTCGTAGGCATCGTGGCTCCTTCACCACTTCGGCGCGTTCCGCCACGCCGAAGCCGGCAGATAGTACTCCTCGTAATTGATCCGGAGATACTCCAATGTCAGCGCGAAGAAACGGACCCAGCGGGAATACCCTTTATAGATTGCGAACAGGGGGACCCACAGGAGGAGGAATCGCTCCCGGGATCTGCGTTCGCTGGCCGCGAGCGCCACAAGCATCATCATGAACGTGGTCCCGGCGTAGAGGACGTAGGTGATCGCGAAGATGAACGGCAGCAGGATGGCCCAGTTCCAGAGCATGATCCCGAGCCAGATGGCGTAGAGGAAGGTCATGAAGACCTCGAAAAAGTAGGTCATCGCGACCTCGAAGGCGTTTCGCCAGTCGTAGCGCCAGAAGCGCAGGATGTCGCCGTGCTTGTGGATGTAGGTGCGCAGCGTCCCCTTGTCCCAGCGATGGCGCTGGGCGGTGAAGGCGGTGCGGGAGACGGGGACGCTCGTCAAAGCGATGGCGCGCGGCGCGAAGACGATCTTCCATCCGGCCTTCTTGATTTTGAGGCTCAAGTCCGCGTCCTCGGCGAGTTCCGAGTCCCAGGCCCCGACGGCCTCCAGGGTCTCGCGCCGGAAGGCCCCGAAGGCGCCGCTCGCCTGCATGTTCATCCCGAGGAGGTTCAGCCAGCGCTTCCAGAGGCCGATGGAGAGCAGGTATTCCATCGCCTGCATCCGGGTCCAGAGGCTGTCGCGGACGTTCCGGACCTTGAGGTTTCCCGCGACGCAGCCGACGCGCGGGTCGTAAAACGGCCCGATCATGTGCTCCAGTGCGTCTCGATCGAAGGAGGTGTCGGCGTCCACGGAGAGGATGAATCGGCCGGTGGCCATGTGCAGCGCGAGGTTCGAGGCAGCGGGCCGTCCCCCGCGGCCGGTCGCGGCGGTGTTCCGGAAGAGCTTGATCTTGCCCGCTTCCGCGAAGGGGCGCGCCTCCTCGTACATGCGGTCGGTCGAGCCGTCGTCCACGACGATGATTTCGATGCCGGGCCAGCCGAGTTCGAGAAGGGACCGGATGGCGTTCGCCACCGACGCCTCCTCGTTGTAGCCCACGAGCAGCACGCTCACCGCCGGGCGTTCCTCCAGGAACCGGCGTTTCGCCTCCTCGTCGTCGCGATCGAGCCGGAACGCTCGCCGGATGCCCAGCACCATCGCCGGCAACACGTATCGGGGAAATTCGCCGAAGACGTAAAAGGGCATGAAAAACAGGAACCACTGCCACCATTCGCGGTGCCCGAAGTGCTGCACGAAGAGGTTCCAAACGTCTTGGGCCAGGAACGCCGCGCGGTCTGCCAGAGATTCAAGCATGGGAACGATCCATTGGATAGAAGGATATGGCATTTTCCGTGCCGGACGGATTTTTCCCCGGGCGGACAGGGGGGAATTGCGGCACCCGGCGGGGCGTTTCGACCCGTCGGGTCAGAATGCCACGTCGGGAGGGGGTTCAATCCTTTCGGTGTTGAGCGGCATCGGGTTTGCGGTATTCTTCAACCTGAAAGGAGCCCCGAATGGCCCACGAACCGAAGAAGTATCCGTTGGAGGGGAAACTCGCCGGGATTAGCGACAACCAGCTTCAGCAGCACCGCGACACCCTCTACGTCGGCTACGTGAACAAGTTGAACGAGATCGAGGGGGCGCTCGCGACCGCGGATCGAACGAAGGCGAACGGCGTCTACTCGGCGTTCGGCGAACTCAAGCGCGCCGAGACCTTCGCCCTCAACGGCGCGGTCCTGCACGAGCTCTACTTCGAGAACCTCGGCGGAAAGGGCGGACAGGCGACCGGCGCGTTTGCCGATCTTGCGAAGCGCGACTTCGGCTCGTGGGAGAAATTCCTCGAGGATTTCAAGGCCTGCGGCGTCGTGGCTCGCGGCTGGGTGCTCTCCGCCTACTCCTACTACGACGGCAAGCTCCACAACTACGTCCTCGACACCCACCACTTCCACGTGCCCATGATGTGCATGCCGCTGCTGGTCCTCGACACCTACGAGCACGCCTACGCCATCGACTACGGCGTGAAGAAGGCGCCCTACCTCGACGCGTTCCTCAAGAACGTCGACTGGAGCGTCGTGAACGCCCGCATGGTGAAGTGCGGGGGGATCAAAACCTAGGCGGGACGCCGGATCGTCCGCCGGCGGCGGGCTATGGCGCCGGCTTCGTCGCCGGGCCGTAGAGGTCCTGCAGCGCGTAGACGCGGAAGGAGAGGCCCCGCATCGAGGTGATTCCCTCGACGGCGGCGTTGGCGGCGGCGACGGTGGTGATGCAGGGGACGCCCTTCTGGATCGCGGCGCGCCGGATCCGCGCCTCGTCGGTGCGGGGGCCGCGGACGGTGGGGGTGTTGATGACGAGGGCGACGTTTCCGCCCTGGATCAGATCGAGGATGTTCGGGCTGCCTTCCTGGATCTTGAATATTCGCTCGGCCTCGATGCCGTGGGCGGCGAGGAAGGACTGGGTGCCGTCCGTCGCGAGCAGGCGGAATCCGAGGGCCTTCAAGCGCTTGGCGGCGGGCAGGACGGCCTTGCGCTCACGGCGGTTCACGGTCACGACGACGCTTCCCTCCAGCGGCAGCGCCTGCGAGGCGGCCATCTGGCTTTTCGCGAACGCGAACCCGAAGTCGTGGTCGAGGCCCATGACCTCGCCGGTGGACTTCATCTCGGGCCCGAGCAATATGTCGCAGCCCGGCATCTTGTTGAACGGAAGCACGCACTCCTTCACGGCGACGTGGGTCGGGACCACCTCGCTCGTGAACTTGAGCGACTCCAGCGTCCGCCCGGCCATGACCTTCGCGGCGATCTTCGCGAGCGGCACGCCGATGGCCTTGCTGACGAAGGGGACCGTCCGGCTCGCGCGGGGGTTGACCTCGAGGACGTAGATTTTGCGGCCCTGGACCGCGAACTGGACGTTCATGAGGCCGCGGACGTCGAGCTCCTTCGCCATTGCGAGGGTCTGCGCCTTCACCTCGTCGACGATGTCGGGCGGCAGCGAGTAGGGGGGCAGCGCGCAGGCCGAGTCCCCGCTGTGGATCCCGGCCATCTCGATGTGCTCCATGACGCCGCCGATGACGGCCCGCTCGCCGTCGGCCACGCAGTCCACGTCGAGCTCGATCGCGTCGTCGAGGAACCGGTCGATGAGGATCGGATGGCCCGGCGCCGCCTCGGCCGCGGCCTCCACGAACGGGACCAGCGACGCCCGGTCGTAGACGATCTCCATCGCCCGCCCGCCGAGAACGTAGGAGGGGCGGACCAGGACCGGCAGGCCCAGGCGGTCGGCGATCTTCACGGCCTCCTCGGGGGTGCGCGCGATCCCGGAGCGGGGCTGCTTCAAGCCCAGCTTCTCGATGAGCGCGTTGAAGGCCTCGCGGTCCTCGGCCCGGTGGATGCTCGCGGGGCTTGTCCCCAGGATCCGGACGCCCGCTTTCTCCAGCGGGATCGCGAGGTTCAGCGGCGTCTGGCCCCCGAACTGGACGATGACGCCTTCGGGCTTTTCGCGATCGTGGATGGCGAGCACGTCCTCGAGGGTGAGCGGCTCGAAGTAGAGCCGGTCCGCCGTGTCGTAGTCGGTGGACACGGTCTCGGGGTTGCAGTTGACCATGATCGTCTCGAAGCCTTCCTCGCGCAGCGCCATGCACGCGTGGACGCAGCAGTAGTCGAACTCGATCCCCTGGCCGATCCGGTTCGGGCCGCCGCCGAGGATCATGATCTTCTTCCGATCGCTCGGTCGGACCTCGTCCTCGGTCTCGTAGGTCGAGTAGTAGTAGGGCGTGTAGGCCTCGAACTCGGCGGCCCAGGTGTCGACGCACTTGTAGACGGGCCGGATCCCGTGCTCGGCGCGGAACGCGCGGACCTCCGTTTCCGTCCGGCCCTGCATCCGGGCGAGCTGCCGGTCGGAGAAGCCCATCTCCTTGGCGGCGCGCACGTCCGCGGCCGGCAGCGCCCCGTTTTTCGCGGCCTCCGCGAGCCGCTCGCCCTCCAAGACGATCTCGCGGATCTGCCCCAAAAACCACGGGTCGATCCGCGAGAGGCGGTGGATCTCGTCGATGGATTGCCCCGCGCGAAACGCGTCGCGGATCGCGTAGAGCCGATCCTCGTTCGGGGTCGCGAGCGAGGCGCGGATCGCGTCGATGCCGGGCCGCTCGGGGGTGTTCCAGCGGTCCTTGCGATCGAAGCCGAGGCCGTCGCGCCCGATGTCGAGGGAGCGGATGGCCTTCTGGAGGGATTCCTTGAAGGTCCGCCCGATCGCCATGACCTCGCCGACGGACTTCATCTGGACGCCCAGCGTCCGCTCGGCGCCGGGGAACTTCTCGAACGCGAAGCGGGGGACCTTCAGCACGACGTAGTCGATCGTCGGCTCGAAGGAGGCGGGGGTCTTCTTCGTGATGTCGTTCGGGAGCTCGTCGAGGGTGTAGCCGACGGCGAGCTTCGCGGCGATCTTCGCGATGGGGAA
>CAYHQZ010000111.1:0-13331 GCA_964358555.1 uncultured Planctomycetia bacterium
ATGAGTTTGTTGGGCAATGGAAGCAACTACCGGATCCGCGCGAATCCCGCCGCCTTCCGGAAAACGGGGTCGCGCTACTTTTTCGTGGACGATTCCGGCATGATTCGGTTCAACTTGAATCGGCCTGCCGATTCAACAGATACGCCGATCGAGTGATTTGCGAGAGGGGGGGGTATCATGATTCAGATGAACGAGATGAAGGGGGCGGGGCGGGGCGGATTCACCTTTATCGAGATGATGATCGTTATCGTCGTTCTGGCCGTTCTCATCGTCGCGATGATGTTCGTGCTGTTCCGGCCGCGGATGATTGCGAACGAGACCGCCGCGCTCGAAGCGCTGCGATCGCTCATCACGGCCCAGAACCAGTATGCGACGGGGAACGGAGGCCGGTTCGCGGCCCTCACGGAACTATCCGCGTCCACCCCTCCCTACATCGACGTCACCATTGGCCGGGGGCGGAAAAGCGGCTACTGCTTCCTCGTCCGGCCGTCGCCCGATCGGCTGAACTGGAGCGCGCAGGCGAGCCCGACGGCCTTCGGGAAGACCGGCGCCCGCTACTTCTACGTGGGCGAGGAGGGGACCGTCCGGTTCAACCTTGTACAGCCCGCGACTTCCCGGGACCCCCCCTCGCAGTGACGCCCGCGAATTGAGCCATTAGAATCCGGGAAATCCATGCGGGATTCATCGCCCGGGCCGGCGCTGCCGTTCCGGGAGGGCATCCATCGCCGTGGCGCACTGAAGATCCTGTTGCTTGCCGGGTGGGGGACGTTCGCCGCCGCCGCCATCGGCGCCGGGGCCGCGGTGTTGCGATTCTTCGCGTCGAACGACGCCTCCGCCGTCTCCCCCGTCTTCAAGGCCGGGCGGCCGGAGGACATCCGGGAGGGGGAGGTTCGGGAGGACTTCAAGCGCGGCCGCCGCGTCTACCTCGTCCGCAGCGGGGATCGGATCTTCGCCTTGTCGGCGATTTGCACCCACCTCGGTTGCACGACGAACTGGCTTTCGAGCGAGCGGAAGTTCAAGTGCCCCTGCCACGGCACGGGTTTCCGGCCGACGGGCGAGAATTTCGAGGGGCCGGCGCCGAGGTCGCTCGAGCGCTTCCGGGTCACGTTCTCCGACGACGGCCAGATCCTCGTGGACATGAGCCGATCCTTCCGCCGCGAACGCGGCGAGTGGGACGATCCCGACAGCTTCCTCCGGGTGGAGAAGCGGGGATGAGCGAGGAGCGCCGGACCGAATTCCCGGGGGGCTGGTTCGCCTATCTCTGCGCGACCCAGATCTGGCGATCGATTTTCCGCCACGGCTACGGCCCGGGGGCAGGCGTCCGCGCCCGGACGATCCTCTCCAATTTCTTCTACCACCTGCACCCGGTCCGCGTGAAGACGCACGGACTTCACCCCCGCTACACCTGGTGCATGGGGGGGATTACGTTCTTCCTCTTCCTCGTGGAGGTCGTGACCGGGGCGCTGCTGATGTTCTACTACCGCCCTGTCCCCGAGCACGCCTACTCGGACATGCAGGCCCTCGCCTTCACGGTGCCCCTTGGGATCGTCCGGGAGATCCACCGCTGGGGGGCGCACGCGATGGTGATCACGGTATGGCTGCACATGCTTCGGGTGTTCCTGACGGGCGCCTACAAGTCCCCTCGGGAGTTCAACTGGTGCGTAGGCGTCGTCCTCCTGGTCTCCACGATGTTCTTGTCGTTCACGGGGTATCTCTTGCCCTGGGACCAGCTCTCGATTTGGGCCGTGACCGTCGGGACGAACATGGCGCGCGCCATGCCCTTCTTCGGCTCCGAGGGGCCGGGGGCGTCGCTTTTGCAGATCGGGGACACCCCGCTCGTCCACGCGGGATCGGACTTCCGGTTCTTCCTGCTCGGCGAGCCGGCCGTCGGGGCCAAGGCCCTGCTCAACTTCTACGTCCTGCACTGCGTCGCGGTGCCGATTTTCGCGGCCGTCCTCATGGCCGTCCACTTCTGGCGCGTCCGGAAGGACGGCGGGATCTCGGGACCCCTCTGAACGACCGCCATGGAATCCCTCTTCCGAACCATCGATGCGGCCGCGGGCCCCTTCGCAATCCTCGCGTTCATCGCCATCGCCCTCGCGGTCCTGCTCGTCTTCTACCGGACCGCGACGCGGCCCGCCGTTGCCATCCTTCTTTTCGCCCTGGCGCTCGCGGCCCTCGTGTTCGCCCTTCGGGATCCCCATTTCTCGGGGCCCGACATGCTCGGCAAGCCCGACAACATCCCCATCGCCGCGCTCTTCTTCCTGGTGGCCTTCTTTCTGTGGCTGGGTCTCCGCCAGGCGGCGCTCAACGACGGGCGTGCCGATCGGGGGCTTCCGTCCCTGGAGGCGGAGCGGAAGGGCCCGGCCCTCGTGTTCCCCGACCTGGTCTTCTCGGAGCTGATCGCCGCGCTGCTCGTGTCCGCGCTCCTGCTCGGCGTCTCGGTCGTGTTGAAGGCGCCGCTGGAGCAGCCCGCGGATCCGTCGAACACGCCGAACCCCTCGAAGGCCCCGTGGTATTTCGTGGGCCTGCAGGAGTTGCTTGCCTATTTCCCGCCCTGGATCGCCGGCGTCCTCGTGCCGGCGCTGATCATCGCGGGGCTCATGGCCATCCCCTACATCGATCGGAATCCCCGGGGCGCCGGCTTCTTCACCCTGCGGGAGCGGCCGCTCGCGATTTCCCTGTTCCTCTTCGGCTTCGTCGTGCTGTGGCTTTCGCCCATCCTGCTCGGGACGTTCCTGCGCGGGCCGAACTGGAACTTCTTCGGTCCCTTCGAGGCGTGGGATCCCTTCAAGCCGGTGTCCCTGCCGAGCGTGGACTTCTCCGACGTCGTCTGGGGGTCCTGGGCGCCCGCGCTCGGGCTCGGCGCCGGTGCGCCATCGGGATGGCTTCTCCGGGAGCTGCCGGGTCTTCTCGCCGTGGGGCTCTACCTTGCGGGCCTTCCATGGCTGCTCGGCCGGACGCTGCTCCGGAAGACCCGCGAGTCCATCGGCCCCGCCCGCTGGCTCGTCTTCTCGCTCCTCCTCGCGCTCATGCTCGCACTTCCGATCAAGATGATCCTCTGCTGGGCGGTGAACCTGCGGGCCCTCGTCTCGATTCCGGAACTCGCGTTCCATATCTGATTCGCCGGGGCAGGCCGCGGCGGTTCGGACAAAATGAGCCGGACTCTTTTCGAGGAGATTGCCCATGCGAGGTCCGGCGGCATCTGATGGAGGCCCACGCGAGGCTGGCGTAGCCGGGCGGCGCCGATCTTCGCATTCCTGGCATACTGGAGGCATGAACATGCCCCTGCGCCTGGCGACGGCCGGCCTCTTCCTGCTCGCAATCGGTTGCGCGCCCGCCCCGGATTCGTTGGGCGGGGCCCCGTCGGATGCGAAAGAAGACCTCCTTCCGCCCGCCCTTCAAGGCTGGATCCTCTCCGCATTCTCTCCCGACACGCTCTATCTCGAGATCGACGGCGAGGCGGAGCAGTTCAAGGGCTACGGCTTCGTCCGGATGGTCCAGGCGAGGCCGCCGGCAAGCGGTCTCGAGGATCCCCCCGCCGCGTTCGTCCGGCTCTACGACATGGGACATCCCGTGAGCGCCTTCGGGATCTATTCGACGATGCGGGATCCCTCGAACGAATTCGCGGCCGCTGGCGCCGAGGCGTTCTGGAGCGGGAACGGCTGGACGGGCTTCAAGGGCCGCTTCTTCTTCGAGATCAAGGCGTTCGAACGGAAGGGGAAGAGCGCCGCCGAGGCGAAGAAGAACGCTCTCGGGATCGCACGCGAACTCGCGGACAGGCTCCCCGGGGGCCTCGTATCCTTCCCGCTCGCCCTGGGCCTCCTCAACGTCGACGGCAAGAAGCCCCGCACCGAGTTCTACTCCAACGACGGCCTCCTCGGGAAAGGGGAGCTCGGCCGGACGTTCCGTTGCGAGTGGGCGCTCGCCCGGGAGAAGGGCGCGGCGTTCGTGTCGGTCTTTTCGAAAGAAGGGGAGGCCGAACTCTCCCTTCTCGGAATCGTGAAGTCCGGCGGCCTTCCGAAGGAATCCGCCGAGCCCGGCGCATGGCTGCTTCAGCGCCGGGGCCCCTTCCTCCTCGGCGTCTTCGGCCCGAAGGGCGCGGCCGAATCCGTGATGCGCTCGCTCGAATCCCGCGCCAAGGAAGCCGCCGCCTCCGCCCCCCTCGACCTCCCGCCGGCCCGCGCGGGCAATCGGTAGGGGCGAATAATTATTCGCCCCTACTACCCCCGGACCTCCTCGACGTTTCCCGTCTCGGCCGAGCGGTGCGCGGCTTCGGCGATGGCGGTCGCGTGTCTCGCCTCCTCGCCGGTGCAATAGAGGCCGTCGAGGTCCTTGATCGAGCCGCCGGCCTTCAGGTGGCAAGCATGATCCACGAAGGCCTCGATCATCTCGGCCCCGTAGCCGCCGAGCCGCTCTCCGCCGCCGGGTGTCGGGTTCGCGTGGAAGAATCCGAGGTTCCAGGCGGACATCCCCTCGCCGGACAGGCACGAGCGGGCGCCGCGATCCTGGGAGTCAATCTCGATGATCCCCTTCGTTCCGACGAGGCGGATGGATTGGTTCACGACGGACTCGAAGGAGTCCGGGAGGATCCAGGAGGCGTCCACGGTGACGGACGCCCCGCGGGAGAACTCGATCTTCGCCTGGATGGCGTCGAGGGTGTCGAGCCCGAGCGAGCGGAGGATCTTCTTCTGGGCCGTCGCATGGACCCGGACGGCGCGATCGGAGAGCAGCCAGGCGGCCAGGTCGTAGAAGTGGATCCCGATGAACCAGCCGGGCGAGGACTCGCCGGCCCAGGTCTTGAACCAGTCGCGGGGGATCTCGATGCGATCCTCGATATAGGCGTGGCCGTAGAGGATTTCCCCGGCGAGTCCCGCTGCGATCCGCCGCCGTGTTTCCGCGTGGTAGGGATCGCGCCGCTTGTGGAAGTCGACCTCGAAGAGAAGCCCCGGCCGCCGTGCCGCGAGGATCTCGTTGCAACCGTCGACGCTCGTGTCCATCGGCTTTTCGAGCAAAACGTGGCAGCCGGCGTGGAGCGCGTCCACGGCGGGCTGCCGGTGGAACGGATCCGGCGTCGCGATCGTCACGGCCTCGGGCCGGGCCTTCTCGATGAGCTCCTTGTGGGAGGAAAAGACCGGGACGCCGAACTCCTTCGCGCGCTCCGCGAGGACTTTCTCGTTTATGTCCGCGAGGCCCGAGATCCGGACCCGGCCGTCCCGTTCGAGGCTTTTTAGGACCTGGAGATGCAGCCGGCCGAATCGCCCGCCGCCGACGACGCCAACCGCGATCGCGCTCACGGGGCCCCGGGCGGTTGGGGCGCAGGATCCGGGGCGGGCGCGCTCGTCGGGGGGCTTGGCGGGGCGTCGCCCTCGGCCGCCTTCGGCGCGAGCCCTTCCTCCGGTTCCGGGGCGCACAAGAGCCCGAGGGCCATCACGGCGCAGCCGATGCAGATCAGGCTGTCCGCGACGTTGAAGGTCGGCCAGTGGAAGGATCCGATCCGGACGGAGAGGAAGTCCCGCACGAACCCGAACTGGATCCGGTCCCAGAGGTTCCCGAAAGCGCCCGCGAGAATCCCGGCGAGCGGCAGGGGCAGCCGCTGGCCCCGGAAGGCGGCCACAGAGAGGTAGATCACGATCGCCAGGATCGCGACGATCGAGAGGATGAGGAAGATTCCGTTCGCCCCGTTTCCGATCCCCCAGACGCCCCCCGTGTTTCGCTGGTTCTTCAGGTAGAAGAAGGGGGCCCAGACGGTCTGCGAATCCCACTCGTGGGGAAGGACCCGGAAAACGATCGATTTCGAGACGAGGTCCGCGACGGCGCCGAAGGCGAGGATTGCGAGGAAGAGCCAGGGAAATCGGCGGGCGGCGGGCACGGAGGATCGGCGGGGCCTAGCCCAGTTCCTCTTCCTCGCGCTGGCACTGGATGCAATGCCGGGCGTAGGGGACGATCTGGAGGCGGCCCTTCGGGATCCTCTTTTTGCACCGCTCGCAGAGGCCGAAGGTCTTCTCCTCCACCCGCTTGAGGGCGTCCTCCAACTGGCGCATCTCGTCCTCGTGGTTCTGGAGGATCCCGAGCGTCAGCTCCCGTTCGTAGGCTTCGGCGCTGACGTCCGCGATGTCCACCGGGACCTTGGAGAGATCGCCCGAGGTGCTCTGCGGGGATTTGTTGAAGGCCTGGTTCGAGATGGACTCGACGTTTCCGGAGAGGAAACCGAGACGGACTCGCAGGAGCTTGCGATATTGGGTCAACTCTTGCGAGGTCAGCGCGCAGACAGCATTTCGGCTGGCCATAGGGGAAATGATAGACCACCCTTCGGGGGAGTCAATTCGAATGGCTTTCACGTTGCGCCGCCCATTGGAGCGGGGGTAGGATCGCCGCCCGCCGGGAGTCTTCCCGAGCGCGGATCTCCATCGGACGGAATATGAGCAACACGATTCGAGGCGGGCGATACCGGGAGATCCGGCTGCTCGGGGAAGGAGGCCGGGGGGCTGTTTTCCTCGTCGAGGACACCCTCCAGTCGAACCGCCAGGTGGCATTGAAGGTGCTGCACCGGGAACTGCTGGACGCCGACGAATTGGCCTCGCTTCAGCGGGAATTCCGGATCCTCGCCAACCTCCGTCACCCCAACATCTCGCGGGCCTTCGACTACGGGCGATTCGAGGAGACCGGAGACAGCTACTTTACCTCCGAGTTCATCGAGGGAAACATCCTCACGGAGGTGACCGACAAGATTCCCTTCGAGGATCGCTACGAGATTGCCGTCCAGATCTGCCGGGCCCTCGAATACGTCCACTCGCGGGGCATCGTCCACCACGACGTGAAGACGAACAACATCCTGATTGCTTCCCGGGAGAACGCCGCTGCGGGGGACTGGCCCGAGGAGCTCCTCGCGCGGGCGGGCCTGCTTTCGGAAGGCGGCCGGGTCATCCGCTGGGCGAAGCTCATCGACTTCGGGCTCATCGAGCCTGAAAAAAAGGCCGCCGGGAAGCTCGTCGGGTCGCCCTCCTTCATTCCCCCCGAGAAGATCCAGGGCCTTCCGACGGACCGGCGGTCCGACCTCTACTCCCTCGGGGTCGTGTTCTACCGGATGTTCACGGGCCAGATGCCCATCACGGGGAGCGACGTCGTCGAACTCCTCCAGCGCCACCTTTCCGCGACGATCCGGCCGCCGTCCGACATCGATGCCGCGTTCCCGAAGCCCCTGGAATCGGTGATCCTGAAGCTCCTCGAAAAGCGCCCCGAGAAGCGCTTCCAGTCGGCCGCGGAGGTCATCGGGGCTTTCAACGACGGCCTCGGGCGCAACTTCCCGATTGAGACCGAATATTCGCGTCGCGGCTACGTGACATCGGTCCGGATGGTCGGCCGCGACCACCCCTTTCGGATCCTCCAGGAAGCCCTCGGCGCGATCGAGCACCGCCGGCGCGAGGCGGCAGCCGACGCGGGCGCCCGGGCCTTCCTCGTCTCGGGCGATCACGGGGTGGGCAAGACCCGCCTGCTGGACGAGTTCCGGCAGTACGCCCAGGTCCGCGGTGCCGTCGTCGCGGAGGCCGTCTGCGCCCCCGTGGGCCGTCCCCTCGACGCCCCGCTCGTGCGGATCGTGAAGCAGGCCCGCTCCGTCGCCCAGCCGCCGGATCTAGGGAGGCTTCCAACGAGCCTGCGGGGGGACGACGCCGGCTTCCTTCGCTTTCTTAAGGGGCCAGGCGGCGAGGAGGCGTCCCGGGAGGCGTGGCTGCGGCCCGTTCGGGATTTCGTCCTGGCGGTCTCCCGGCGGCTCCCGCTGGTCGTGTCCGTGGACAACATCCAGTGGGCGGACGAGTGGACCTGGCATCTGATGGTCTCGCTCGCCCGCGCCGCGGCCTCCGACGGATCCCTCGGGCTCGTCGTTGTCGGGGCGCTGCGGGAATCGGCGCCGGGCGAAACCAAGACCCGGACCATCGGGGTCCGGACGGGGGAGGACGCCTTCCAGCGGATCCGGATCGTGCCCCTCGAGGAGGCCGCCGTCCGGGACATGCTGCGATCCCTCTTCGGCGGGGAGCGGCTCCCCGAGGCCTTCTTCCGCCGGCTCTCCACCCTCTCCGGCGGCAATCCCCTCTTCATCGAGGAAATCCTCAAGAGCCTCATCGATCAGGGACGCATCACCCGGCACGGAAGCCGCTGGTCGTTCACCCAGGAACTGGCCGGCGCCGAGATGCCGGAGAGCCTCTCCGGGGTGCTCCTCCAGCGGGCGCGCGATCTCGACACGGAGTCCCGCCAGGTTCTCGATCTGCTGTCCGTCCTCGACGAGCCCACGATCCTCGGCGGGCTGCAAGGCGTCCTCTCGATTCCCCCCGAGACCCTCCTCGCCCGTCTTCGGGCGCTCAAGGAGAAGCAGCTGCTCCGATCGGTCGAGGAGGGGCAGGGGGCCGAGCGGCAGGAGCGCTGGTCGTTCTTCCAGTCGAGGTTCGGCGAGGAGTGGTATCACCTGATGGCGGCCCCGAAGCGCCTGGAGTGGCACGCCCGGGTCGGCCGCTTCCTGGAATCCTCTCCCGCGGCCCTCGAGGAACGGGAGGAGGTCCTTGCCCACCATTTTTTCCTCGCCCGCGACATGGAACGGGCGATCCGCTACGGCCTCGTTGCCGCGGATCGGAGCCGGAACCGGATGGCCTATCGGGAGGCGACCCGCATGCTCGAGCGCGTGTCCTCGTCGCTCGGGTCCGGGAGCCCGCCTCTCCGGATGCGGGTGGACTGGGAACTCTTGAATCTCTACGAGACCGTCGGCGAGCCCGAGCGGGCCAGCGAGAAGGCGGAGGCGCTCCTGTCCCGCAGCGGCTCGATCCTCGGGCGCGCGAAGCGCCAGACGCTCCTTCGCCGCCGCGCGACGAATCTCATCGTGCTGGGCCGGTTCCGGGAGGCCGAAACCGCCCTCCAGGAGGCCGAGGGCATGCTCTCGGGGGAAGGCGAATCCACGGATCGCGCGCTCGTCGGGACGCTACGGGCCGAGCTGGACTTGCGGCAGGGGGACCTGACGCGCGCCCGGGAGCACGCGCAGAAGGTATTGGCCTACGGGCGCAAGTGGGGATGGGAGAATTTCGTCCGCGAGAAGGAGGCCCCCGCGATTTTCCGGATCGGGGGGCTGTGCGAGGCGCTTTCCGGCCATTTCGAGGAGGCCCTCAAGAACCTGGCGGAGGGGGTCCAAGTCGTTCGCGGGCTGGGGCTCCTGCGGGAGGAGGCGCGATTGCACATCGTCCAGGCCTCGGTATTCCGGGAAACCGGCCGCCTCGCCGACGCGGAGAAGGCCCTCGCGGAGGGCGCGGCGCTGGTCGAGTGCCATCCCGACGACACGGGCGCGGCGGAGGCGGCCCTCGAGCGCCTCGAACTTGCGCTCGCCCGGGGGGATCTCCCGGCGGCGCTGCGGCTCGGGCGGGAGGCGGCGGCCCTCGCCGAGATCCTTCCCCAGTCCCGGGGCCTCGCGCGCGTGGAGCGGGCGACGGCGCGGATTTATCTCAAGATCGGCCAGTACCCTCGCGCCTTCGAAACCCTGCAGAAGGCCGCCCTGCGGGCGCGCACGGAAAAGGATCGCGATCAGGAACTCCGGATCATGCTGGAGCGGGCCTGGACCCTGCTCGTTCTCGATGGGCCCTCCGCCGCCGGCCCGGAATTCGAGAAGGTCGAGAGGGAGGCGAAGTTCCGGGGCTTCCAGCCCCATCTTGCGCGGGCGCGATGGGGGGTGGGGCTCTCGAAGATCGCCTCCGGCGATCGGGAGGGGGGCGGGAAGATTCTCGAGGAGGCCGAATCGTCGTTCCGCTCCATCGGCCTGGCCCGGGAGCGCTGCGAGATTCTCTTGTCGGGCGCCCGTTCCCGGATGGAATCGAAGGACGCCGAGGGATTCCGGCGCGCGATGGAGGAGATACGGGCATGCGTCGAGGCCATCGGGGCGGCGGATCTGCATGCGGATCTCTTGAGCCTCGAGGGAGAGTGGCGGCTCATCGAGGGCCGGCTCGAGGAGGGGCTCGAGGCGCTGGACCGCGCCCGGGACGAGGCGTCCCGCGGCAAGTATCTCGGGAACTGCCTGCGGATGGATCTCCTCCGTTCCATCGTTCTCGATGCCCTGGATCGGAAGGAGCCGGCCGCCCGGGCGCGGGAGGACGCCAAGCGCGACGCCGAGGAGATGGCCTCCGGTTTCACTCCCGAGGCTTGGGCCCGGTTCCAGGAACGGCTCGGCGGCTGGCTCGCGCGCCGCCGGGCGATCCTCACGAAGGCATGATCCCCGGCGCGGTGTTGCGTCCGGTTCTTAGAGTAGAATCCTCCGCTGGAGGTGGATTTCGATGCCGGATGATCCGACGCCGATCCCGACGGACGGGACCCAGCCCGCCGCGCCATCGCCGCCGGCTGTGCCCCCGGCCCCGGCCGCCGCCGCGCCGGCGATCGTTCCGGCCCCGGCCCCGGCCCCGCGGGAGGGCCTTTCGATCGATTCCATCCGGCGGGTCGAGGGCTTCCTCTTCCAGCTTCGCGTCGGGCTCACCCGCCTCCAGCTCTACCCGCCCGGGACCCCGCAGGCCGCCCGCACCGCCACCACGATCTACGGCCCGCTGGCCGAGTGCCTCGACTCCCTCCAGGCGCTCACCCTCTCCGAGGCGGAAAACCTCCTCATCGCCAACGGCACGCCCGTCCCCTCGGAGGGCGCCGGGGCGTCGCTTTGCAGGTTCGTCATCGAGACCCTGCACCATCTCGGGGTGAAAAGCCTCACCTTCCGGATCGGGCTTTCGCTCGACGAGATGAAGATATTCCTCGAGGAGGCGAACCTCCGGCGGCTCGGCAAGAAGGGCGCGGACGCCCCGAATTTCTCCGATTCGATTCAGGCCCTCGGCGTCGCCCACGTGACGGTCAACGAGCGCATCTTCGTTTCGGTGAGCGAGCGCGACCTTGTCATCGAGAGCGGGGCCGTGCTGCTGGAGCGTTCCGGCGACGGCATCGACGCGATCATGCGCATCGTCCAGGAGGTCATGGACCTGACGAACGTCCAGAACGCGCAGATCAAGGACCAGACCCGCGTCCAGATCGCCAAGCAGATCCTCCAGGAGAACCCGAACCTCCTGCCCCAGCTTCTCGAGAAAAAGGGCGAGCCGTTCCACCCGTCGGAGAAGCCGGAACCCGCCACCGCGCTGATTCTCGTCGAAGCGGTCGCCGAGACGACGAACCTCTACCAGGAGATGCGCCGGCGCTTTCCTGCGGGCACGCCGGAGGCGGTCCTGGCGGATCGCGTCCGGATCCTCCTCCAGCGCCTGCTCGCCCTCGGGGAGGGCAAGGTCGAGACCCTCGCGATTTACCGGGAGATGCTGGACAAGGGATCCCTCGACGGGATGGCGACCGTTCCCGGCGCGGATCAGGAACGGGCGGGACCCGTGCGGGAGGCGACGGATCTCGTGGACAAGGACCCGCTGACGCTCATCGACGAGCGCGTCCGGGACACCCTTCCGAAGCTGATCCGGGAACTGGACGTGGCCGAGCGCTACGACCTCGCCGAGAAGCTCCTCGATCGATTTTCGGAGAACCTCGTCGCCCGGACCGCGGACATCCGCCGCAAGGCCGTGCAGGGGATGGCGCACATCCTCGACGCGCTGGAGTCCACCGCCAAGCCCGACCTCGCCCGGCGGGCGGACAAGCGGCTTTTGTCCGCGCAGGAGGAGGAGCGCGACGAAGGGACCTATTCGACCCTGTCCTCGATTCTCGAGCGGCGGGCCGGATCGCTGCTCAAGGAGGGCGACTTTGGCGGGGTCGGCGAGGTCCTCGGCCTCATCCGGCGCCACCGGGACGTTCGGAACCGCGCCTTCGAGCAGCGTCCGCTTCTCGCCGACCAGGCGATGGAGCGCCTCGCGAAGGGCGATCTCACGTCGGTTCTCCTCGACGATTTGAAGTCCAGCGACACCGCCCGCCAGGATCGGGCCCGCGAACTCTTCGTGAAGATGGGCGACCTCGCCCTGAAGGCGCTCATCGAGGAGGTGAAAAAGAGCGAGGATTTGCGGGTGCGCCACCTTCTCGTTCTCGTGATCCGGAGCATCGGGGAGGACGGCGTCGCCCGGCTCATCGAGGCGACCTCGGAGGAGCGGGCCCCTCTCGTCATCGCCCGCCTTCTCGACGTGGTCCGGTCGGTCGGGATGGAGGACATGGTGTTCGAGAGCTTGAAGGGCCTCGCCCACCACCCGGTTCCACAGGTCCGTCTCGAGGTCCTCGACACCCTCCACAAAATGGGCGGGGCCAAGGCCTCGGTCCTCGCCCTCGAGGCCCTCCGGGACGAGGACGTTCGGGTCCAGGCGCTCGCCGCGAAGATCCTAGGCGAGCTCAAAAGCCCCGAGGCGGTCGGGCCGATCACCGCGATTCTCGCCCCCCGGGGATTCTTCGGCGGAGAAATCAACGAGGACCTGCTCGAATCGGCGGTCCTGGCCCTCGGCTCGATCGGGAACGATCAGTCGCTGCCGATCCTCCTCGAGGTCCTCCAGGCCGTCTCGAAGATCCCCTTCCGGAAGGGCCGCACCGCCCGTGTCCGGGTGTCCGCCGCCCGCGCGCTGCTCCGGTTCAGCGCCAACCCGCAGGTCTGGGAAGTCCTGACCCACACCCTGCAGGACCGCGACCCCTACGTCCGCAGCGCCGTCCAGGGCCTCCTCCAGGAGGCCATCATGCGGCCGAAATAGGCTACTGCGGAATCACCAGGACCTGCCCCTCCCAGATCTGGTTGGGGTCGGCGATCTGGTTGGCCTCCTGGATGGCGACCTTCCGGTCCTTGCTGCCGTAGAAGCGCTTCGAGATGTTCTCGAGGGTGTCGCCCTTCGCGATCGTGTAGAGGCGCTTGCCGTCGGCGGTCGTCCGGACGGATGTGACTCGCTCGGCCAGGGCGGCGTGGATGCCGTCGGGTGCGGCCGCCTTTGGCGCGGCGGCGACCTTGGAAGCGGGAACGGCCTTGGGGGCCGGTGCCGCGGGCAGTTCTGGGATCCGGATCTGCGCGCCGACAGGGAGGACGTCCGGGTCGGGGATCAGATCCTTGTTTGCGTTCCGGATCAGGGCGTGGTGGATGCCCTTGCCGTAGTACTGCAGGGAAATCGCCCAGAGCGAATCCCCCTCCTCGATCGTGTGGGTCCGGCCGGCTCCCGTTGCCTGGGCCGGGCTCGGCGTCTGCGTCGCCGCCGGGGCCGGGGCCTCGGCCACCGCGACGTGTGCCGTGGCGGGGGCGCTCTCGACGGGGGCGGGAGACCATCTCGCGGGCGCGCCATCGGAAGCGTAGGTGGGCTCCCCGGACGGGGAGGCCAAAAGCCCGCCGGCCGGCGGCGTCTCGACCCTCATCGGGAGCGGCCGGGGCG
>CAYHQZ010000112.1:0-13318 GCA_964358555.1 uncultured Planctomycetia bacterium
CTCCCGTGTCCGCGCCCGCCGCCGGCGCCGATCCGGCGAAGGCGCCTCCGGCCCCCGCGACGGACGCGCCGGCGGTGCCGGCGATTCCCGAAGCCGTCCGGAATTCCGCCTCGACGGTCCTTCGTATCCGGGTGCGCCCGCACTCCTTTCCGGATCTGCTTGCGCACGCTGCGTTCGCCATCGAGGGCGTGCCGGGGCTCGTCACGGCCCGCGGGATTCTTGCGGGGGCCGACGAAGTGATGGTCATTCCCGCCGACGCGAAGCCCATCCGCTGCGAGGGATTTCTTGCGGAGGATCCCCGCCGCGGGGCGGTCGCTTTCGAAGCCCCGCGCCTGGCGCCCCTCTCGCTCGCTCCCGCGCCGGCCCCCGACGCCACGCTCTATCTCGCGGAGCCGGGCGAGCTCCCCCGGCCGATGAAGATCGCCCGCACGGTCGAGACGAGCGCAGGCGACGTCCTGCTCGTCTTCGCCGAGCCCCTCTCGATCACCTCGATCGGCTCGCCGCTGCTCGCCGACGACGGGAAGGTCGCGGCCATCCTCGTGAAGTCGGGGGAGGAGCCGGTCGCCGTTCC
The DNA here is from genome assembly GCA_964358555.1 of uncultured Planctomycetia bacterium. GTDB lineage: Bacteria > Planctomycetota > CAYHQZ01 > CAYHQZ01 > CAYHQZ01 > CAYHQZ01. The sequence continues at coordinate 572 of CAYHQZ010000112.1, forward strand.
GGCCGCCGCGCTCGCGCTCGCCGTCCCGAAGGACGCGAAATCCCAGTCGTTCCACCGGATCGATCCGGATGCGCCGCTGCGGCTCTATTTCCGGGCCTCGGTTCTCAACGCCCTGGCCTATTACGAAGGGGCGCTGCAGGCGCTGCGCTACGCCCACGGGAAGGGCAACTGGTTCGTCGAACTCGAGTACGGGACGGCCCAGCTCGGGTGCGGCCTCGAGGCGGAGGCGATCCCGACCTTCATGGGCGCGATCCACGCCCTCGGGGGCGCCGGCTCCGTCGGGATCGGGGGGCGCCGGAAGGAGACGGGCCTGTCGAAGGAACAGGAGCGGATCCTGCTGGCGTTCGCCTGGCGCGGCGTAGGCCGCGCCGAGGCCTCCCGGGTGAACCACCAGGCGGCGGCGGACGCGTTCCGCCGGGCGGTCGCCATCGAGCCCAATCGTGCGGAGAGCCACCTGCTCCTTGGCCAGATGCTCATGGCCCTCCACGATTTCGCGGGCGCGGAGGCGGCCTTCCGGGAGGCCATCCGGCTCGCCCCGAGGGATCCCGCCCCGCGCTGCGCGCTGGCGACGCTGCTCCTGATCCTGGATCGCGACAAGGAGGCCCAGGAGCTCGCCAAGGCCTCGGGCGCCATCGGGGCCGACGTCGAGCGGCGCGTCGCCGGCCGGATCGCGGCCAAGCAGCAGCTGGAGTTCATGCGCGAGGGCCTCGCCCAGGCCCTCCGCGGCATGGGGCTTTTGTACCTCACCCTCGGCCAGCCGGACAAGGCCGTGGAGATGCTGACGCAGGCGGCCAAGGGCGATCCGAAGAACGCGGAGGCCCTCGCGCTCCTCGGCGGGGCCCAATACGAGATGGGCGACATGGAATCGGCGATCCGTTCGATGCGGGAGGCGGTCCGCCTCAAGCCCGACTATCCCGAGGCCTGGCTGAACCTCGGCGGGTTCTATCAGGTCCAGCAGCAGTTCGACAACGCGATGCGCGGCTATTCGGAGGCGGCGCGCCGGCGCCCGAACTATCCCGAGGTCTTCCAGAATCGCGGCCTCTGCCTGCTCGAGCAGGACCAGCTGGGGCCGGCCATCCAGGCCTTCGAGGAGGCGCTGAAGGCGAAGCCCGATTTCATCTCCGCGAAGGTGAACCTCGCCGTCACGCGGATTCTGCGGGGCAAGAAGGAGGAGATCGACACGTCGCTTGCCAGCCTCAAGGAGATCGACCCCGAGATCGCGCTGCTGGGGGCGAACCTCGTGGCGGCGCTGGAGATCGTCGACAAGAACCCCGCCTCGCCCGTCGCGAAGGTGAATCTCGGCTACGCCTATTCGCGCCTGGGGCTCTGGGCCCGCGCGATCCGGGCGTTCCAGTCGGCGAACGAGACCGACCCCAACATCCCCGAGGTCCACTACGGGCTCGGGGTCTCGAACTGGTCGCTCAAGCGCCTGCAGAAGGCCCTCTACGAGTACGGCGAGGCGATCCGGCTCCGGCCGGATTTCTCGGACGCCCACGTGGGGCTCGGGAACGTCCAGATGCTGCTCCGCCAGCCGAACGCGGCAGCGGCCGCCTACGAGACGGCGCTGCGATTCGCCCCGGATCACCCGATTGCGATGTTCGGGCTCGGGCGGGCGCGCGCGCGGCAGGGGCGCATGAAGGAATCGGCGGCGCTGCTCGAGAAGGTCCGGAAGGTCGACCCGACCCTCGGGAAGGCCCTCGAGAACTTCCTCATCAAGTAACGCGCGCCGGCTTCACCCGCCGCGCGGTTCGTCTTCGGGGGGGGCTTCCTCGGCGCCGGCGGCCCAGGAGGGTCCGCCGCCGGCCGGCTCCTCGACGGCCCGCATGAAGACGATCAGCTTGTCCTCGGCTTCGCCGGCGACGGGCTCGGAGAAGAGCGCCGCCTTGAACGGCCCGCATTCGTCGCGGAAATGGCGCCGGGCCTTCATCGGCAGGATCTCGGCGATCCGGTCGCGCTCGGCCGGCGGGACCTTAAAGATCGGGCCCTCGCAGTAGGGGCACAGCCAGTTGCCGTAGCGGTCGATCCGCTGCCAGTTCGAGAGGACCGCGAAGCGCGTCGTGAGCTCCTTCATGACGCGCCGCTCGCGGTTCCAGAGGTCCACCGCGATCTCGAGCTCTTCGAGGGGCTTGGGCTCGCCGCGCCCCCGGGCGTAGCCCAAGCATTCGGCGAGGTGCAGCGCCATGTCCTTGATGGTCCGTTCGGTCAGGGGGTTGCCTTCCAAAAGCTGGACCCCGGTGCCGCTCGCGCAGAAGCAGCAGAACCAGAGGGAGTCCTCGTCCCAGACCCTCCATTCGGGGTTCTGGGTCGCGCATTTCCTGGCGACGCGTTTTACGCGCACGAGCTCGTCGGCGTAGGTCTTTCGGTCCTCGAGGGTGGTCGGGGTCTGGCCGTATTGGCGCCCCGGGGCGTATTCGGGGCACTTCGAGAGATGCTCCGCGAGGACGTCGAGGGAGGCGTCCTGCGGGGGGAGGGTCGTGGGGAACTGGGCGTCCGTGATCTCTGCGCAGAAGGGGCAGACGAGCCCGCCCTCGAGGTCGCGGTATTTCCAGAGCGGGTGCGTGCCGAGGAGCGCCGTTGCCTCCGCCTTGATGTCGAGGATCCGGGCGCGGTCCTTGAGTTCCTTGAGGGCCAGGATTTTCCGATCCACGCGATACGCGGTGCAGTCGTTCGAGAGGTGCGAAAGGACGCCCTGCTCCCGGCCCGCGCCGCGGCCGACGCGCCCGGCCGCCTTGCCGCAGTAGGGGCAGACCCAGCGGCCGTCCTTCGTGTGGATGTTCCAGTTCGGGGAGTTGTGGATCCTAAACCAGAACTGCGAGCGGCTCGCGCCGCCGCCGGCGATGGCGTTCTTCAGCCGCTGGAAGAACCCGCCCTCCGCGGGCTCGCCCGAAACGAAGGGGCCCTCCTCGGAGACGGGGCGCGGCGGGCCGACCGGCATCATCGCGCCGCTGGCGTCCAGCCGGACCGGCTGGACCTTCGTGGCCTTGCCCCCCACGGCCATGATCGGCAGGAGGTTCTCGTTGCCGCACTGGGGGCAGCGCGGCGTGCCCGGCGGGGACTTGAGCCCGCAGTTCCCGCAGGCTCGCGCCGTCTCCTGGGATCGATAGTCCGGCATGGCGGGGATTATAGGGCGCGCCCTAGATCGCGGGCGGGGGGGCCTCCCGCTGGGCGAGCATTCGCCACTCGGGGAGGACGAATTCGCGGAAGAGGATTTTCGCCGCGCAGGCGAGCGGCACCGCGATGATGACCCCGAAGAAGCCGAGCAGATCGCCCCCGATCAGCAGGACCACGAAGAGCGCGACGGGGTGCAAGGAGACCTGGCGGCCCAGGTAGAGGGGGGTGAGGACGAACTCCATGAACGCCTCGATGACGAGGAAGACCACGCCCGGCGCCAGCCCCCCTGCGACGGGGTTGTGGGCCTGGAGGGCCCCGATGACGACGCTCGGGACGAGGACGAAGAAGACATGCAGGAAGGGGACGAACGAGGAAACCGCCGCGACGACCCCGAAGAGCAGCGGGTAGGGGGCGCCCGCGACGGCGAAGAGGCCGAAGACGAGGAGGCCGCGCACGAGGCAGAGGACGACCCGGCCGCGGAAGAAGGCCGCCGTCGCCCCGTCAATCTGTCCGATGACCGAAAGCATCCGCTCGCGCCCCGCCGTCGGCAGCATCCCCTTGGCCCATTCCTGGATCTGCGGCCATTCGAGGAGGAGGAAGAAGAGGTAGACCGGGACGAGCAGGCAGAAGCCGAGGACGTAGAGAAGCCCCTGGAGGCTCGTGAGGATCTGCTGGACGGCGTTCGTCGCGTGCTTCGGGAGGTTCTCCTTCCATTCCTCCCAGCTTTTCAGAATCGAGTCCCGCGCCTTCTCGAGGGCCTGGCGGAGGAACTGCTGGCTCGGCGTCTCGACCGTCCGGGGCGGCGCTTCCTTCGCCCCGGGCGACGGCGAGGGCGTTCCGGCGGGGGCGGCAGGCCCTGCGGGCGAGAGGAACTCGTTTTTCTCCAGCCACTCGACGGCCTTCTTGTAGAACCCCGGGACCTCGTTCACCAGCGATTCCACCTGCGCGACGGCGCGCGGCACGGTCCACAGGGCGCCGAGGGTCGAGATCCCGAAGAAGAGGATGAAGACGACGAGGACCCCGAAGAGCCGCGAGAAGCCGCCGCGGCGGCTGATGGCGTTGACCAGGGGATTGAGGACGTAGGCCAGCAACACCGCGAACAGAAGCGGGTTTAAGACGCCTCGAAGCCTGTATCCGAGCAGGATGAGCGCCCCCCCGAAGGCCATGAAGAACGCCACCCGCCAGAGCGTCGCCCTTTTTACCGCTTCCATGGAGGGGCATTGTAGCGGGCGGGGCGGCGCGGGGGATTGACACGCCCGGGGCCGGCGGGGAGCATCCGTTCCGCTCCGCGCGGGTGCCATGTGAATCCAGACCGGGAATCGACGTCCGGCGAATCGGGGGAGGTTTCCCTGTTCGATCGCTTTCCCGACATGCGCCCCGTCCGCAGCGCCCCCTCCCTGTTCACCGTCAACGGATTCGGGCTGGGGCTCTACGGCAAGCGGGGATTCGATTCCGAGACCCGCACCTACGTCGCGACGCGCGCCCTCTGTTTTTTCTTCATCCCGATCTTCGCAATCGGCGCCTATCGCGTCTCGGACGCGCCGGGCGGCGGGTGGTATTTCATCGGGAAGGTCCGCCTTTCCGGCCTCGCGAAGAACTGGAACTACCTCGTCCTCGCGATCTGCCTGACGTTCGCGGGCAAGGCCCTCTGGGCGTCCTATACCGACACCCCCGAATACCGGATGGGGCAGAGGCTCTCGAGGGCCGACGCCCTGCTCGAGCAGGGCAAGGACCTCGAGGCCCTCCGGGAATACGCGGTGGCGGCCGATTCCAAGACCTCCCACGCCGCCGAGGGGCGCGATTCGATCGGGAAGTATTTCGCCTCCCAGGCGTTCTCAAAGCAGCCGGACAAGGCCGCGATGGGGATCCTGCAATTCGCGGGCGCGCGGGTCCGCGCCGGCCGCGAGCCGCCCTCGAAGAAGGCCCTCGCCGCGGCCGCCTCCGCGCTCGCCGATAGGCTTCGGCCCGCCGCGCCCCGCGAGGCGCTGAAGGCGCTGGACGAGGCGCTTCCGTCCGCGCCGGACGAGCCGGGGCTGGCGAAGAAGCGCCGCGCGGTCCTCAACGAGGCCGTCGCGAAGCAGCCGGACGATCTGGACCTGGCCTCCGCGCTCGGGGCGGCCCTCGACGAGGAGGGCGACGAGGCGGGGTGCGAGAGGCTATTGGCCCCGCTTGAAGGCCGCTTCGGCGATCGGGACGGCGCCCGCGTCCTCGGGATGCTCTACGCCCGCACGGAGCGCTACGACGAGGCCTATCGGCTTTTAACCCCGTATTGCGAGGAGCGCCTGAAGCGCCTCCACGCCCTCGACAAGGAATTCGACGCCCTTCACGAGCGGATCGCCTCGCAGGCCGTCGAGTTTTTGCGCAGCGGCAAGGCCCCGGAGTCCTGGTATGCGCGCTACAAATCGAGCCACCAGGAGGCCAAGGACGGGATGGTCGATGCCTACGTGAACGAGGCGCTCCAGCGCGACGCCGGCCTCCAGCGCGTCCGGGAAGATCTCTCGGCGCAGGCCTCCGTCGTCCCCGTGGCGCTCGATCTCGGCATGGTCCGGCTCCGGCGCGCCCAGGGCATGCAGGGCGAGGCGCGCAAGGGGGAGCTCGAGGCCGCCGAGAAGGTCTTCCTGTCGGTGAAGGGTATCGCCGGCGAGAGCGACAAGTTCCGCGTCTTCTACGGCCAGGTCCTCTACTGGCTGGGGCGCTCCGAAGAGGGCCGGAAGCTCTTCGACGAGTATCTCGACGCCAACAAGCGGAACCCCGAAAGCCTCGTGTCCGTCGCCGGGATCCTCCGGGAGGTCGGGGACTTCTCCGCGGCCGGCAAGATGGCCGAGGAGGCCTACGAAAAGGAGAAGGACCCCGCCAAGCGGCAGAGCGTGGCCCGCTTCCGGGCCCTCGTCCCCTCGGACCTCGACGATCGGGTCGTGTGGCTCGAGCGCTCGAATCCCTCCGATCCGGCCACGAAGGCCTCGCTCGCCGAGGTGCGCGGCCACAAGGCCTTCCGGGACGGGCGGATGAAGGAGGCGGAGGCGGAGTACCGGCAGGCGGCCGCCCTCTACGAGGGGATGCCCAAGAATGCCAGCACCCTGAACAACGCGGCCCTGGCGCATCTGTCCCTCTTCCCGGTGACGGGCGATCCGGCGGAGTACCGCCGCGGGGCGGCCATGCTGGAGGAGGCCGTGCCGCTGGCTCCCAGCGACAGCGTCCTGCTCTACAACGCCGCCCACACGAAGACCGGCTGCGCGGTCCTGGACCTGACCGAAAGCGATCTGGATTTCCAGGCCCTGGGCCAGACGCCGAACGGCGGCTTGTTGGAATTCCTCTATTCCGATCAGGCCGGCCGCGCGGCCCTCGCCAAGCGGCTCTCCGCCCTGGAGAGCCGGAAGCGCTCCCTCTCGCTCTACCGGAAGGCGTTCCTGTTGGCCCCGAAGAATTCCAGCGTCTGCGAGGGCCTGCTGTTCCACGGCCGGTGGGGCGACGACGAATCGGGGCTGCGCGAGATCCGGGACAGGATCCTCGCAACCGGCCTGGACCTGGAGGGGGACCGGAAGGACGCGATGGAGACGTTCGCCGGGAAGTCCGATGAAAGGGATCGGAAGGCCGCGGAGGCGTATCGGGACCGGATCCGGCGATTCCTGGCCTTGCCGCCGGCTGCGGGCGAGCGCTCGCTGACGCGCGTCGTCGCCGAGGCCGTCTCGATCCGCCAGACGGTCGTGATGCACGCGAGATGGGGCGACGAATGGAGATCGGACGAGGTCGTCAAGCAGGCCGAGGCCCTCCATGCCGCGCACCCCTCGGCGGGCGCGAGCGACGTGCTGGAGGGCGCGCTCTACGCCCGGCTCTCCGACCGCCTCGCAGGCGCGGACGCCGAGTACGCGGCGATGCGCAAGAAGACCCGCCGGAGCCTCTCCGATTCCACCCTGCTGCTCCTGGCCGCCGAGCGATTCCCCAAGCTGAAGGAGAGGGCGGCCGCCGATCCGGACCTGAAGCGGCTCCTGGCGCTCGACGAGGAGGGGGCGTTGGCGCTGCCCGATCGGATCGGCCTGGACGCCTGGACGCTGCGCCGCCTCTTCGCCCCCGAATCGGCCGACGCGGCCGCCGCGTCGATTCGGGCCAGTCCCACGCGCCTCCTCGCCTTTGAAATCGACGGGATGCTTTCGCCGATGAACGCCGAGGAGCAGGTCTCCCTCTCCCGCCTCCGGCGCCTGCAGGGCGACGAGGAGAAGGCAAACGCGGTCCTAAAGAAGGCCGCCGAAGCCGGCGTCCCGCTGCCGTTCGCGCCGTGAAGGGGGGAGCGGGGCGGCGGAGGCGATAGGACGGCGCGACGCGGCGAGGCGTGGGCGATTTGTTGTCGGCGGGCTTGACGCTTGGTATAACTTTTATCATACTTTGGTTATGAAGACAGCCGTCTCCATTCCGGACCGGACCTTTCAGGCGGCCGAGCGCGCCGCGAAAAAGCTCCGGGTCTCGCGGAGCCGGCTCTACGCCGTCGCCGTGGACGAATACGTCCGGCGGATCGATCGCTCCAACCTCACGGAGCGGTTCAACAAGGCCCTGAAGGGGCAGGATAGCCGGCTCGATCCCGTCCTCGCCCGTATCCAGGCCCATTCCCTCTCCCGCGAGCCATGGTGATCCGCCGGGGCGAGGTGTGGTGGGCGGAGCTTGCCGCGCCCGCCGGATCCGAACCCGGATACCGCCGCCCGGTCCTCGTCCTCCAGGCGACCGACATCAACCGGAGCGCCATCCAAACCGTCGCCTGCGTCGCGTTCACCTCGAACCTCGCCGCCGCGGACGCCCCCGGCAACCTCCTCGTCCGCAAGGACGAGAGCGGCCTGCCAAAGGACGCCGTCGTGAACGTCTCGCATTTCGTCGCCGTGGACAAATCCCTCTTCCGATCCCGCGCCGGCGCCCTCTCCCCGGCGCGGCTGCGCGAAATCGAGCTTGGGGGGAAGGTGGGCCTGGATTTTGAATAGCGGCCGGGGATAATGATTCCATGCGGCAGAGCGGACGGCGGATCGCCCGGGCGGGGGCGGAGCCACGGCGGGAGGGCGCAAAGGGGCCGTGAGCGAGGGGATGCTCGGGGTGCGAACGGCTTTCATGGTAGAGTCAGAGGCGAGATGGCAGCGTTTCCGTGCAATCGCCCGAGGTCGCCGGGAGAATCGCCGGCGGAGGGGCCATTGAAGACGAAGGAGGCGCGGTTCTATTGCCGGTCGAGCGAGTGGCTCCATTTTCCATGCAATCTTGCGAGCTGATTTTCTTCCCTGCGCGAGAGGGAATCGTCAAGGTTGCCCGCGAGGCGAAAGACGCCTTCTTTCTCGCGGCACCGTACATCAAGGAGTATGGAACGCAGTTTCTCAAGGAGAACGTCCATCCAGAACATCCATCCCGACATCTGCGACGACAGCATCGATCGCGTGATCGACGGACAGCATTTCGGGAAAAAATGGAAGCATTTCGTCCGGAGTGCGCAGCAGCACTTGAAACAAAGGGGGGAAATCCGGCTTCAGAACGGAAGATGGTGCGCCGGCTCCCCGAACAACCGGTAGAGGGGCTCGCGCCTACTCCGGTTCGCACTGGGCGTCCATCATGACGCCTACAGCGCGAACGATTTCCCGCATCTTCTCCTCGGGAACTTCCCCGATGGGGCCCGTGGCGAGGTCGAGCGACGAGACCGCGGCGACGGTGATGCCTTCCGCTTGCGCGACGCAGTCTTTCGGAAGGCCGCATTCGTTGGTCGAGAAGGGAACGGAGGTCGCATAGCGGGAACGCTCCGCGAAGCGGGCGGAGGTGAAGGGAAGCACGACGACAAAGCCGCCCCGGTTCAGGCTTTCCTTCGAAACGACGAGGACGGGACGGCGATCCTCCGTGTCGAGATCGGCCCAGAAGATTTGGCCTGCTTTCAACATTTCAGGGAATTCAGAACGGATTTTCTTTCAGCCATTTGGAACGCAACTTCGGGACCTGGGACGCCCAGCGATCGAGGTCGCCGTTCGCTGCCTTCGGGCGGCTTCGTTCCCGGCCGGCCGGGGCGGGCTTTCGCCCGGAGAGCGTCCGGGCGCCGCGTTTCGCCGTCACGCTTTCCAGGAGGTGATCCGCCAGCGCCATCCGATCCTTGCCCGGGAGGCGAAGCGCCTCGGCAAGGACTTTTCGCGCCGTCGTCGTCATGCCCGCATTGTAGCCGGGCGGGGCGCGGCTACGGCACCGGCTCGCCGAAGAGGCGGTAGAGGGGCTCGCGCCAGGATTTCGCGAGGTCGGCGACTTTCTCCTCGAGGAGGGGGCCGCCGATGGCGGATCGGATTTCGAGGACGGCGGCGTCGGTCACGGTTCCGACCCGGCCGTTCGGGATGCCGGCGAGGATCGACTGCAGCTGGGTCTCCTGGCCGGATTTCACCTCGACGAGGAAACGGCCGTTGGACTCGGAGAAGAGCAGGACGTCGTCGCGCAGGTCCGCCACCCGGGGGACGTTTGAAAGGGCCATCGAGAGGCCCAGGCCCGACGCGATGGCCATCTCGGCGGCCGCCGCGGCCAATCCGCCGTCGGAGAGGTCGTGGCAGGAGGCCACGATGCCGGCCTGGATCGCGCGGTGGATCGCCTTGAAGGTTTTCTTCGAGAGTTTGAAGTCGACCTGCGGAGCGGTCTGGCCCTGCGCGGGGACGAGGCTGTAGTAGAGCGAGCCGCCGAGTTCGTCTCGCGTCGGGCCTACGAGAAAGACCGGGTTTCCCGGCTTCTTCAGATCCATCGTGACGGCCTTGCGCACGTCGGGGACGATGGCGAGGGCGGAGGCGAGCAGCGTCGGCGGGATCGGGCGGCGGGCGTCGCCGTGGCGGTATTCGTTGTGCAGCGAGTCCTTGCCCGAGATGAAGGGCGCCCCGTACGCGAGGGCCGCGTCGCGGCAGGCCTCGGCGGCGAGCACGATCGATCCCATGACCTCGGGGTCGTCGGGGTTGCCGTAGCAGAAGTTGTCCAGAAGCGACGTCTGCTCGGGGTCGGCGCCTACGGCGACGACGTTCCGGATGGCCTCGTCGACCGCGGAGGCGGCGCCGGCGTAGGGATCGAGCAGGCCGAACCGGGGGTTCAAGCCGCAGCCGACGGCGGCCGCGCGCTCGGAATCCAGGCGCGGCAGGAAGACGACCGCGTCCGAGGGGCCGACGGCCGCGGGGCCCGCGAAGGGCTTCACGACGGTGCGGCCCTGGACCTCGTGGTCGTACTGGCGGACCACCCACTCCTTGGAGCAGGCGGTCCATGTGCCGAGGATCCGCCGGAGGGCCCGGCCGGGCTTGGGCAGCGTCGCAGGATCAGGCTCGGGGTTCGTAGGCACGCTCCAGCGGGCCTTCTTCTTCGGCAGGGGCACGCCCTCGTGCAAAAAATCCACGCCGAGGTCGGCGACCTGCTGTTGCCCGTAAAAGAGCCGCAGCCGCCCGTCGCCCGTGAACGTCCCGATATCCGTCGCCTCGTTGCCCTCGGCGCGCAGCACGGATAGCAGCCGCTCGAGGTCCTCGGGCGGGACGGCGAGGACCATCCGCTCCTGGGCTTCGGAAATCCAGATTTCGGTGTAGGAAAGCCCCGCGTATTTCAGCGGCACGCGCTCGAGATGCACCTCGGCGCCGGTCTTCTCGCCCATTTCGCCGACGGCGGACGACAGCCCCCCGGCCCCGCAGTCGGTGATCGCTCGATAGAGGCCGAGGTCTCGCGCCTGCAGGAGGGAGTCGAGGAGGCGCTTTTCCGTGATGGCGTTGCCGATCTGGACGGCCCCCGACGAGGTCTCGACGGAGCGGCTGGTGAGGGCCTGCGAGGAGAACGTGGCGCCGTGGATCCCGTCGCGGCCGGTCCGCCCGCCGCACACCACGATCTTGTCGCCCGCCTTCACTTCCTTCGTTTCCCCGCCCTTCGGCAGGATCCCGACGGTGCCGCAGAAGACGAGCGGGTTTCCGAGGAATCCCTCGTGGAAGACGATCGCGCCGTTCGCGGTGGGGACGCCCATCCGGTTGCCGTAGTCGCGCACGCCCGAGACGACGCCTTCAAAAATGCGCTTCGGGTGGAGAGCGCCCGCGGGAACGGCCGCGTCCGGGGTGTCCGGCGGGGCGAAGCAGAAGACGTCGGTGTTGAGCACGGGCTTGGCGCCGCGTCCCGTCCCCATCGGATCGCGCAGCACGCCGCCCACGCCGGTGGCCGCGCCGCCGTAGGGCTCGAGGGCGGAGGGGTGGTTGTGGGTCTCGACTTTGAAGCACAAAAGCGTTTTCTCGTCGAAGTCGATGACGCCCGCGTTGTCCTTGAAGACGGAGACGCACCAGGGCTTTTTGAGCGCGTCCGTCGCGGCGAAGACGGTCTCCTTGAGGATGTTTTGGTGCTCGTGGCCGCGGAAATCGGAGCCGCCCTTCAGGGTCTTGTGGACGCAGTGCTCGGACCATGTCTGGGCGAGGGTGGCGAGCTCCGCGTCGGTCGGGTCGCGGCCTTCCTTCCCGAATCGGGCCTGGATGGCGCGCATCTCGTCGAGGTTGAGCGAGAGCACCCCGTCGCGGGAGATTTTTTCCAGGGCGGCGTCGTTGGCGGACCGGATGGGGACCGTGACGAGGCAAAACTCGTAGGTGGGGGGGATGCTCGCACGATAGCCCGGCTCCGGCCGGACGCGGACCTCCTCGATCATGGGATTGGCGACGCTCTTTGCGGCCGCCTCGGCGAGGGCCTTCTCGGGGACGCCGGATGGGAAGACGAACTTCCGCGCGGTGTGGACGGCCGAGGCTTTGATTCCGACGACGGAGAGGGCGAGCCTCGCGCTCGCTTCGACCGGGTCCATGACGCCGGGTTTCTTCCAGACCTCGACGCAGATTCCCGATTCCTCCTCCGCGGGCAGCGCCGCCCCGCCGACGACGGTCTTCTCGATGACCGAATCCGCGAATACGGACGCCGCCGCGGCCGCGAGCCGCTCGAAGGAGTCGTCCGTCTCGACCGCGTATTTCTGGACGAAGCGGCAGGCCGGCGGATCCACGCCCGCCCGCTTCAGGGCGGCTCGAAGGGCCTCGGCCTCGGGATGATGGGACGCCTCGCGCGTCGCGCACTCAATCGTGAACCATGACATCAGGGGCGAGTATAGCGGGGGGAACGATGGGAAAACGGGTTCTGCGTAGGGGCGATTCATGAATCGCCCCTACATTGCCGCACAATTCGCCATTCGGTCGTATACCCTCTTGTCGTGCCCCTCGAACCGGTCGCTTCAAGGCCCGCCCCGCCGGATCCGGCGGTCCCTTCCCCCGCGCCGGCTGCCCCGCCGCCGGCCGCGGATCCCGGGGCGACGACCCAGATCGTCCGCCACCGCCACGTCCACACGCACCACCCGGTCGTCCGGATCATCCGGATCACGCTGGGGATGCTCTTCCTCGCCGCCTTCGTCGCCTGCCTGATCATGCCCCTGGTGCCCCAGGTCTGGGCGCTCATCCCCGCGATGCTCCTCCTCGCCCCCGAGTTCCGATGGGCGCGGAAGATCAAACTCTATTTCGAGCGCAAGATGCCGGCGATCCGGAAACGCTTGCGCGCGTGGGGGATGCGGTAGGCGAAGGTCTTTTCTGTCGGGGGTGTGAACCGGGTACGGGCGCGGGGTGGGGGCTCGGCTCTTGCTCCCGGTCTCCGCGCGGTCCACGGAAGGTATAC
>CAYHQZ010000113.1:0-12867 GCA_964358555.1 uncultured Planctomycetia bacterium
CCGGGGGGGCCCCGGGGGGGGGGGGGGGCGGGCGGGGGGGGGGGCGGGGGGGGGGGGGGGCCGCGGGCGGGGGGGGGGGGGGGCGCGCCCCCCCGCCTCCGTCGAATCGCCGGCCATCCGCGCCCGGCAGTGGTTTAGGCTGTCGCTCGCGACGGGGTGGGGGACGGCGGCGGCGTTCCTGGACGGGGATTTCGCGCTCGATGCGAAGGATTCCGCGATTCTTGCCGGTTCGCCCGGGCTTTCCGCCTGGGGTGCGGCGGGCGCGGTCTTCGACGACTTTGCGGCGGTCGAGGGCGTTTTGGACCCGGTCGAGAGCCGAAGCGCGGCCAAGGGATTCGTGGCGGCGCGCGCGCGGGCGGCCCGGGCGGCCGACGTCATCCCCGATCGGTTCCGGGTGGATTCCGAGATGCAGGTCTGGTCGGGGCCCCGGTCGGAATGGGAATTCAGCCGCGTCCGGGGCGCGGGCTGGCTGGAGCGGCGGGGGGTCCTGCTCGGGCCGGCGACGCTGCGCATCCCTTCCGTTCCCGAGGGCGGCCTCTTCGAGGCTCTTTTCGAGCGCGCGGGACGGGAGGGCCGGACGCTTCGGATCCGGGCGTCCCGTCGGGAGGGGCGCCTCCTGCTGGAAGCCGTCCCGGAAGGAGGCGCGGCCGTCCGGGCGGAGGGGGACGCGCCTCCGGCCGACAGCCTCTCGCTTTCCTGGGGCGATGGATCCGTCCGGCTGGCGGCCGTCGGCCGCGAGATCGCCGCCGTGAAGGCCTCGCCGCCCCCCGCGACGCGGCTTTCGGTGCGGCTCTCCGGACGATTCCGCCCGGAGCCCCCGTCGCTCGACGCGGAATGGGCCTTCGACGAGATCTTCGCGCGCGCGCCCGCCGACTGGTGGACGCCGTCCGGGAACTGGGAGGTGACCTCCCGCTGGGCCTGCGAGCCGGAGCTGAACTTCTTCTCGGCCTCGGGGCCGCGTCTGTCGCTCGCCGCGACGAAGGCTTCGTTCGGGCCGGATGTCTCCGTTCGCGTCTCCCTCGCCCCGCGGATGCAGGTGCGGCGGTACCCCGGCTACGGCTATCCCATCCACGCCGGGATCGGGATCGGCGTGCAGGGGCTCGACCCGGGATCGGGCTACACGCTCTTCTGGGGAGGGACGGACCTTCCGACGGCGCTCTATCGCAGGGACCGGCTCCTTGCCTCGACGGAGGAATTGCGCGTTCCGGCCCTGCGGGGACAGTGGCGGACGATCCTGGACCAAATCCACAAGGCCTGGTTCACCCTCGACGTGGACGTCTGCGGCGGGCGGATCCGGGTGCTTTGCGACGGACGCAAGATCCTCGAGGCCGACGACCCCGAGCCGCTGCCGGCTGGCCGCGTGGCCCTCTGGTCCGCCGGCGGCGAGATGTCGTTCGCGCGGGTCCGGGTCCTCGGGCGGCCGGCCGAGGCCGCCGTCCCTCCCGCGCCGCCGCTGCCGCTCCCGCCGGCCGCTCCGGGCGCGCGCAAGTCGCTTTCGTTCGACTTCCGGAACAGCCCGGGCGAGTGCGCCCCGTCGGCGGAGGAGGGCGCGGCGATCCGGGTCGAACCCGCCGGCCTCGTCGTCTCGAATCCCCGTCCCGGAGGGGCCTTCGCCCTGTCGCTGCTCGGATCTCCGTTCGACGCGGCCGCCGCGCCGCGGCTGCGGTTCCGTGCGAACCTGCCGCCGAATCTTTCGCTCGCGCTGACGGGGGAATGCCGGGGCCTGCCGTTCGCCTTTCCGCTGGCCGGGGAGGTTCCGCACGGACAGCGGGCCGTTCTCGGGGACATGATCGTCGAGGAGGGGGCGGGGGGGTCGCGGTGGCGGCGTGCGGACATCGGGGAGCGCCTGCGGCGGGTGTTCCCCTCCGGCCCGCTGCCCGTCGACCGCCTCGAGATTCGCGCCATCGACCCCGCCCCGGCGGTCTTCGCGGGAATCGCGGCCAACCGCCTCGGGTCGTCGTGGACGCTCGAGGCCCTCGAAATCGGCGGCGAGGCCGTTTTGGACGCGCAGCCGAGACCTGGGCGCGTTCTCGTGGGCGGCGTGGACGCCACGGGGCCGCGCACGGATTTCCCAGCGATCCGGAATCTTGGCGGCCCCGACGGCTACCGCGTCCTGCCGCAACTGGGCGAAGGAAACGAGCCCGAGACGTTCGTTCGCCTGGTCGCGCGGCGGCTCGGGGCGAGCGGCGCGGCCGAGATCGACGCCGGCCCCGTCGACGCGCGGCGGTTTCCCGCCCTGCTCGTTTCGCATCGGTTCGACGAGGGGTTCCGGGCCGACCTGCTCGTCGCCGTCGGGGAGCGCGAACTCCCCATCGCCTTCCACGGGGGCGTCCGGGACCGCTGGATGGACCCGAACGACCAGCCGGTCTCGTTCGCCTTCGAGATCCCGGCGTCGGAAGGCCGCTTCGCGCCCGCCCTCCTCGATCTCGAGCGCCTCCTCCGGGATTGGGAACCGCCGCTCGCGCGCCGGGTCCTGCTCTCCGACACGGCCCGCAAGAAGAACGACCCGCGGGCGGGAAGCCTGGACGTAGATAGGGTCGCCCGGGTCCTCTCGATCCGGGCGGGCGAGGACCCCGACATCCGGATCGAGGGCGTGGACGGCCCGATCGAGACGGCCTGGGCCGAGGGGCTCTCGGCGAAGGCGCCTGATGCCTTCGCGAAGGCGAAGGCGGCGCCCGCACTGTCGGAGGCGGCCGGTTCGGCGCCGGGGCCGGGGGACTATTCCCTGTTCGTCCGGCCGGCGGGCTCGAAGGCGCTGCCGGCGCGCGTGCCCGTCCGGATCCGGGCGGCGGGCGGCGAGCGCCCGGAGGCCGTTCGGATCGCCTCCCTTTCGCCCGCGGACGGCTCGTCGGCCGCCGGGGCGCGGGTGGAGATCCGGATGGAGCCCGCCGCGGCGGTCGATCCCCACCGGATCGCCGTTTTCGTCGCGGGGCGGACGATCCGCGCCGGCGACCCCGGCGCCGAGTGGAATCCGCGGACGGGGGTCTTCTCGTGGGACGCCCTCGCGGCGGGATCGCCGCTGCCGGCGGGAAAGGTTTCCTGCCGCGTCCGGGCGGGCGGGTTCGATCTTTCGGCCGCGCCGGTCGAGGCGTCGTGGGCCTGGACGCGAGACCTTTCGCTTGACAAGGTGCCGCCGCCTTCGCCCGCCCTCGTCGGCGTCGTCCCCGCGGCCGCCGCCGTCCGGATCGGCTTCGAGGGCGACGACGGCGACTGGGGCGACGCCCACCGCTCGGAGTGCCGGATCGAGGAGGGCGAGGCTTCAAAGGGGCGGCGAAGCCTGCGGATCGGATCCTTCGCCCGCGTCGGGCAGCCCGCGTGCTTCTATTTCTCGGAGACGCCGCTGCCCGAGTCGGTCCGGCGGATCGCCTTCGACTACAGGGCCTCCGAGGGCGTCCGCCTCGAAATCCTCCGCGGCAAGCCCGACGACGTCCAGCGGACGGCGCATGCCGACGGGTTTAAGCGCGACGGCCGCTGGCACCGCTTCGAAGGCGGGATTCCGGAGTTCGGCCCGCTCGCCCCGTCCGAACCCGTGGGGATCCGTTTCGAGCGGATGAGCACGGCCGACTTCCTCTGGATCGACGACGTCTCGATCTTCGGGGAAGGGGGGCCGGCGTTCGAGGCCGCATGGGCCACGCCTGCCGACGAGACGGGCGTTTCGGGGTATTCCTGGTCCGTCGATGATCAGCCGGACACGACCCCCGACGAGACGCCCGACGGGGACGCCCCGCGGGCCGTCCTGAAGGACGTTCCGTCCGGCCCCGGGGCCCGTTGGTTCCACGTCCGCGCGCGCGACGGGGCGGGGAATTGGGGTCCGCCGGCGCACGCGGCCGTGCCGTAGCCGGAACCCCCGATCGTTTGCATGGAAATCGGATACCGTATCCATGGAAAGGACCGCATGAAGCGAACAGGCCGCATGCTGGGAGCCGGCGTCCTTGCGGCCTCGATCGCCTGCCTTGCCGTCGCCGAAGCGGCCTCGACGCCGGCCACGATTTCGCCGGACGAGATCAAGCCGGGGATGAAGGGCTACGGCCTTTCGGTCTTCAAGGGCACGAAGCCCGAGCGCTTCGACGTCGAGGTCGTCGACGTCCTGAAGAACGTATTCCCGAAGATGGACCTGATCCTCGTCCGCTGCGCCGGGCAGAATCTCGAGAAGACGAAGGTCATCGCCGGGATGAGCGGCAGCCCCGTCTACCTGGAGGGCCGGCTCGCGGGGGCGATCTCCTACGGCTGGGAATTCTCCAACGAGCCCGTCGCGGGTGTCACGCCCATCGGGAACATGCTCGCGGAGGCCGCCCGTCCGCTCGAATTCTCGGCCGCCCCGCGCGCGGCCTCGCGGGAAGGCCTGCGGCCCGTCTCCGTCCCGCTCGTGGTCTCGGGCTGCCCGCCGGCCCTGTTCGAGCGGCTCCGGGAGCGATTCGGGCGCCGCGGCTGGACGCTGATGCAGGGCGCGGGGGGCGGGGCGCCGTCGCTTCGCGGCGAGCCCGAGCCGACCCTCGAGCCCGGCGCGGCCATCGGGGTCCAGCTCCTGCGGGGCGACTGGGACATGACGGCCATCGGGACCGTGACCTGGAGCGACGGCAAGAAGGTCGTCGCGTTCGGGCATCCCTTCCTGGAGGCGGGCGAATTGCACGCCCCGATGACGACCGCCTTCGTCCACGGGGTCCTCTCGAGCCAGGCCACGTCGTTCAAGTTCGCCTCCCCCGTGAAAACCGTAGGCAGCCTCGTCCAGGACCGCCTGGCCTGCGTTGCCGGCGTGATCGGGACGTCCTGCCGGATGCTGCCGCTGCGGGTCCGGGTCGAGAACGTGGGAACCGGCGCGAAAAAAGAGTTGCGGCTCGAGGTCATCCGCAACGAAGGGATCGTCACCGAACTTGTTATCGCGGCCCTCGTCGGGTCGGTGCTGTCGAGCGAGGTCTACACCGAGGAGATGCTGCTCACCGCGGAATACACCCTCCGGATCCGCCTCGAGGGCAAGGCCGGATTGCCCGGCGAGACGATCGAGCGAAGCGACCGCTTCCCCGGGGGCGGGGCTCCCCTCGATTTCGGGATGGTGGACCCGTTCCTCGAACTGCTCTTCAACAGCCTAGGCAAGGTCTCGGTCGAGTCCATGGAGTGGGACATCAAGGTCGAGCGCGGGGCCAAGGCGGCCCGCATCGAGCGGACGCGCTTCCTGCGGCGCCGCGCCGCGCCCGGCGAGCGCGTGCCCCTGGAGGTCACGTTCCGGCCCTATCGCCAGAAGCCGGTGGTCCGCCTCTACGACATCGAGATCCCCAAGGACGCCCCCGGCGGCGCCTTCCCGGTCCGGATCGGAAGCGCGACCGACATCTCCCCGGACCCGGCCCCCCCGGAGACGACCGAAGACATCATCCGGAAGCTGAAGAAGTTCCATCGCTCGACCGACCTCGCCGTCTCCTGGAGCCCCGTGCGGCCGGGGCTTTTCTTCGAGGGGCGCTCCATCAAGAACCTCCCCGCCTCGTATCTGGAGGCTTTTTTGCAGGGAGGGGAGACGGGCGCCATGAGATCGAGCGAACCCGAATGGGTCCGGTTCGAGACCCCCTGGGTGATCATGGGCGGCGACTCGGCGTCGATCGAAGTGGATCGGCGCGGAGGGCAATAGGAAGGGGAAACGAGCATGAAGTCCAAAGTCCTAAGTCCTAAGTCCAAAGTCCCGGCTCCTGCAGCCCGCGCCCGGAGCCGTCGCCTGGCGCTCGCCCTCGTTTGCCTCCTGCTCGCGCTGGGCATCCGCTCCGCCGAGGGGGTTGCGACGAAGAAGTGGGTGACCGACTCCGAATCCTCGTTCCGCAAGGGGAAAATCGAGCGGCTGATGGTCTCCTCGAAGGACGCCCTCCATCGCGGCTACGACGCGAAGCGCTTCAAGACGGAATCCCAGCAGGTCTGGGACTCGCTCATCGACGAGAAGGGCGGGATTCTCCTGGCGACCGGGTCGCCCGCGGGATTGGCGCGCGTGAGGGGAGAGATCGTCCAGCCTCTCTTCGCGGTGGAGGGAGCCATGGCCCTCATGAACCTAATTCGGGACAAGTCCGGCGACATTTTCGCCTCCTCGTTCCCCGACGGAAAGGTCTGGCGGATCACCATCCAGGCGGACAAGGACGCCAAGAACGGGAAGGGCGAGAAGGCCGAGGGCAAGGAAATCGCCAAGCTTCCCGACCCCTACATCTGGGACATGGTCCAGGGCGCCGACGGCAGCCTCTACGCGGCCGCGGGCGTCGAGGGCAAGGGCGAGGGCCGCATCTACCGGATCCAGCCCGACGGGAAGGTCGAGACCTGGTACAAGAGCGAGGAAGCGCACCTCCTGTCCCTCGCCGTCGCGCCGGACGGGGCGCTCCTTGCGGGCGGCGGCGAGACGGGCTTCATCTACCGGATCGAGCAGAAGGACAAGGCCCGGATCATCTACGACTTCTCCGAGGAGGAGGTCCGAACGCTGGTCTGCGAGGGCGGCACGCTGTGGGTCGGCTTGAACGCCACGAAGAGCGAGCGCGGGGGACGCTCCGAGGGGCCGTCGCGGCCCCCCGTCATCGTTTCCGAGGGCGGTTCCCCGGGCGCCGTCATCATTCGGGCCGCGGGCGTAGGAACGGAGGCCAAGCGCGGCGAGGGCGGCGGGACGCCCGCCGGCGCCGCGGTCTACCGGATGGATCTCAAAGACCAGCGGGTCGAGCTCCTGCGTCGGTTCCCCGGGGAGACGCTGCAGGACCTCCGGATTGGGAAGGACCGGATCGCCTACGTCGCCGGGGGCACGAGCGGGAAGGTCCACGCGATCGCCTCGCCGGACCTCGCCTTCCAGATGTTCGATCTGGAGGAGAAGCAGATCCTGCACATCGGCCTCGAGAAGGGCGTCCTGCGCATCGTCGGGACGGCCCAGCCCGGGGCGGCCTATCTCGTCGAGCCAGAGAAGGCAAAGACGGGGCTTTTCACCTCCGACGTCTTCGACGCCTCCTTCCTGTCGCGCTGGGGCCACCTCGCGATGGAGGGGGAGGGCGCCGTCGTCTTCAAGTCCCGCTCCGGGAACACCCCGAAGCCCGACAAGACCTGGGCGGACTGGGCCGAGGTGAAGGCCCTGCCGGCCGGGGCGAAGCCCAAGGAGGAGACGGGCGACTGGCTGGGCGCGATTTCGAGCCCCCCGGGCCGCTACATCCAGGTCCAGGCCGAGCTGCAGGCCTCGCCCGAGCCCGTCCTGAAATCGCTCACGGTCTACCTCCTGAACCAGAACCAGAAGCCGCGGATCGACTCCGTGTCCGTCTCGGGCGGCGACGGAGGCGACGGCCCCAGGCCTTCTCCCGGCCCCTCGATCGTCGTCATGAAGGGCGCCGAGGGCGGCAAGCCCGATTCGGGCCCCTCCTCCGCGGCGGCCGCGACGTCGGCCCCGTCCTCCCACTCCACGAACCGAAAAATCCGCTGGTCCGTCTCCGACGACGATAGCGACCCCCTCGAGTTCTGGGTCTTCTACCGGGGCGAGGGCGAGAAGGCCTGGATCGCCCTGACCGAGACTAAAAAGCCCCTGACCGACACCGACCTTTCGCTGGATACCGAGGGCGTCCCCGACGGCCGCTACCGGGTCCTGGTGCGCGCCTCCGACAAGAAGGGCAACCCCCCCGACGATTCGTTCACGGTCGAGAAGGAGAGCGAGCCCTTCCTCGTCGACAACGGCCGCCCCGAGATCCTCGACCTCGCCTACGACGCGAAGACCCGCAAAGTCGCCGGCCGCGCCCGAGACGCCTGGTCGTTCATCTCCAGCCTCACCTTCGCCGTCGACGGCAACGTCTGGAAGCCCGCCGCCCCCAAAGACGGCCTCTTCGACTCCCGCGACGAAGCCTTCGAGATTTCCCTCCCCGACGACATCGCCCCCGGCCCCCACGCCGTCGCCGTCAAAGCCGTCGACGCCGAAGGCAACACCGCCGCCGCAAGGATCGTCGCGGACGTGAAGGCCCCGGCGGGAAAGTAGCCGCCCTTTGCGGGAGAGAGACAAACGGAAAAGATGCACTTTCATCTTGATCATGCCGACATCGAAAATATTGTTGCGGTAAAAAACGCGCAGCTAGTTAAGTTTAATTTGAAGGCAGATCTTGACATGAATGGAATTATTGACAACCAAGATGACTCACTCGAAATTACTGCCCTGTGTTATATGCGCCCAGATAACAAAGTTTCTAACGGCGCAAAAGATGATGCGACGCATGACGACGACGGAATTGATTTTAACGTGGATTTTGACAATGGAGGAAATCGTGTTGGGCAGGTTTGGTTCACTGCAAGCGAAGGGCTTGCATTTGGAATCAGACCGCAACATGTTTTTGATGTATCTGCCGGAGAAGCCGTTAAAGATATCGTGCGAATATTTGCAATCCCAGAAACGCCAGATCTTCAAAAAGATTACGTCTTGCTACTCAACTATGGTATCTATAATGCAGATCCAGATAAATCTGTCTCTTGGCTCCGGGATAAAATCACTGTGCGAGTCGTCAGGGAGTTTGGTGCGCCCGATTACTTTAAAGCCGCAAGGGCATATATCGTAGGCAATAAAACCTCTTTCTTTACCGAAGAAAAACAATACAATAAGGAGGCGATCAGGATCGTTGTTATGCGACAAGAAGGCTTAAAAATGACGGCGCTTGAAACTTATTGGAATAAACCTGAGCTGAAAGGCATTGATGCCGTTGTCGCTAAATACCCTACCCAATCTGTTGTCATAAATGGAAATTTCGTAGATGCAGTTGTTGGCAGTACTGTGCACTTAGGCGGACAGTCGACAAAGTGCGTTGGGCGATTAATATCTGGCGGTGCAAAATCCGTCGCGTCTATGGATGCGCAATCCATAGCGGAATACACTACGGATAAATTGCGATATATTGCGCAGGACGCAACGGGTACATTTACTTTTGGTTCAGGCGAAGTACCAGATCCTAAATTTCGGGAGGCAATGGGAGGATTACTTCCAGCGAATACGAAATGCACAAAATCGCGAGAGGACAAATTTACGCAAGTGTTGGGACAGGCCCCCGTATTTAGCTGGAAGATGATTTTTACGATGACAACAAATACCGAGAAAGAGCATGATACTTCCAACGGAAATGGAAGCGTGGGTAGTTATGCTGACGCTCTAAGCTCTAAGGCAACGGACATTTTGGTTTTGGATGGTGGCAGTTCAGTTGCACTTGCATATAAAGATCCAAATGGACAACTAACGACAAAGTTTAAAGGGGATAAACACATACCTAATACATATCAGTATTACATAAATACATACTTCATGTTTGAAGGAAAGTGAGGCTGAGGGTGAGGCGAACTTCTTTTATTGCTTTAAGTTCATCTTCCGGATTTCTGGCATTTATTTTCTTTCGATGGTTAACAGGGCCAACTTCGTCAATGCTTAATAAGTTATTATGCGTAGCATTTACAGTTACGGGTCTTCTGTCCGCATGCTTACTTGCGTTGCTTTGGAAATATATCTCGTCCTGCTGGGTGCGAATCTCTACCATACCAGCCTACATCGCCTGTTTTTTATTGTTATCAGCTTTTGGAGTGTTCTGTTCATCGCGCCTAAGTTTCAACTTTCGCAGTATGGATTCTGATGGGTTTCTATATTCTGACACATCTGCCATGCAGATGCTAAAGCTAGACGGAAGCCTGTTTCACTATGTTTGGGCTGCTACTAGTGTTCCGTTATTATTGATGACCATCCTTATTGCAATCGCTGCGCGTGCTGGCTTCCGGAAAGTCTCCTCGGAAAGACACGATGTCGTTCGGAAAAACGTCATCCCTGTGCCAAAACCCGGTACCGAACACAAGCCCGATATTTCCCCCTGAACATGAACTAATCCCAGAGGAATAGAGGAATAAGGGACCTATGAACATGTCAAGGATCCCCTTTCCCCTCAAGGCTCTTTCTGGGCCTTCTCCTTTGTGATGGTCACCGTGTGAGGTTTCCGTATATCCCGTGCGAACTCCTCGACCCCCATCTTTTGACATCATGTCGCCTGCCCTGTCATTATTGATAATACTTGCGGCGCCACAGAACATTGAAAGGGTTAATGAGCAGGCGCTAAGTGACATCTTGGGCGAGATGGGGAAAAGGTTCGGGACGTATTTCACGCTTGAGATGGAATATGTGCAGAATAAGCCAAGATTAGTCGAAAGAAAATTGTCCTCGCCCGAGAAAGAAGATAATGCAAATATGGGATCTGCGTTGTCCTGGCTTCGAGATCATTTGGGCGGTGTTGAGGTGCTGGAAGATAAGAACAAAAAAGGCGTATTTCATATTGTCGAAAATGGCCTAATCAAAAAAAATGGTTATGCGATGGAGGAAATATTTGAAGACCCCGGCTTTTCTGGGAGTGCGGATGGATTGCTGAGCCATTATTCAAAACTGGTGCCTTCCCTACGCCCGGAGACATCTGTCATTACGACAAGAATTAACGATTTGGATGTGAGGGTTGCAGTGAGAATCGCAAAAGGCCGAAAGAATCTTCGGGAAGCGTTGACAATGGGGCTTTCGCTCGATAGGTATAATCGTATCGCTTGGCAATCTACGTTAATGCCAGATGGAAAGATGCAGGTTATTTTTGATGGCCCATGGAAAGAAGAGTACATAAAAAGAATCTTTCGGAGTAAGAGATTGGATCTCGCCGGTGCTGCAGTGCCCGAGGAAGACAATAAAGGGCATCGGGCGTTGAAAATTCTTGCCGGCGCTGTGCTCCTATTGGCCTTTGTAATATTGGCAATGAGATTTGTAGCAAAGAGACGTCGGGAGCATGAAAAATAAACGAAGGGCCACTTGAGGGTGTGGGGATGTGGGGGGGCGTATATAATTCGATAAGAAGGATTTCCAGCCTCTACTTGTCAACCTATTACCTCGCCGTCTTCTCCAGCCTCGACGCGCGGGGCTGACGGCCGGCGAGGGCCTCTCGGACGCAGGATGCGAGGCGGTGGACGCCTTCGCGGATGGCGGGGACGGAGGGCTCGGAGAAGGAGAGGCGGATTTCGTGGCGGGGGACGTCGCGCGAGGCGGCGCCGGCGTAGCAGTAGGCGCCGGGGACGTAGAGGACGCCGCGATCGAGACAGCGGTTGAAGAGGGGGCCGTCGGGGCCGGCGTCGAGGACGGCGGGCAGGGAGTGTCACGGGGCAGGGTATGTGATCACCCTCCGGGGCACCCAAGCTGATCCCGGCCGGGGCACCCAAAGTGATCGCGGCCGGGGCGGCCAAGGTGATCACGGAAACCCTACGCGCCTGAGCGGTAGATTTTAGGCGCGTGGGTCGTGCCACGCCTACGGGCATCCTCTGCGGCTTCCCAAACCCAAGGAGGTGCCCATGGGAGCCGAGAGGGTCGAGATGCATCTACTGCAGGACTTGGTTCGCCTACACCGCGAGAAGCGCGGCCGCCGCGAGGTAGCTCGGATTCTCGGGATCAGCCCCAACACCGAGAAGAAATACCGTCGCGCACTCCAGGCCGAGGGGCTCATGGAGGGCAACCCGGCGACACTACCCGAGGCGGAGGTCCTGAGGAATAGAGGAATAGGGGACGTACGAAGGATTGCAGGATCCTCGCCCTCACGCTACCCTGCCGCCCATGCCTCGTCTCGCTTGAATCGACGTGCCGGGTGCGCTCCACCATGTGATTGTCCGGGGGATCGAGCGGCGGCGGATCTTCGAGGACGACGTGGATCGGCGGGAGTTTATGGAGCGGTTCGAGCGCTCCCTTGGCTTGATTCCCACGCTGTAGGGACGGGGCTATAGCCTTGGCACGACGGTTCCGTCGCTGCGGGGCAGGCGCAACACGACGGTGACCTCCTTGGCGCCGGCCTCCCCGGTGGCGATCTGGAGAAGGGCGCTGGCTCCGAAGGCGAGGTCGGGGAGTTCGAAGACGAGGGGGAAGAGGCGCGTCGCGCCGGGGGGGATGGGGTTGCCGGGGAAGCGCTTCGGGTTCACGGTGGCGTAGGCGGCGGAGGCGAGGGCGGAGGGCTTGTAGGGCTTGTTCAAGTTGTCGAGGAGGGAAAACGAGTCCCTGGGGAACTCGACGGGATCCTTGCCGCCGTTCGAGGTCTCGACCTCGACCGCGATGTACCCGAGGCCCCTCGCGGGGGTGGCGCCGGCGATGGAGGGCAGGACCCGCAGGGCCGTCACCTTGCAGGAGAAGGCCCCTGCGTCGAACTTCATTCCGATGGAGTAGCTCTCGATCTTCTGGGGTGGCGGGGGCGGGGGCTCCGGTGCGGTCGGCTGCGCGGGGCCGCCGCCGGTCTTTCCGGCGGGGGGCTTCTCGTTGGCCTTCTCGGCCTCGCGGGCCGCGTTCGTCCGGACGACGACGACGAGGATCACCATCCCCAGGAAGAACGCCGCGGCGAGGCCGATGGGCAGGGCCTGGCTGGGGCCGCCGGTGCGGACGACGATCCGGGTTCGGGGGCGCGCGGACCCGCGCGGGGCTCGCCTTGGGGCCGGCTCGTAGGCGCCGTCCTCCTCCGGGTATTCGTCCTCGTAGAGCGTGGGCGCCGGCCTGGGGCGCGGCGGGGGCCGCCGGGCGGGTTCGATTCGGGGACGGGGGCGGTCCTCGATCGATTCGACGACCCGCACGAGCCGATCGCAGCGGGGGCAGGAGACCTGCGAGCCTGCAAGCGCGGCCGGGGCGAGGATGCCGGCCCCGCAGTCGCACCGGACGCGGATCTTGTCGACGGGGACGCCGTTGCCCATTTGCCGTCATTATATGGAAGTTCCCGTCCGGCTTCTCGAAGGCGGCATGGCGGCGCCGACCCCTGTATTCCTGGAACCGAAAAACAAGAAGGGCGAGGGGTGGGGGCTCGGATCGCGCCGACCTGTCGGAGCGAGGGCGAACGCCATGAATTCGTATACCGGCCGTCGCTC
>CAYHQZ010000114.1:0-12787 GCA_964358555.1 uncultured Planctomycetia bacterium
AAGCCTTCCGCCGTCCCGTTGGAGTCCAGATATAAGGAAGAGGGCTCCAAGACTAGTTCGGTGGGATGGAACGGGGCGAGATCCGATCGATCCGCCCCCACCGCGTGGCCCAGGCGGCCGTTGAGGATGGTCAGGGACGGTGCCTCCAGGGCCAGGGTCTCGGTGCCGGAAGCGTCGCTGTAGATCCGCAGGCCCTCGTCGCCGTAGGCGACGCGCAGCGTGAAGGGCGAGCCCGCATCAGGCAGGGCATCTGGGCCGGCGCCCGGCGGGGAAAGCGGGATGGACTGTTCTGCGGAAGCGGCGACGAGAGTCTGGACGCCGTCCACGACCTGGACGATCTGGTAGACGAGGCGCCTCTCTCCCTCCTCGCTGGGAGCGGTGCCGGGGATGTCCTGGCCCACCACCCGGGCGAGGTAGAGGTTCATGGGATCGAGGCCGCCGAGAATGATCCCGGTACGGCCGGGGGCGGCCGTAGGGAGGGCCTCGGTCGCCAGCGTCACCTTCAGGCGTACTTCCTGCTTGGAGATCCGCCGGGTATCGGCGACAAAGCTTCGGGCCTCCGGCCCCAGGACGGCAGGCACGCCACTCATCCCCTCTCCACTCGCCACCTTCAACAGCCCCTCAAAGTTGCCGGAAGGCGAGATATCGAAAGCCTCGACGGACGGCGTCGTTCCCGTGACGTTCCCGCGCGCCAGGATGTTCCCGGCGCCGTCCATGGTGTAGAAGTGATGCGTCGTCCCGGCGCCGCTTCCGGCGACGTCCTCCTGGAACTCCCGCTCCAGCCTGTCCGCTCCGTCGTGCTGCCAAGTGTAGCGCCGCGCGAGCAGGCCCTCCGCGCCGCGGCGGACTTCCAGGCCCTTCCGCCGGCCGGAGCGGTCCAATGCGTAGGTGTAGCGGGAAAGCAGCGTTTCGCCGTTTCTCGCCTCGATCTGCGAGAGTCTCCCGCCATCATCGAACGTATTCGTAATCGCGACGCCGGAGGGATAGGTTTTCCCGATGGTGCGATCGGAGGCGTCGTAGGAGAAGCCGAACGGCCGTGAAACCCCGTTGTCCGTCGCGGCTATCTGCTTTACCCGGTACTTCGCGTCGAGCGAGTAGTCCCGGACGATTCCGCCGGAGGCGGACAGCCGGGAGAGCTGGCCGGAGGGGTTTAGGTACTCGAAGTCCAGGGTCTTTGCGATCCGTTCGTTGGTCTGGGTGGAGACCTTGCCGTCCGAAAGGAAGGAGGCGCTGAAATGGGCAACGAACGTCTGCCCGCCGTCCGTCGAGACCTCGATGCGCTCGACGGGACGGGACGAGCCGCCGAACGAGGCGTAGGCGTAGCGGGTGATCTTGCCCTCGTCGGGGGAGGCCGGATCGTTGGCGTCGTAGACCTTCTCCGCGAGCTGGCCGAGGCTGTTCATCCGATAGGTGATCTTGTCCTGGTTCGGATCGGTGCGGACCACCTCCCGCGAGAAGCCGTTGTCGGGGTTGTCGTTGTATTCGTAGGTGTAGGCGTCGAGGACGCTGTCCGTCCGGCGGTACGAGGCGGATTTCACGCGGCCGATGTCGTCGTAGCGGAAGAAGGCTTCGTTCGCCTTCGTCCCCTCCACCGCGGGGAACCGGATGTGGACCACGCGATCGGCGGCGTCGTAATCGTACCGGGTGACGTTTCCTTCGCCGTCCTTGACCAGGACTACGTTGCCTCGGGCGTCGAATTCCCGGTCCGTGCTGTTGTTGCCGGGATTGATAACGCGCTTTACGCGGGTGCCTTGGTACTGCGTGACGGTCGGGAATTCTTTGCCGTTCTTGCGCAAAATCCGCTTCGTTTCCCGGCCGGCCTCGTCGCGCTGGATTTCTATCACCTCGCCGGTCGGCAGGGTGATCGTCTCCGGCAATCCGTCCTCCGTCAGCGTAAGTACCGTCTTGTCGTACTTGTCCGGATCCGGGCTCAAGGCCGTGATGATGGAGCCCTGGACGTATTGGAGGCTTCCGTCCACGAGGTACGGCGCGGGGTCCGGGCCGTTCGGGACCCAGGTGCCCACAAGCTCGCCCCGGGGGTTTCGGTCATAGAGCGCCTGGATCCGGAAGCGCTCCTGGCCTTCCACGACGTCTTCCCTCGCAAGTTCGGCCACCACGGCGCCGTCGAAGTCGCGGATGTAGCGATATGACTCCCGGACCGCCTTTGGCGACGCCGGATCGGGCATGGAGACCTTGCGCAGCGCGCCTATCCCGTCCACGAGGCGCTCCGTCGGATTTAGAACCCCTTCCTTCTCGGAAACCGTGACGCCCAGCGCTGTCGGCACGCAGAGCGTCTGGAGCTCGTCGGGGGCTCGCCACTTGGTGACGGAGAGGTTCGAATCCGCTTCCTCGACGCGGGTGCGGCTCCTGAAAGGACCGGTGGCGACCACGGCCATGCCTTCGGGGCCACGCTGCACCGTGGACGAGAGCTTCGTTCCCGGGGGAAGGCCGAAGAGATCCTCCAATCCCGCGCAGGTCTGCTTGCTGACGGCGCCGAGGTTGTCGCGCTCGACGGACATCTGGTTGGCGATCATCGGCAGGTTGGTCGAGGGATCGACGCCGGAAGTAAACGACTGCTTCGCCATGAAGTTCGCATCCGGGGTGATGACGCTGCGCTTGCCTCCGGATTGCGACACGACTTCCGCGATGCCGTAGCGGTTGCGTTCGATGACGGTGGAGTCGTTGTCCGGCGTGGTGGCGCTTTTCGGCATCCCGGCTTCGTCGTACTTTTGCTCGAACTTGCCGATGGCCGGCACGGTCGTCGTCTCGGGGAGATCGCCTTGCGTGAATTCCGTCGTCGTCGTGTGATAGACCCCTCCGCGTTTTACCGAGGTGCTTCTCGGCAGGCCGTTTACGAACTGGACCTTCATGAGCTCGGAGACGGGGGATCCGCCGGCCTGGACCGGAGGCGTCGAGGCCGATACGGCCCTGAATACCCTGTCCGTCTTCGTCCGCCAGAACGCCGAGGCGTCGTTGGCGCTGTAGGTATCCGTCTCGGCGCCGTCCTCCGTGAACCGATACTCCGCCCGGGTCCGGATCTTCACCGACCCGTCGGCATTCGGATACGCGGTCGCCGCGACACTTCTGCCGATGGCATCTCGCTCGATCATGGATATCTGGTTCATGGAGCGCGCATCTCCCGAACCGGAGCCGTGGGCAACGGAGATGAGGGAATTGCCGTCCTCGTCGAAATATGCCTCCGCCTGGATGCCGTTGCCGGAGCGCGCGGAAGAAATCCGGCGGTTCAAGGGATCGACGCCGTAGGTTTCCGTGACGTTCGTCTCCCCGCCGGCCGCCAGCACCTCGCCCGCGATGTTGCTGCCCGTGGCCTGGTTCCAGGAGGCCGTCAGGACGTTTCCGTTTCGGTCGTGCTCGTAGACGGCGATCGGCTTGATCGTGTCGTTCGGACCCGCCGGGCTTCGATACGGGCCTTCGACCCTCGTCATCTGCCCCATGTCGTTGTAGCTCGTATCGACGACGCGGTGCGGGGAATCGTAATCCTCTTCCTGCTTCGGCCGGCCGTACGGGTCGTACGCCTTGACGCTGGCGGTGTGCGTGCCGTTGAGAGTGTGCGTGCTGCTCTTGTATCGCCCCTGGGTTCCTGTCCCGATTCCCGTTCCCGCGCCGTAATACTCGTATTCGAAAACCCCCGGCGCGCCATCCTTGTTCGTAAACTCCTCCCTCGTCGAGAGCGCCGCGTTCCCGGGACCGCCGCGGGTGATCGTGGTGACGCCCCCGCGGGCGTTCGTGATCTTCGTCGTGTCTGCGTTGCCGTCGAATTCGTAGGTCGCACTGTCCTTCCGGGAAGGCGACGCCACCCTATGCGGCATGTGGAATTCGAGCTGGTCGTTGGACTCGTAATACGAGTAGGCCGTCATCTCGTTCTCGGCGTTCGTGGCGCTGTCGAGATGCGGAACGTAGTCCTGACCTTGCGAAGCGAGCAGGTCGGCGTCGTAGCTCCAACGCGACCCGACCGCATGCGCCGGCAGATAGGATTCCGCCGTCAGCCGATCGAAGGCTCCCGCGCGGACGTCCGTTGCGAACAGGGCGCAGTTGTATCCGTATCGGATTGAGCGCTGAACCGACCGGCTCTCCTGCCCCTCCCCGTCCCTTATCTTGGTCGTGAAATTATGCCAGCGGTCGAATTCGTACCGGGTTTCCGCCGGATTCGCTTCGATGATGCCGCCGCCGCCCTTCTTCCGGGATTGCATCCAGCCGACAACGGTCGCGGCACCTAGATTCGCCCCATCTTCAACTTCCGGGGCATATCGAATCTCCCGTACTTTCCGAAGCGTCTGAGCCTCTGCCGATGCCGATTCCCCGGCAATCGAATAGCCGATTGCGGGGATTTCAGGCGCGGGGATTTCCGGCCTCGTGATTTTCAACGCGCGGCCGTCCGGATCCAGATCGATCGTCCATGCGCTGGTCTTCGCGTCCGTGAATTTCAGCTGATTGCCCGTCTTCTCCCACTTCAACGTTCCGTCCGAATGCGGCGTGATTCCGAATCCCGCGAATGTCGAGCCGTCGAAGGTCGCCGGGTTGTTCCCGCCGTTCGAGAACACCTGCGTCTGCGCGGATGTCGTGATCTGGTAATCCGCATAGGTGAACGTTTCGTCGCCTTGTCCGGCCTTCACGGCGCCCTTGGCCTTGACGGCTACGCGCTGGATTTGGCGCTTTTCTTCCGACGAGCGCTCGATATCCACGAAATTGCGCTTCTCGATGTCCCGGATCTGCACGAGGAATCCCTGGGCGTCGTAGACCTCGAAGGAATTGGACGGATACCGGACGAGATACCCGCGGCGGATGTGCCTCGTTCCGAAGGCGAGGACTTTCGAATAGGCGCCCTTCCGCGGCTCCGCGTAATAGACGTCGCTCGGATCGTTCGTGCCCGCGCCGATCAGGCCTTCCGCAATCGCCTGCTGGGCTACCGTCTTGTCGCTCTCATAGACGGTCCACTTCTCCGTGGACCGATCGGATGTCCGGGTGCGACCGTCTTCGACATAGAAGAACGTTTTCTCCCCGCTCGCGCCGAACTGAACCAGCGCCGGCCCCGTCTCGATGATCCGCTTGTTGAAGTTCATCGACCAGCCGGCTTTCCGGCTGGATTCCTCGGGGCTGTCGGTTACGAGGTTCGGGTCGCAAAACTCGCTTCGGGAGTTGTACGAGTAGACGACGTTGTCGGCGAGCGGGGACGGCGTCGAGACGGACGTCATCGGCTCGGCGGCGAATACGTTGCCGTCGTTCAAGTTGACGCTGGCCCTGCCTTCGATAGCCGCCACGGTGGGCGAAAGCCCGTCGCCGGAACCCTCGAAATGCTCGCCCAGGATCGTGACGTCGATCCGATCCTGCATCGCCGGGCCGCCGTCCAAATAATCAAGCGTCAGCCTCGCCATTCCCGGCTGGACGCCTTCGATCCAGAGGTTGTCCTTCACGGCGATGAAATCGTCGCGCTCGTCGGGATCGGCGAGATCCCAGGTGTGAATCGAGGAATTCCGGCCGATAGCGAGCCCTCGTACCGGCGCCGGCTCGAGGTTTACGCGGTCGAGAACCAGCCGCGGTCCCGCCGTCGTCTGGTTCTGGTTCAGGATCGGATTCTGGCGGACCCAGTACCAGAGGCGGATCTGGGAGGAGATGTTCCAGCCCTTGAAACGCACGTCGGATCGATCCTCCCAGGAGAGCCGGACAACGCCCGTGCCCGGAACGTTGCCCGAAATGGGATTCCCAAGCCGCACCTGGTAGCGTTCGAAATCGTCCTCGGCGGCAACGAGGCCGGCGGGGACTGTAGTCAGCCCCCATTCGTCCCGATCCGTAACCGGTTTGGAATCCGCGAGATTCCTGTTGTCGTTGTCGTCGTTCGTCAGCACGAAGGCGCCAAGCGGATATTCCTCAAGCACCTCGTCGGTGTCGTCATTATCGGTGACACTTCGTTCTTGGCCTTGGCAGACGGTATACGAATAGTCCGTATCGGTATCCAAGTCGGCGACCAGAAGCGAGGACGTGTAAACCGGCTTCGGAATGTAATGTAGCTTGCTGCCGTCGGGGATCGGGCCGGAGGTCCTCCCTGGATCGTATTCAACGCGTCCGATCGACGTAGGGCGATACGCGATGTCGATGAACCAGAGGCCGCCGGGGACTTCGACGAGATTCGTGGTGGAGCTTGTCAGCGTTGCCTGGTTCGGGGCCGGCTCGCGCGTCAGCGCGCTCTTGGCGATTTTCGGGCTTCCCTCGACGGGAGGCATCGGATCGGGAGGCAGGCCGTCCACGACCTGCTCCCGCTCGGATTCGGTAATCCCGACGACGCCCTTTGCCCCTTTCTCCTTCCGGGCCTGGTCCATGACAATGTCCAGTTCTGCGCCCCGGCGCATCACCCAGAACTCGTCCTCGTCTGGCGGGACGTTCGTCGCCCGGTGCTCGCCGCCTTCGACGAGCGTCGCCCGGATCTGCCGGCAGATATTCCGGGCATCGTCTTTCCGCACATACATCATGAAGGGCGGGGTCCAGGCAACCCCTTCGCTTACCCCGCAAATCGGCAGGAAGATTTCCTTCGTCGCATCGGCGCCTATCTTCGGAAATCCGGTCGACTGATCGATCTCCTGGAATTTGATGGATTCCGAAGCCTCTATCGGCGCGACGCGCACAAAGTATTGACGCGAGGATACCTCCTGCTTTACGCGAACGGCCAGGATCGCGTACGCCCAGGCCTGCGTCCCGCCGACGAGGTTTTTCGGGAGGTATTCCGGCGGAACGAAATTCCCGAGGACTTTTCGATTGTCATCCGCCGCCAGGGAATTTCCCGTCCACTGGACATTGTCGTCGATTCCGATCGGCCGCTCGTCCGACTCGCCTTCTCCGCTCCAGCCGAGGTTTTCATGCTGGATGATAGTGCGCTGCGGGATGTCCATTCCCGCCGCGTCCTTGCCGGTTCCCGGCTTCGTGGGGCCCTTGACGATCCGGATGTCGAGCTGTTTCTGGTAAACGGAAACCCTAACCAGGATTTTTTTCGGATTGTCGTGAATCTTGATTTCGTTCACGCCCGTGATCTCGACGATGTAGACATAGGCGTTCCGCTCGGGGACCAGGGTGGCCGAGACCTTGATGATTTTCCCGTCGAGATCGACCTGAATGGTCCCGGGCTTCGTGGATCCGTCGATGGCCCCGACTTCGATGACCGCGATGTCGTAATGCCGCCCGAGATCGTAGGCGAACCACCCGTTTTCCGCCGCGTTCGACTGCTCGAATACGATTCCCGCCGTCCGCTCTCCGTCGAGATAGGGCAGGCTGGGCGAGCCGGAGGATTTGCGCTGGACCGATCCACTCGAATCGTTCCACGGATAATCCCACAGCTGTGCGCTGACGAATCCGTTCTGCACGACCAGATTCACCTTCGACGTCTTCGTGTTCCCCCGGGAATCCTTCGTGGTCGCGGTGATCTCGTGGGCGCCGACCGGCAGGTTGCTCGTTACGATCCATTCGCCGACGCCCAGGAAGCCGGAGAGATTGGAGGTCCACCGGATCGCGGGCCCGAACAGCGCCCCGTCCTCCGCATCGGCCGCCTTGGCGCCGATGAAGACGTTCCGGCCTTGGCTTACGGGCATGCCATCGAAGGGGGATGTGATCGTGATGTTGGGATTCGTATTCGGAACGGCCGTGGAGACGATCTGAATCTGTATGGAAGCCGTCTCGTCGCCGGAAGCCTTGTGGGCGACGAGGCTGATTTCATGCGCTCCAAGCGAAAGCGTGCTTGAGGGCACGGTCAGCACCCGGCCGTAGCCAAGAAGGCCGTTTACGGAGGAGCGCCACTCCAGAAGGGCTGCGTCCAGCCATCGGTTCGCCGGATCGGCCTGATCCGGATCGAATGCCTGCCCCGTCAGGACGAGGGGATTCGTGGCCGTGCTCGATTGCCCCGTCTTTGGCGCAACGATCTGGACGGGTTGGTCTTGTTTCGTCGGATCGAACGGATAGGCGTCGACGGCGTCGTTCCTGCCGTCGAGGTCTGTATCAATCTGGACGCTCGGATCCTGCGGCGCCGCGTCGAGAAGGTCTATCGTGCCGTCGTTGTCCTGATCGCCGTCCGTATCGAGGCAGATGGTTCCCGACGCCTGGGCGGTTCCGATGCCGGATGCCGTGGCGGTCAACTCGATCAAGTAGTTTCCGTCGGCCGCCAAGGCGCCGCCGGAATCCTTGCCGTCCCAGACGGCGTAGACCTCCGCGCCGCTGCCGGAGAAGGAACGGATTTCGGCGGGCGTCGCGCCCGTCGTCTTGATGGATACCGTCCAATCCGACGAGCGCGTGATCGATGCGGAGACGATCGCCGTTTCATCCGCGCCGTCGCCGTTCGGCGTGATCGGGTTCGGGGAGATGCTAAAGCGAAGGATCGAAGGCTGGCTGATCGAGCGCGATGAGACGGCGGACAGCTGGGATTCGTTTCCAGCCGCGTCGATCGCCGTCACGGCATATTCGTGCGCGGTTCCCGGCACGACGTCTGGATCCACGTACGAAGAGGACGAAACAGGCGAGGGATTGATCCGCTCGAACGTCCCGCCCGGAAGCCGCCGGTAGACGTTGTAGGCGACGATGTCGCCGGCGTTGTCCTGCGCTATGGCGAAAACGATGTATTGCTTCTGGCCGTTCGAATTGACGCCCGCGGCGAGATTGCCGCCGAGGGCCAGCTCCTGGCCTGCCCGGATCGAGCGGGAATAAAGCGTGAATTTCCCGATCGTCGAGTCCGTTACCGGCTGATAAATCCCTGTTGCGCGGAAATTCGAGGAAAGCCAATTCGGAATCGTGGCGTCCTTCTTGTCGTAGCCGACGAATACCGTGGCATGGCGCGAGGCCGTCAGATGCAGGTAGTTTTCGGATGTATTGGACTTGTCCGCGCTGATCGTGCGAAGGCCCCTTGCCAACTCGAATTCCCTTTGAACCCCCTTCGCCTCGGTCGAGCCGTCCACGTAGACCCAGACGGTGTCCTGGAATACGACCTGGTCCATCGCGGTCGGACTGAAGGACGCATATATAAGGTTGGATCCATCCGCGGCCGGCGGGGTCCATGAAACCCTTTGGCTCGTCTCCGTCAGCGTTTTGAACGAGAGGCTTCCGGGCGGATCCGGAGCGACGACGTCGAATCGCGCGCGCGTCCGGGCGGTGCCGAGGTTGCCGGCGGCGTCTCGGGCGAAGACGATGATCTCGTTATCAAGCCCTTCGACCAGGGAAACCGTTCCGCTGAAGTTTCCGGAGGAGTCGACGGCGAGGGCCACGCGCTCCCCTCCCGCTGCGGCGGCGGAGACGGAAATCAACGAGCCGGGGGTGGCGTTGTCGGAGGCCGTTCCGGTAATGGATACCTGCTGGACGTTCGTGGAAGCTCCGGCAACGGGCGCGGAGATCGCGACGGAGGGCGGCGCAAGGTCGAGAGAGCCCGGTATCAGATAGTGATAGCCGAGATCCGCCGTGCCGCTGTCTTGGGCGTTGTCCGTCCGGGTGCTTCTATCGGAGACGCCCAGGTTCTGGGCCGAATCGGAGCCAAAGTCCACGGCGGGCGAGGTCGAGCCTTGCCCTGCGGCCGTCTGGGAAAGACGGAAATTCCCGCCGGCCGGATTCACATACAGGGGATCGGACGAGAATGAGGACGGGCCGGCGGAAGCACCGACATAATTGGTCCCGTTTCCGAATACGTCGTTGTGCGAGAGATTGAGCGTTCCAGCCTCGCGCCAAATCCCTTTCCCGGTGTTCGAGGTGACGATGGAATCCGTGATGGTGCGGGTGCCGCTATTGCCTTCGAAATGGAAGCCGTGCTGGTTTCCATGAGCGGTGACGTTGCGGATGACGACGTTGGACGTGGTCGTCACGTAGACGCCCTCGTTGGAATTCCCGGCGGCAAGGAAATCCGACACCACAACGGCATCCGAGGCGGTGATTTTCAGGCCGACGCGATTCGAGCGGGATTCGCTATGAAGAACCTTCGAGCCGGGAGCATTGATGAGGCGGATCCCGTCGCCTGTAATTCCCTGGAGTGCAACGCGCTCGATGAAGACGGAAGGCGCTTCGTCCGAAATGATCCCGAGAGACCCGCTGCCGGTTACCCTGAAATCCGCGAGGGTGACGGAGCCGTTGCTGGCCTTCGCCACGGTGAAGCCGGGGCTGCCGAGCCCGGTATCGATGATGACCTCGCCCGTTCGCTGATCGCCCTTGAAAACCGTACGGGCGTTCGGGACGGCCGGGGTCTGCCAGACGATGCCTCCGGCGTAGGTGCCCGGGAGAATGATGACCGTGCTGCCGGCAGGGATGGTGCTGGCGGCCTTCTGGATCGTCTTCCATGGGGAGGCGGCCGAACCGGAGTAGGTATCCGAACCGTTGGGGGCGGATACGTAATAGACCCCGAGGGCGACTTCCTCCTCATGCGAGGCCGAGGAGACGGATCCGTTGACGAGAATCGGCACGCCGGAATTGTCCCGGGCGTCCACGTTGTCGCTTATTAGCGAGAGCGTGAACGCTCCGCCGGGAGGAGCGAAGGCTAAGTCGGCAATCAGGACGTAGGACTTCGCGCTCGAGAGGGAGACGGCCCCCTGGAAATGGACTTGCTGGTCGGCCTCCCGCATCCGGACGATCCCGGGCAGGCGCACGGTTTCGGACGCATCGGCTTGGCCGTTGTCGTTCGCGTCCTCGACGAGGAAGACGTTCTTGAAATCCGTCGAAACGAACTCTTTGACTTCGCTGAACAAAACATCCAAATGGCCCACAACGGCTTGTTGTGCATCGGAGGGCGTCATGCGGAAGCGGTACAAAACGGCGGCGGAGATGGAACCCCGGCCCTTAAAAACGTCCGGAGCCTGCCCCGCCGGGTGTTCGGAGAGATTGAGGGTGAGCGGAGCCGGCGGAGTCTGGGCGACGGCGACGCCCCACGGGGCAATCGAGGCGGCTATAACGGCGAGAGAGGCCAGGAAAGCGCGCGGGCGCGTAAACATTCTTAGCGTCAAATTGGTCAAAGGAAACCCTCCGGGAAAGAGATCCGACTACGTCCACGTCCCATTCTTCTTCAATTGCGGATCTTGACCAGTTCCATCCCTACGTCCCGCCGTGGCGCTACTCGTTAGACCGTTGAAAACGGAAGGCTAGTAGATAAGGAAGGGTTGTCAAGCCCGAAAGTCATGCACCTTTCTCCGCCAGATATGCCGCCCTATCGGCCTGCCGCCCCCCCATACCTATCGAGGTAAACCGCCTGGCTGGGGAGCTGGCGGTTTCCAGGGCTTCGGCACCCCGGTGCCGCCAGGCGGTCGTAGATGGCCCGGCAAACCCGGCGGGGGCAGGATAGCAGGCCGGCTACCCCCTGGAATGGGCGAATGGGGCGCGACAGAGGGCGTGCCGGGGGGGTCGGGCGGGCGGATATCTCCGGCCGTTATCGGGCCCTTTTCGAGCAGCCGGATCATCGTCTCGTACCGGACGGCCACTTGGCGCGCTTTCGCTCGCAGCTCCGGATGCTTCTCCGCAATCCGGTTCAGCAGCGCGAGGAGATCGGGCTGGTTCCAGACCAAATCCAAGGATTTCTCCGCAAGCTCCACGGCCTCGGAGAAGCGCCCGGCCTTCTCCGCACGAATGGCAAGGTCGTGGAACTGCTTCGCATCCTCTTTTCTCGCGGCATCCGGTTTCCTCGTCTCGCGCGGGGTGCTGAAGGCGCCGGTCACGAGGATGCCCACGAGCCCGAGACCTACGAGCACCCTCCAGGAAAGCAGGTGGCGCAGGAGAGACCGACGCGGGGATTCTGGGGCCATGGACTGGGTTCGGATGATAGCCACGGCCGTTGCCGGGGGCCACTCGTGTGCTACCCTACGAAACCATGAGGAACCGAATCGGATGGATCGTTTTGACCCTGCTGGCGATTCCGCTCGCGTTGGTCGCGGGAGAGAAACCGAAGACGCTTACACCCGAGGAACGGCTCGCGGATCTCGCATCCAGGCTTCGTTCCCCCGACTCCCAGCGCCGGGCGGACGCAGCGATGGAGCTTCAGAAACTGGGCGGGCCTGCCGTGCCGATCCTTTCAAAGGTCCTGGAGAACGACGACGATCCCGGAGCGCAGCTGGCTGCCGCTTCCGCGCTCGCGAAGATGGGCGCAACAGCCAAGCCCGCCGTGCCGGGGCTCATCCGGATCCTGAAGAGCCCGAAACGGGCCGACATCCATTCGGCCATCGCCTCCGCTCTCCAAGCGATTGGCCCGGCAGCCATCCCGGACCTGGTCGCGGCCGTCAAGACGGACGATCCACTGCTCTTCCAAAACGTCGCCCGGATCCTGGGGGAATTGGGGCCTGGAGGAAAGGAGGCCGTCCCGGCCCTCGTGACGGGGCTTCGGAAGAAGGATGACGACGAGACCCGGATGGCGGCCCTGGCGGGGTTGTCCGGCATCGGAGAGCCGGCCGCGGCAGCCGTGCCGGTCATGGTGCCGCTGCTCGCCCACCATCGGCTGCGGATGCACGTCGAGCAAACCCTTCAGAAGATCGGGCCTACGGCCATTCCGGGCATCCTGCCGGCGCTCAAGGATCCGGAGCCCATGATCCGCCGGATCGCGCTGGGCATCCTCGCAACCTACGGTCCGGGGGCGAAGCCGGCCCTCGCCGAGATCCGGAAAGCGCTTCAAGACGAAGACACGGACGTCCGCAACGCTGCCATCCGGGCGCTCGGCAGAATTGGGGCCGATGCCGTCACGGCCGTGCCGGATCTGCTCTCGATGCTGGAGAACGACGCGTCGCGTCCGGCCGCCTACTCGGCCATGATGAGGATGGGGCCGGGGGCGGTGGATGCG
>CAYHQZ010000115.1:0-12569 GCA_964358555.1 uncultured Planctomycetia bacterium
AAACTATGAAAAGAAAGACACCATCACCCTTTGAGCGAGACACTTGGAAACAGATCGAGGAAGACCGCGGGTTTGCGGAGGCATTCTTTGCGGAACTGCTTGAAAGGCCGCTGGCCGTTCAGGTGTCCATGCTCCGGCGGCTTCGCGGGATCGGCCGGTTTCGCGGGGTCCGGGGCCTTCGGCGTCTCCGGCGCGGGCGACGCCGCCTTGGCAGGCTCGGCCGGGACCGGCGCGGCCTCGCCCCCCGCGCGCGAGCAGCCCATGACCGCCAGGAAGGCCAGGCACGCCGTCGAAATCCTCATCGGTATACCCCCATGCCCCGATTCATGCCGGCGAGAGGGACATTTCCCGCCCCGACCGCAAGGAACCCAACCGCCAGCCCCGCAAGCGCGACGCCGGTCCTTCGCATCCGTCCCCTACGTCCTTTTCAAAAAGCCCGTCCGGTACTGGCGCTCGCGGCTTTCGCCGAAGGAGGAGACCCGCACGGCGGGGAGGTCCGTGATCGGGCAGGCGCTCTCGCAGGAGCCGCAGCCGATGCAGCGATCGGGGACGATGTAGGGCAGCTGGAGCTCAACGATTTCCTCGGTCTTCTGGCCGGTCTTCGGATCGACGCGCGAGACGGCGCGTTTCTCGAGGCGCGTCTGGATCGCCTTGGGGCTCACCGGACAGACCTCCTCGCAGACGAGGCAGGTGATTCCCATCGCGTGCGGAAGGCAGCGGCCGAGGTCGTAGAAGGCGGTGCCGACCTTGACGGGCCTGTCGTAGGGCGCATCCGCGCGGCCCTTGCGCTGCTCGACGGTGAGCGGCTGGATCGCCTTCGTGGGGCAGACCTGGCCGCAGAGCACGCAGTCCGACTGGCAGAAGCCGACGCCGGAAACGCCCTCCGGAACCTGGCGGCTCACCTGGATCGGCGTCCAGAGGCCGGCAAGGCCCGCCTCGTGCAACGCGGGCTGGAGCACGTTCGTCGGGCAGACCTTCATGCAGGCCCCGCACTTGATGCAGCGATCGAGGAACTCGGACTCCGCGAGCGACCCCGGGGGACGGATGACGCGATCCTTCGAGAGGGCGACGCGCTGCAGGGCGCCGATGGCAGGCGCTGCGAGGGCGCCGAGGAAGAGGCCGCCGAGGACGCGACGGCGGTCCAAGTCCGGGGACTTCCGCTCGCCGTCCACGGACGGCAGCCAGGCGTAGGTGATCGAGCCGTGCGGGCAGGCGTCGCGGCAGTTGAGGCACATCACGCATTCCGAGGCGCGCAATTTCTCGTTCGGATCGCAGGCCCCCTCGCAGTCCGCCGCGCAGAGGCCGCAGGCGGTGCAGGTGGAAGGATCGCGCCGGATCTTCCAGAGGCTCCACTTCCCGACGAGACCCAGCAACGCCCCCAGGGGGCAGAGCGCGCGGCACCAGAACCGCGGCACGACCCGGTTCAAAAGCAGGATCGCGACGAAGATCGAGAGGATGACCCAGCCGCCGTGGGCGTGCAGGGGGCTTGCGGGGATTCCGACGGAAGGCGCGGGGCCGATCGCGTCGCGCGCAACGGGCAGAACGCCGTTGGCGAACGATCGCCAGAGGAGCGCGATGGGATCCATCAGGCCCGTTTGCATCGCCCCGAACGCCGCCGCGGCCAAAAAGCCCGCCAGGAGGTAGTACTTCAGGCGGTAGACCGGCCGGAACCGGTTCGACTCGATCCGCTCCTTTACGCCCCTCCGGTTCAAAAACGTCCCGAAGAGGTGGTTTAGGATCCCGAACGGGCAGACCCAGTCGCAGAACGCGCGCCCGAAAACGAGCGTCGCGAGGATCACGGAGAGCGAGAGGACGAGCCATCGCTCGAGCCGCCAGGTCGAAAGCAGCGTCGCGAGGGCCGCCAGGGGATCGGCGTCCAGGAAGAGTCGCACCGGATAGCCGCCGATGAGATCGAAACAGGTGAAGAGGCACAGGAAGACGAACAGGGAGAGGAAGAAGGCCTGCCAGAGGATGCGGATGCGAGTCATCGGATCATCCCCCCGCCAGCGGAATGTTCTTGCGATCGAGGGAGGGGTTCAGCGACTTCCAGTCCGTGGTGCCGATCTTGCGGTCGCGGGAGAGGGCCAGGTAGCGGCAGGCGGCCTCGGTGTGCCGGCGGTCGTTTCCGTCCATCTCGCGGAAGAGGCCCACCGCGAAGGCGTCCACGGCCACGGCGTCCGTGCCCGCGACGAGCGTGTTCGCGCTCGCGCAGTCCGAGACGTTGCCCCCGGTCGGCCCGGAGCGCATCAGGATCCGCGTCGCGTCGAGAATGACGAGCGTCGGCTGGACGAGGGCGGCGAGGTCGGCGATGGAGCCGTGGATGTCCTGGTGCAGCTGGTTTCTCGGCCCGCCGAGGCAGCCGTACCAGTTCTTCATCGCCATCGTCGCGACGGCGAGGTTGTGGTCCTTCAGGACGGACAGGCCGATGACCTTGTCCGCGCCCTCGAAGGGGCGGACGAAGAAGGGCCAGGAGGGCTTCAGCGCAACGGCCCCGGGGACCGACACCTCGCGGAAGTCGTCCTTGGAGGGCTGGAGAATCCGGGCGCCGTTTTCCAGGGCGGCCCGGCGGATCCCAGAGGCGGCGAAGCACTTCTCGAACTGCTCGATGGGATTGTCGAAGACGCGGACCTCCTTCGCGCCGGCCGCGAAGCAGAGGCGGACCACCTCGGCGACAACGTCCGGATGGGTCGTGGCGCCGATTTCCGGGGGCTGGCTGAAGCCCGCGTTCGGCTTCACAGCGACGACGTCGCCCTTCTTCACGAAGGCCTTGATGCCGTCGGGCCCGCCGAGGGTCGCGAGGACCGCGCGCACCATCGTGGCCGGATCCTTGCCTCGGACGGCCGCGATCCCGGGTCGGCCCGCGGGCAGTTCCACACGGTAGTGCGGTTTTAGATGGTAGAGATCGGAGGCGAAGCCTGGAATGTCGGACGCGCGGCCGCGCTCGAAGCCCCATTTCCCGAGGGCGAGGCTTCCGGCCCCGATCCCCGCCGCCATCCCGAGGCGCTTCAAAAAGTCGCGCCGGGGGATCGACGGCTCGCTTGCGCCGGAGGATGGATGCCCTTCGCTCATTTCCCCTCCAGGCTCTTCGCAAGCGCATCCAGGAGTTTTCGCGCCGCGGCGCGGTCCTTGAAGAGCGACGATGCGAGGACGAACCGGCCGCGGGCGCGGGCCTCGAAACCGAGCGACTCCGCATCCTCCCCCTCGAGAATCCCCTTCTCGTCGCGCGAGATCTTTCCGGCGGCCTTGCAATAGTCGCGGAACCTGCCAAGCAGCGCCTCGGCCGCGGCAGCATCCTTCATGGGCGCGAACAAGAGTTCCACCGGCGCCGTCCCGCCGTCCCGCGGCTCGGGGTATTGCGCGACGAAGAAATCGGAGAGGAAATCCCGATCCAGCTCGTCCTTCGGAAGGAACTTCGTCGTGCCGCGGTTCGCCCCCGGCGGGAACGCCCCGATCATCGGCGCGATCTCGCGGGGGCCGATGGCCTTGTCGATCGCGGCGGCCAGGGCGTTCGCGGCCGAGAAGGCGGCGTCCTTCGGAGGGCCGGCGAGGTTCGCGGCGACCTGGCACTTCACGAAAAAGGGCCCCCGAAAGAAATAGACCGACGGCGCGACCGCGGCGCTCCGCTCGCCGAGGAGCGCATCCTTCGCCTCGGGATTGTCGCCGTCGACCGAATAGATCCCGAAAGCGCGGAGCGTATCCTTCATCCGGAAGATCCAGACCTCGAGCGCTGCGCCCGGAGGCAATCCCGCGACCGAATAGGAGGCGACGACGGCCTCCTCGTAGCCGTAGAGGATGAAGATGTCCTCGCGGCCGTCGATCCGATCGGAGAGGCCGCCCGGCTTGTAGAAGGAGACCTCGCCGGCGGCGACGCCCGCTGGAAGCGCCTCTTTCGGTGGCAGCAGCGATTCGAGTCCGGAGGCGGCGGGCGGCTTCGGCAGGCTTGCGTCGCCGGTCCCGGGCGCGCCCTTGACCGCGAGCATCGGCGGCTTGGCCGGCCTCGGCGCGCCGGCCGCGCTCGGATACACGTTCGCCGGGTCCGTCCCGGACCGGTAGACGGCGAGCGCGAGCGCGATCGGCACGAGGACGAGGACGGCCCCGACCGCGGTCGAAACGGCGGCCGGGGGCGGCGCGGTCCTTGCGCGGCGGACGAGGCCGACGCGCCGCAGGAACCGATCGAGGGAAGGGCTCATCCGGTCCGATTATAGGGGCCGGGCGGGGAAACCCCGCCCCTACAAGGGCAACCCCCCACCTCGTAGACTGCGCCGCCATGCTCGAAGGG
Source organism: uncultured Planctomycetia bacterium (assembly GCA_964358555.1). Taxonomy (GTDB): domain Bacteria; phylum Planctomycetota; class CAYHQZ01; order CAYHQZ01; family CAYHQZ01; genus CAYHQZ01. The sequence goes on from CAYHQZ010000115.1 coordinate 4,280, forward strand.
CTTTTCCCGACGCTCGGGGCCGCGTTGAAGATCGGCGCCCTCGTCGTCATCGGCTACATCCTCGCAAAGCGCGGGGCCTTCTCGAAGGAGACGCAGTTCGGCGTTTCCCAGATCGCCGTCTCGTTCTGTTTGCCTTGCCTCATCTTCGAGTCGTTCATGAAGGACTTCGACCGCGTCCGCGGCGACCGCCCCGACTGGTGGGTCTTCCCCATCATCTTCTTCGCGATCCTCGCGGTCTTCTTCGGGCTTTCCGTCCTCGCCTCGCGGCTCTTCAAGGGCCATCCCCTGCGGCCGGAATGGATCGCCCTCACGGCCTTCCACAACGCCGCCTACCTCGCGATCCCGCTGATCGACTCGATCTTCTCCGCCCCCGAAGCGCAGGCGCAGCGGGGGACGGCGATGCTCTACATCTCGCTGATCATCTTCGTCTACAACCCCTTCCTCTGGTCCGTCCCCGTCTGGCTCCTGGGCGGCCGGGGGAAACCCGCAGAGCCGGACGTCCCGAAGCCGAGGCGCGAGGTCCTCACCCCCCCGCTCGTCGCGATCATCGTGAGCCTCGCCGTCGGGCTCCTCGGCTGGCTCGGGCCCATCCGCGAGAAGCCCCTGTTCGCCCCCCTCGTCCAGCTCGTCGAGATGCTCTCGAAGGCAACGGTGCCGCTGATGCTCATCACGCTCGGCGGGATCATCGCCCTCATGGACCACGCGGAACGCCTGCCGAAACCGATGCTCGCCGCCCATCTCCTGCTGCGCCTCGTCGCCTACCCGGCGATGGTCCTTTTGTTCTGCCTGCTCGTCCCCTCGCTCGACCGCATGTGGAAGTTTTTGTTCATCCTGCAGTTCGCGATGCCCCCGGCGACGGCCCTGGCCGTCATCGCAAAGCGCTACGGCGGCCGCGAGGGGACGATCGGCCACACGAGCCTCGTCTCCTACATCGTCGCCGCGGCGACGATCCCGCTCTGGCTGTGGATCTTCTCGAAGGCGGTCGGATCCACGGCGGGCGGATGATCGGGGATCTCCCGCCGGGGCGTTCCCTCCTATAATCCCGGCGTGCGACCCATCCGACGGCGGCGGCGCGGCCTCCCGGGCCGGCGAGGCGCGCCCGGACCGATCCGGGGCCCCGTGGAAATCAACCCCGCGGGTCCCGACTTCGAGAAGAAGCCCAGCCCCAAGGAGTCGGGGCTGATCTGGGCGGGCCCGCGCCCCCGGATGGGATTGCACGGGCCGGCCGCGCCGACGGCGCCTTCCCCGAAACCGGCGGCCGGATCCGCGCCTGCCCCCGGATCCGCGCCCGATTCCCCCCCGGCGTCGGGCAAGCCCCCGGAGCAAAAGCCCCGGAAATCCCGCGTCCGCGCGGTGACCTCGCAGGAAACCTGGCTCGATCGGATCTCCCTGGTCGACATCCTCCAGGCGGTCCTCTTCGGCGGCGGCGCCATCTGCTTCGTCGTGGTGATGGCGCTCAACGGGGGAAAGGCGACGGAACACCTGGGCATCGCAGGGCCTATCCTGTTCGGCGCCGCCGTCCTCGCCGCCATCGGGATCCTGGTCCGGAGCGGCCGGAACTGGGCCGTCATGATCCAGTGGGCGTTCACGGGACTGGGCCTGCTCTCCCTCGGGGTCTTCCTCTGGACCCTCGACATGCCCCTCGACGAAAAATCCCGCCAGATCCTCCTCGTCGGCTGCCTCCTGAACACCGCCTTCGCGATCATCGCGGTCATCTTCCTGTTCAAGGCGAAGAAGGCTCCGAGAAACCTGCTCGTGACGCCCGGGGCCAAGGGTGCCGCGCTCGCCGAGGCATCAGCGATCGAGGCGAAGGCCGAAGGGGCGCCGGACGAGCCGGAGGCGATCGAGGAGATCCCCGAGGCCGGGAGCGCCGAGCCGGACGAGGCCGTCGCCGAGGAGGAAATCGCGGAAGCCGAGCCGGACGAGGACGACGCCCTGGGCTCCGAATTGGAGGAACTGGACGGCCTCGACCCGCCGGACGAGGACGACCTGCTCGGCGAGATCGCCTCGCTCGATTCCAAGGTGGCGCTGGGGGACGGGTCGCTGCCGGCCGAGGAGCCGGAGCCGGAGCCCGAGCCGGAAGAGGACATGGAGGAGGAACTCGAGGAGGAGCGGGAAGAGGATCCGGAGGAGGAGAAAGAGGATCCCCGATAGGGGCCGTCACTCCCCCGTCGGCGCCGCATCCTCCGCGCGCGACAGGCAGCGTCGGCGGATCGAGAACCGGATCAGGATGTGGAGGGAGAAGTTGACGAGCGCCCAGGGGCCCCAGACGGCCTCGCCCCGGAACGTCCCCATGACGTGCAGAAGGGCGACGGGGCTCGTCGCCCACAGGAACCGATCGTGAACGGCGCCGTCCACCCTCAAAAACTCCAGGCCCTCGTCGCACGCGAAGGGAAGGACGAGCCACGCCAGGAGCGCCACGATGGCGCAGGACACGGCGCGGCCGGGCGCGCGGAAACGCCCGCCGATCCAGAACGCAAACCAGGGCAGCAGGGGAAAATAGGCCAGCCACGCCCCGATCGCGGCGAGCGCGTGCGTAGCACCGGAATCCGCCCGGCCCGCCGCGACCGCCCCCATCGCCGCGACGACGAAGAAGGGGATCCGGAACACGTTGAGGACGGAAAACAGGGCGCCCATCTTCCGGCGCACGAACTCCCGCCCCGAAATCGGCGTCGAGAGCAGGACGTCGAGCGTCTGCTGCTGTCGCTCGGACGGCACGGCACTCGCACCCAGCGCGCACGCCGAAAGGACCAGGAGCCCCCAGATCCCGTCCTCGAGAACCGGGATCACGTCCCGGAAAATCTCGAAATCGCCCGACGAGAACGCCGTGGCCGCGAGGAAGAAGCCGACGAGGGCGATGGCCCAGAACAGCCCGAAGACGATTTTCGGAAAGCCCGCCCCCACGGCGTAGAGGACCTGGCGATTCGTCCGCCAGGCGAGCGGCTCCTCGTCCGGCAGGTCCCCGGTCTCCCGAACGAAGAAGAACCGGAGCAGGACGCGGCGGATCCCGAGCAGCAGGAAGGGATCCTTCCGGGCCACGAGGGCCGGCGAAGGCGGCGGCGGCCGATCCGCGTAGAGGACGCCCGCGAGCCGGCCGGCCGCCCAGAGCAGGACCCCGGCGAGGGCGAGGCACGGGATGCTGGCAACCGCGACCGACTCGATCCCGCCCTTTTGCGCGCGGAGGAACAGCACCGGCGGCAGCCACCACCCGAGGCCGAAGAAGCCCGTGAGGACGAGGAACGCGGCGTTCAGGGAGAAATGCTTCTGGGCCTGCCGGCGGTCCCAGAAGGCCGCGGCGATCAGGGGCGGGTAGACGGCAAAGAGCGCCAGCAGCCCGTAGGCGGACACCGTGGCCATGGCGGACGTCCGAAGCCAGGCGGAGACCAGGATGGCGAGCGCGATCGTCTGGAGGCACGCGAGCACGACGACCCACGCCCCCGCCGCCAAAAGATCCGGGGAAAGCCCGCCGTAGGCGTAGGCGATCGCGAGCAGCGGAAGCGAAAGCAAAAGGAGCGTCCCGGTCGGAACGAGGACTCCGGCGAACTTCTGCAGCACGATTTCCCGGGGCGAAAGCCCCGTGAGCAGCAGGAGGTCGAGCATCCCCCGCTCCCGCTCGGCGGCAATCGTCGCCCCGGCCATCGCCGGCAGGAACAGCCACGCCCCCGCCATCTGCAGCCAGACGAGGAACTCGAACATCGGCCGACCGGACCCGCGCCCGGGCGCGTCCCCCCCCGCCGGAAGAATCGTCCAGAGATGGAGCACGAACCCGCCGAACAGGAAGAGCGCGTACAGGACACGCAGCGCATAGGTGCGCTTCCGGGCGGCGAGCTCCGAAAGCTCCTTGGCGAGCAGCGGCATCCGGAGGGACGGACGCAGGCCGAATCGCGGCAGGGTCATGCGGCGCTCTCCTTCGGGGACGTCAACGCCAGGCGCCGGTCCGCGGCGCGCAGGCAGAGCTCCCGGAACATCGCGAGGAGGAAAACGTGGAGGCAGAGGTGGCCGAACGCCCAGGGGCCCGTTGTCGACAGGGTCCGCGGCAGCTCCTCGACCCGCTGGAGGAAGAGGAAGGGGTTCTGGAAGGTCCATTCGTCCCAGGGAAACCGGTTGGCGCCGGTGAGCCCCGCCACGATCCACGGGAGGCCCAGCCAGATGCATGCGACGGCGAACACGGCGGGAATCGCCCGGGAGGCCGGGCGCAGGCGGATGCCCGCCCACGCGGAGAACCACAGCAGGAGCCCCGCGTGGATCGGAAGCGCCAGGAACGACATCAGGAAGGCGGCGAATCCGATCCAGGGCCCGTTCCCTTTCCACTCCAGGAGCATTTCGTTCGCCAGGACAAAGCCATAGGGAAGAAGGAAGAAGGAGAGCAGGCGATAGACCCCGGCCATCTTCTGGAGCACGATGTCCCGTCCCCGGAGGGGCGTGGAGAGAAGCACCTCGAGCGACTGCTCCGCCCGCTCCGAGCGCAAGAGGCTTGCGCCCACGAGGATGGATTGGAGGGCAACGACCGCCCAGAGGATGTAGACGAACCGGGACAGAGTCCCCGCCTCGTAACCGCCGCCGCCGAAGGTCCATTCCGCGGCCACGTTGGCGAACGCCAGGGCCGCGAGACCGTAGGCCGGAAGGGTCGCCAGCCGGAGCGGACCGCGGGAAAGCCTCCGGATCTCCCGCCAGGTCACCGGGCGACGCTCCGGAAGCGCTCCTCCTTCCGAAACGGGGACTCCTCGCAGGCGCTTCGAAAGGGACCCCAGGAACATGAGATAGGGACGGAATGAGAATATCTGCGCCTCCTCGCGCGACAACCGCTGCTCGCGGCTTACGGAAATCGGCGCGGTCGCCTCCCCGATGGAAAGGCGCGCAAACGCAAGGAAGACGGGGATCGAAAGCAGGGCCGGCAGGCTCCTGAAGAACACGCCGTCCTGGCCCCCGGCGGATTCCGAGAAGAGGACGGGCGGGAACCAGCACCACCCCCCGAAACACTCGATGCAGACGAGCGTGAGAATCGCCGCCAGGACGAGGAAGACGCCGGGGCGGCGCAAAAACCTGGAGAAGAACAGGAAGAAGAGGGGCGGGAACAGGTGAAACGCCGCGCCCATGCCAAAGACGGCGATCAGCGACTGCGAGGGATTCCGTCCGAGCGCGGAGGCCGCCATCGCGAGCGCGCCGGTCTGGACGGCGGCGAGGACCAAGAGGTAGGCCCCGGACGCGAGCCGCGCGGGGGAAAGGCCGCCGAAGGAGTATCCGACGGCTAGGGCCGGCAGCGCGAGGACGAGGAACGAGAGGATCGGCACGAGGTGGCCGCCGAGCTTCTGGAGGACGATCTGCGACGGGGTGAGCCCGCAGAGCTTCAGCAGGTCGAGCGAGCCCCGCTCCCGCTCCCCCGAAAGGGCCCCCGCCGCCATCGCCGGGAAGAAGAGGAAGATCCCGGCGAACTGGAGGCCAGCGAGGAACTCGAAGTAGGCCGTGCCCGTCCCGACCATCGTCTTGGCGTCGCCGGCCGCGATCACGATCCGGCCGCGGAGGAACAGGATAAACCCGCCGAACAGCAGGATCGCGTAGACGACCCGAAGGATGTAGGTGCGCTTCCGCGCGGCCAGTTCCGACAGCTCCTTCGCAAGCAGCGGGAGCCCCGCCCGCCGTGGGTCGGGGGGCTCCGCGGGGATCGGCTCGGGGGCCTCCGGCGCCGTCCAGGCCGATTGCCGGGGCCGGACCGACGCCGCCAGGATCGGGAGCGGGGGCGAAGCCTCCGTTTGCCTGCGCGGACGCGGGAGCGGGGCCTTCCGAACCGGACGGAGCCTCGCGAGACAGCGGCCGTGGAACCACTCCAAAATCGCAATCTGAAGCACGAAATAAACCGCCAGACACAACAGGAGGACGAGCGCGCCCTCCTTCCCGCAGGAATCCTCGAGAAACATGGCCAAGTCGGGAATCAGCGCCGCCGCCGCCGGGCTCACGAAAAAGATCGCCGGCCCCAGATCGAGCCAAACACACGCGGCCCACGAAGCACCCATCCAGGCCGCGATGAGCGCGAACGTCCGCCAAAAGGCGCAAAAGAAAGTTGGGGAGGCGACCCCCATCCAGATGCCGAACCATGCGAACATCGGCAGGGCGACGAGAAACGCGGGAATCGCGGAGAGCACGTAGACGGCAACGGCCAAGGCGTCGAGCGAGCGTCCGGCGCCGCCCGCTCCGTGCATCATCGTGAATGCCTGGACGAGAACGAGGATCGCATAGGGAACGAAAAGGATCCGGAAAAGCCGCCAGAGGCCTTTCACCTTCCGGCGCAAAAGCAGCTCGCCGCCGCGTTTCGTCGCCAGGACGCGATACAGCGTCCCGTCCGCCTCCTCGCGATTGAAGATCGCGGCCCCCCGGAAGCCGAACAGGGCCGACAAGCCCCACAGGTATCCGAAGGCAAGGAAGGCGAGGCAGCTCACGGCCCCGCCCCCGCCGGCGCGGGCTCGGCGGCCGGCGGGGCGCGGCCGCCCGAGGCGGATCGGCCGAGGAACCGATCCGCCTGGCGGAGGCACACATGCCGGAGCAGGAGGCCGAACCCCGCCTGGACGGCCAGGTTGAGGCAGAGCAGGAGGTCCATGGGAATGCGAAAGTGGCTAGATGTGCTCCGGATCCACCCGAAGGCGTCGCTGCCCGTGAAAATCGTCAGCGGGCTCAACAGGGCGCAGAGGATTTCCAGGTCCGAAGACGAGCGGTTCCGGAACAATAATTCGTGAAGGAACAGGAGAAAGAACGGAAGGATGACCCAGGCCCCCGCCAGAAGCAGGGAGGCAAAGATTGCCCGGAGACGATTCTTCGCGGACAGCCCGACACGGCAGGCGAGCCACATCAACGAGGCGAGAATCAGGCAGGCGGCCAGCAGCGGCCAGGCCATCCGGAACGGAATGAAGGCGGCCGCCGCGGAAAAGAAGGCGACGACGAAGAGCCGGGCCCAGCGCCCCCGGAGGCCGGCCAGGGCGCAGAAGCCCAAGGAAAGGACGGCGAAAAAGGGAGCGTCGATGAAAAGGTAGCCGTCGACTTGGTGCGGCCCTTCATACCTCCATGACCAGCCGTAGTCGCCCGTGCCGTACCAGAAGACTTCAAACAGGAAGATCGTCGAGAGCGGCGCCAGAAAGAGCCACAAGAGCGCCCGGGGGCCGGCCATCTTCTGGAGGACGATGTCGCGGCCCGACAGCGGCGTCGTGAGCAGCGTGTCGAGGGTCTGGCTGGATCGCTCGGCGGCAAACGCGCTCGACGTCCGGACCAGGAGCGAAAGAACCGCGAGCACGAGGGCGATGGCCGTCACGGTCGTCGTTGTCTCGTAGACCGCCCAGTGGCCCGATCCGCCGCTGTAGAGGAGAGGCGCAAGGATCAGGAGGAGGGGAGCCTCCAGCAGGAGCAGCAGCCGGATCCGGTGCCTCGGCCTTCCCAGCGCCCGCTTGACGGTCTCGCGCCAGGCGACGGGGTCCTCCTCGGGCACGTCGGAGCGGTCCCGGACGAGGACGATTCCGCCGACGCGCTTGTTCCACCGCTCCATGAGTTTGTCCACCCGCAGGAAGGCCGGCAGGAGAAATCCCCTGGGACGCAGGAGCGACCGCCGGACGAGGAGTTTGGCGGCGAGCAGCCACGAGACCCCGATCGACACCGCCATCAGGATCGTCAGGAGAACGGGAAAGCCGCCCGAGCGGCCCCCGCGGTATCCGTATCCGAACCAAGAACCGAGGTTCTCCATGTCACTTTCCGCAATCAGCGGCAGGAAGAACAGGTAGAACCCCGCGACGAGGACGTAGGAGGCGATGATGGCCGCCGGAGACGTCCGGAAGAAGGCCGAGGCGGCGAGGGAGAGGCTGCCGACCTGCAGGCAGACGAGGAGCAAAAACCCGAATCCCGCGGCGAGGGCCTCCGCGCCAAGGCCCCCGAAGGCGTAGCAGACCGCCAGGAGAGGCAGGATCAGCATCAAAAACATCAGCATCGGGACGAGCCGCCCGAGGAATTTCTGGAGCAGGATTTCCCGGGACGTCATCCCCGCCAGGAACAGCATCGAAAGGGAATCCCTTTCCTTTTCCGACGTGATCGCCCCCCCCAGCATCGCGGGCAGGAAAAAGGGGTGTCCGAAGCCGTCATCGCCGAGACCTTCTTATCGAGACCTGACGCCTGTGCCGCCTGCCCCAGCGCCTCCACCAGCGGGTGATCCGGCGCGATCACGTTCGCATCGTGCCGGTACGTGAACTCGATCGCGAAGTGGTTCGCCAGCCACTCGTCGCCACAGTCGCGGATGGCCTCCCGCAGCTCCTGCATG
>CAYHQZ010000116.1:0-12519 GCA_964358555.1 uncultured Planctomycetia bacterium
CCGAAGCGTGCTTTCAAAGCCCCCGGAGAAGGCCGGCGGCAAGCCCCGGACGGACGAGGAGAAGGCCGCGTGGCTGGCGGCCGCTTCGCTGGCCGGGATCCCGGAGGCCGCGACGGAGGCGGCGGCGCTGCTGCGCACGCCTGCGTCGCCGGCGGCCAAGCGGCTCGTGGAGCTGCTGCAGGACGAGCGGGCGTCCACCGCGGGGCTGCCCGCCCCCCTCGCGAGCGTCCTGCTCGCCATCGCCTCCGACGTAGGCCAGGACGCGAACGCGAGGCGCTGGGCCCTCGGGGCGCTCGCGCGGATCGACGGACTGCCGGACGTCTCCTCGCTCGGAGGCGTCGCCGCATCGGAGGGAACCCCCCTCGAGATCCGGGCCGCCGCGCTGCGGCTCCTCGCGCAGGCCTCCCCGGCGAAGGCCGCGGACGCGGCCGCGCGCATGGCGAAGTCCTCGGACGCGCGCGCCCGCGCGATCGCCGCGGACATCCTCGTCGACCTCGGCACCCCGGAGGCCGTCTTGGCGCTGGAATCGCTCGCGAAAGAGGGCGCGATCGACGAGGCGGCCTCGCTCTTCGACCGCCTCGTCTCCGACCCCGAGATGCGGCCGGTCCTGCGGGCGGCGTTCCGCCTCGCGGAATTGTTCCAGCGGATTTCCCCGGAGGCGCTCGCGGCCCGGATCCCCTCCATCCTCGACGACCCCGAGGCGACAGGCGCCCTCGTCGCCGCCGTGGCCCAGGCCGCCATGGCCCCGGGCCCCGTCCGAACCGCCGTCGAGAGGCACGAGCCGCCGAAGGACGCCGCGGCCCGCGCCGGCGAGGCGGCGTGGCTGGCGGCCCGGCTGCTTGCGAACCTCCCCGACAAGCCCGAGATTTCCGACTCCATCCTGAAGGATCCGAAATCCCCGGCCGCCGCCCGGTTCGTCGCCTTCGTCGCCGGCGGCCGCATGCCCTTCCCGATCCCGCCGTCCGCCGCGCCCGCGCTCCTCGAGGCCGCCGCCGCCCCGGGCTCCTCCTCGGAACTGCGCCGCCAGTGCGTCAACGCCCTCTTCCGCCTTCGCGGGGGCCCACCCTTCGACGCCCTCGAATCCATCGCGATGCGGGCCGACGTGCCGCTGGACATCCGGGAGATCGCCCTCAACCTGTTCACGAGGAATCCGGGCGCCGAATCGACCGACCGCCTCCGCCGGATCGCGGCGGAAGGCCCCGAGGACATCCGGCAGCGGGCCGAGGCGCTCCTGGATTCGCCGTGGATTCCGGGAAAGGCGCAGGAACGGGAGGAGGCGATGAGGGCCTTCCTCGAGCTCGCCGGGGAGGAGATCCGGGAAGGCGCCGGAGGAGGCGCCGAGGCCCGTCCGAATCCCCGCAGCATCTTCGAGGCCTTCCAGCAGATGGCCGCCCTCCCGGAGGCCGCCCGTGACGCCGCGATCTCGAACGTCCTCGACGGGGCCGAGAAGCTTCCGGACGGGCAGCGGCGCATCGTGTGGAGCCAGATCCTCCAGGCCGCGCCCTCACAGCCCGCCGTGGGCCGCGCCGTCTGCTTACGCTCGGACAAGAACGCGGAGGTCCGGACCGCCCTGCTGCGCGCCCCCTCCGCGGGGGCGATCCTGCAGCGCCTGCCCGCGCCCGACGTCGCCGCCCGGCTCGCGTCCTTCCTCGACGATCCCGCCGCGCCCGCGGCCGTCGTGTCCATCGCGCGCCAGCACGGCGCCTCGCCCGGCCCCGCGCGGGAGGCCCTCGAGAAAGGCAAGCCCGCAACCCCGGAGGCCGCCCCGGCCTGGGCCGCGGCCCGCATCCTCGCGGGAATCCAGAAATCGGACGAGGAGGCGGCGAACCTCATCAAGGACCCGGCCGCCCCCGCGGCGCGGAGGCTTTTGACCCTTCTCGCCGCCTCGCCGGGCATCCCCTTCCCGCGACGGGTCCCCGCCCCGTCCGAGCCCTCCAAGGCGGCGGACGCCCCGAGCGCCTTCCTTTCGCGCCTGGAAGCGATCGGATCCGACGCGAAGGCCCCGGCCGATGTCCGCCGGCTCGCCATCCAGGCCTGGATGCAGGCCACCCCCCTTCCCGATCCCGCCCGCCTCGAGCCCGTCGCGCTCGATCCCGCGATGCCGCTGGCTCTCCGCCAGCAGGCGATCCACCACATCGCCCGTTCGAGCGAGCCCTCCGAACGGCTCCTGCGGATCGCGCGCACGGGCCCCGCGGACGCGCGCGCCATGGCCGCCGCCCTCCTCGGAAACGGGGGCACCAAGCCGCCGGAGGCCGCGCGCCAGGCCGCGGCGCTTTTGTCCGAGATCCTGAAGGGCGAGGCGAAGGCCGCGGGCGCGGGCGTCCCCCCGGACAATCTCGCCGCCGGAATCCGCTGGGCCGCCGGGCTGGCCCCGGAGATCCGCAAGAAGATCCTGGGCTCACTCTTCGAGGAGGCCGCGAAAGCCAAGCCCCCCGCCCGCACGGAGGCAATGCTCGCGCTCCTGGAGGCCCTTCCGGACGACGCCGTCCGGGAAAAGCGCGAAGGCGTCCTCGAGGCCCTCGCCGACGGCTACGCCGAGGCCTTCCCGCGGGAGCGGCAGCGGCGGATCCGAATCCTTGCGAGAATCGGCGGCCCGGAGGCCGGCGCCCGCCTCGCCGCGATCCTGGCCGATCCGGCGGAGTTCGAGCCGATCCAGGCGGAGGCCCTCCGGGCGCTCCAACCCCTGCTCCTGCCGCAACCGCCCGCGAACCCGGCCGCCGAGACCGTCTGGGCCCGCCTCGCCGACGGGCTCCTCGCTCCCGCCTTCCCGGAAAACCAGCGATTCGCGTTCCTGTCCGGATACGCCCGACCGCCGCAGAGCGCCGCCGCCGAGTCCGCCGCCCGGACGCTGCTCGCCTCCAAGGACGCCTCCGCCCGGCGGATGGGCGCCCTCCTCGCCCTCGCCGCCCTCTCCCCCCGCCCGGCCCGTCCCCCCCTGGACGTCGCAACGCTCGTGAAGGAGGCCCGCGAGACGAAGCGGATCGAGGCCGAGTCGCTCGCCCTCTCCAAGGGCGCCGAGGTTTCGCCGCGCGCCGGCGCCTGGGGCGGCAAGGCCGTCCGGCTCGGCGGCGAGGACGCGAAAATCGAGGGCAGCCTCGATCTCGGCAAGGGCGTCTGGCGGGTCGAGATCCACGGATTCGCGCGCGACGACGATCGCGACTCCGCCTGGTTCGACATCGGCGGCAGGACGTTTCGGTTCGTCTATTCCGACGAGTCGGAGAATTGGCAGTTCGATCTCCTCGCCGAGCAGGCGGGGACGGTCCCCTTCGCGATCCGCGGGGACGAGCCCGGCGTCCTCATCGACCGCATCACGGTCGCCCCGAGCGCGCTCGACGAGGAGGGGCTGCGGGAGGACGTCCGCGATCTCCCGCGGCCCGCGCGGGATCCGAAACGGCGGTTCTTCAGCCAGGACCCGCCCTGGGGCGAGCAGATCGCCATCCTCGGGGAGACGGGCGCACCCGGCCGGGACCCGGGCCGGGAGCCGGGGCGGGAGCCGCCGAAGCGCGACCCGGCCGCCGCCGTCGCCGACGCCGTCCGGACCGCCTCGGCCAAGGGCCAGGTCCTCTGGAACCAGCGCGACGCGGGCGACGCGGACGCGCTCTGGATCTCGGTGAAGGGCAAGTTCCTCACCCTGCATCGGCTGTCCACGAACGCCTCCGAGGATTTTTCCACCTTCGTGGAACTCGCCATCGGGGACGCCGTCACGGCCCGCGGGATCGCGTTTGCGAAGGCGGCGGTCTACGTGGCGACCGACAAGGGGCTTTTGCGCTGGGACCGCGCCAACCGCGCCTGGGACATCGTCGGCGTCGGCAAGGACTCCCGCCTCGGCGCGGGGATCGCGTCCGTCGAACTGGGGGCCGACGGCGTCCTTTCCATGAAGGCGGACGACGGCAAGACCTATCGGCTTAAGCCGGACGGGGCGTGGGAGGAATAGCCTTTCGGCGGGTCAGGGCTTGCCCTTCGCCGGCGTTCGCAGGAGCTCGAACGACGCCCGCAGGCCGTCGTCCTCGAAGGTGAGGCCGAAGTTGCCGGACTGGAGCGGCTCGACGATGGCGGGCCGGTCGGGCCCGTCCTTCGGCTGGCCCGGGTGGCCGTAGACCGTGGACTCCATCGTCTTCCAGGCCTCGTTCCAGGCGTAGGCCCCCCCGCCCGGGCAGACGGGCTTCGCCTTCCAGATCTCCTCGTAGAGGGCGACCGGATCCTTTCCGGGGTGGCGGCGCTTCAATTCATTCAGGATCGGGAGGTTCCCCCAGGAGCGCTCCTGCATGAGCTCCCGGAAGGGATCCCGCGCGAGCGCGAGGGCCGCGTCGAGGCCGTTTCGGCTGATCTGGATGTTGTTGTGCTTGCCGAGCCATTGGAACGGCGCCGGATCGGCGGCCGGCGGCTTGTCGGCGCGATCCAGGGCGCGCGTCAGCACATCCTCGGACAGCGTGAGGATCCAGGCCTTCGGGAGGGTGGCGTAGAAGATCTCCAGTTTCGGCTTCGGGTCCGCCTCCGGCTTCGGCCCCCCGGGTTCGCGCGGCTCCATCGCCGCAACGCGGACGTAGGTGCGGTTTCCGCGGGTCCGGTTCTCCCACTGCACGATCCCAGGCGCGCTCGTCTCCACGTAGGCCCGGATGGCGGCGAGGAATCCGGCCATGTGGAGGGGGCTGGCCACCTCCATCTGGAGCGCGAGGGGAATCCGCCGGGCGTTCTTCTCGAAGAAAGTCCCGTCCTCCACTTCCTTGCGATCGGCCTTCGCGAGATCGGCCCAGAAGGGGCTGTCGTCCGCGTAGAGGAACGCCCGTCCCCCGAACCAGGCGAGGGGATCGGCGCGGAGGGCCTGGGTGACCATCCCGGCCAGCGTCGCGCGGATGAACATGAAGGGCTTCGCCTTCACGTTGACCGAGTAGGCGGCGTGCAGCAGGGTCCCGGGGTGCCGATCCCCCGAGGCCGGCAGGATCTCCGGGCCCCGGTATATCTCCGACATCTCGGCGTAGTCGCTGTTTCCGATCAGGGGCATCACGGTCGCGTCGGCGGCAATCCGGTCCGGCCGGATCGAGAAGCGGATCGCGATGGGATCGAAGAACTGCCGGAAGTTCGACTCGTAGCCGCGCCGCCAGGACTCGTAGGCGTCCGCCTCGGATTTCGTCGCGACGGCCGGAAGGTTCTCCGCGATGGGTGTCTGGAACTTGAGCCCCCCTCCCTTTTTCAGCCGCGCCCCTCCCTTCGTGAGAACGGCCTCGTCGCCGGCGGGGGCCTTGAGATCGCTTTCGAGGGGGCCGGGCTTCGCCGCGCCCGTCGCCAGGGCGTCGAGCTGCTCCGCCTGCCACTCGGAGAGCAGCGCCGCGGCGCGCACACGGCGCGAGTCGGCAATCCGCCACGCGGGCGAGCACCAACGCCGGATGGCCGCATCCGGAAGGACGAGCAGTGCCGTCTCGGCGGCATCCCCGAGGGGATACCGATCCCGGAAGAACTTGTATTCCGGCTCGGCGTCGAGGGCCTGCGCCTTCTTCGCGATCGTCCGCGCGATCGCCTTCAGCTGGACGGGGGAGTTCGTGACGACAACGACGTCGCCGATGATCGCGACGTAGGAGCGGAGGGAATCGTCCTCCGAGACGCAGGCCTGGTAGGCGACGCCTTCCGCCTCCCCCTTCGAGACGACCCCCCTGCCCTCGGCCGCGGCCGCCGTTTCCGCCGCCGCGGAGGCCTGGTTGGCCGCGGTGTTCGCGAAGACCATCGCCGGCTGCACGCAATCGAAGAGGACCGCCACGTCCGAGCCGGTCTTGAGATAGGGATCCGAGCCCGTCATCGCGACGCCGCGGATGACCTTGGGCCCGAGGATGCGGCTCAAGGGCCCGAGGTTGAGGCACAGCTGGCGCTCGTAGAATTCCCCGACTTTCGAGTCCTCCGCACGGGGGTCGATCCCGTGCAGGATCGGGGCGCTCTGGCTCTTCGCCTCGTCCATAAGCGCGACCATCGAGCCGAACGTCGGGAAAAAGATCGCGTGCTGGTCGAAGGGGATTGCGGCCGCCAGCGCGTCCGCCTTCGGGGCCTTGCCCTTCAGAAGCTTCGACCAGTCGAAGGGCTTCACGGTAACGCCCTCGATGGCCTCGATCTTCACCTCCTCGCCCTTTTCGGTCGCGTTGCGGAGGAGCATATCGAGGGCCAGGTTCTCGCTCACGGCACGGCCGCCCGAAAAGAGATCGTAGGTTTCGGACAGATCGTCGTGCCCGCGGCTGCGGGGCGTCCAGGCCGGAGCCTCGGGGGCCTCGGGCGCCTTCACCCCCCGGCCGGCCAGTTGTTCGAGCATCTCCGCGACCCGCCTCGATTCGTGCCGGAACCAGGCGGCACCCGCGAGGTTCCGCTCGAGGAGCCTCCCGTAGTGGTCGCCCTTCGCCACGTAGAACGCCTTCTGGGCTTCCGCGGTCGCGGACGCTGGCGGGATCTCGAATGCCACCCGGACCATCCCCTTCTTCTCGCCTTCCGCCGGGACAACCAGGAATCCCTTCACGGGCCGGCCCGCGGGGGCGCGGACGTGGAGGGCCGGATGGGGCGCACCGTGCGCCGACGCCGGCGCCCGCTCCCAGGGCGGCTCCATGAGATCCAGGCGCAGATACGCCTCGCCCTCGCCATCGAGGACCGCGGTGGAATTCCCCGCGGCCGCCCGGTTCGGCCAGGCCGTAAAGGCCTCGGCCGGCGGCATCGCCCCCGCCGTGACCTTCAGTTCCCGGAGCGACAAGTCGTAGAACGCATCCCCCTCGGGCGAGAGCGCCGGCGACGGAACCGGAGTTGCCGCCAAAAGGACCGCCGCCGCCAGGCCGAGAGCGATTCGCATGCCGATTCCTCCTGTTCCTTCCGCGGGCATTACCGGACGGGCCGATTCTACTCCCGGCGCCCCGATTGCGCCTCGAAGGCCTTGCGCTCCTCGTCCGCCATGCCGTAGGCGTGTTCGGGGCCCGGGAACTTGCCCTCGCGCACTTCGCTTGCGAAGGCGGCGAAGGCGGCTTTTATCGCGGGGGCGAGGTCGGCGTAGCGCTTCACGAACTTCGGCGGCTTGCGCGCAAGGAGGCCCAGGACGTCGGCGGCGACGAGGACCTGGCCGTCGCAGTCGGCGCCGGCGCCGATCCCGTAGACGGGAATCGCGAGGCGGCGGCGGATCGCGGAGGCGACGGGCGGGGGCACGGCCTCGAGGACGAGCGAGAACGCGCCCGCGGCCTCCGCGGCGGCGGCGTCGGAGACGACGCGAACGGCCGCGTCCGCGGTCTTGCCCTGCACCTTGTAGCCGCCCAGCGCGTCTGCGGTCTGCGGGGTCAGCCCCACGTGTGCCATCACGGGGATCCCGGCGCCCACGATCGCGCGGATCCGCGGGGCGACGGCGATGCCCCCTTCCACCTTCACCGCGTCCGCCCCCGCCTCGGCGACGAACCGCCGGGCGTTCCGAACGGCCTCCTCGTCGGAGGGCTGGAAGGAATTGAACGGCATGTCGCCGAGGACGAACGCCTCGGGCGCGCCGCGCCGGACAGCTTGGACATGGCCCAGCATCGTCTCCATCGTGACGCCCACCGTCGTCGTCATCCCGTAGACGACCATCCCGACCGAGTCCCCCACGAGCAGGACGTCGACCCCCGCCACGAGCGCAAGCGAAGCCGTCGGGGCGTCGTAGGCCGCGAGGAACGCGAGCCGTTCCCCTTTTGCCTTCATCGCGGCGAGATCGGAGACGGTCTTCTTCGGCATGGCGACGCCTATCGTATCTCCGATCCCCGGACCGTGAACCGCCGCGCCGCGGAAACGTTCTGAAGGAGGGCGGCCGCGGCGGCCGGCGCCCAGGAATAGAATGCGCACAAAAGACATGACCCGCCCGTTCCGCCTCGCCACGAGGCGCCTTCCCTCCGGCGACCGCCTGCGCATCGTGCCCTGCCTCCTCCTCCTTTCCTTTGGCTGCGCCTCCCCGGCCCCCCTCGAGCCATCGCCAGTCCCCGCGAGCTCGATCGAAGCGCTCTTCCGGAGCCTCATGTCCGAGGAGCCCTCGGCCCGGCGGGAGATCCTCGAGGAATTCCGGAAAGCGCCCGGCCCATGGACCGATGCCATCCTCCGGGGGCTGGAGGACAAGGACCGGAACTTTGATTATTGATTAGGATTAGGGATTATAAGATTAGTAAGATTAAGGGATTAGGATTAGAGGGATTAGGGGACGTACGAAGGATTGCAGGATTCGCCTAACGCCTTTCTTTGTCTCTTCCGAACGCCCTGCCGAAGAGAAACCTGCTTCAGAGCCTCCATCACGCAAGAGAAAGAGCCAGCCCGCGCGCCCGCTCCAGCGCCCGGCCCCGCTTCGCACAATCCTGCGCCGTCGTGTGGGAAATCCCGAGCCGGCGGGCGACCGCGGCCGCCGGGACGCCCAGGTCATCCACCAGCCACTTGCAAGCCAATGCCCGGGCCAGGCAAAGGGGCGCCGTCTTGCGGTTCCCGCTCAATTCCCTCGGCTGGACGCCGGCCGCTTTCGCTGCCTCCGAAACGATGCGTTCCACGTCCCAGCCCTGCCGCCGAAGCCGGGTTCGCTTCTTCTCCCGCTCCTCCGCCGCTTTCAGTGTCCCGACGACGAAGTCGCTCGAGCCCAGGATCCGCTCGTCGTGCGCGTGATGCTCGCGGCTCCTCCGCGCCTCCATCACCGCATCCCATCCGCCAAGGCTCCGGATGAGCTCGCCGCCTACAAGGTCCGGCCGAGACCCCCGGGCGATTCCGTCCTCGATAAACGTTCGGTACTTGGCCCTCGCAATACCGGCTCTCTTTCCGAAGCGGAGCAACACTTCGTCAACGGCCTGGAATCCGGCCTCCCGGTGCCCCATCAGGGCGGAATGCCCGGACCAGGGATGGCGATCGAGGCCCGACAGGCCGGAGACGAGCCCGGCGCGGAGTGGATTGAGGTGGATATAGCGGACGAGTTCCAGCAAATACGGCTCCCGCTCGCAAAGGATGGATTTGAACCGGTTCTGGAAGAGATGCCCCGTTCGCTTGTGCCGGCGGTTGAAGGCGAGAGCATAGCCCGTCAGCACCGACTGCATCACCCGCCCCACGGGCTTCTGGCCGGTTTCGAGCAGGAGATGGAAGTGGTTGGGCATCAGCGCCCAGGCAAAGCAGGGTGTATCGGTCTCCTTCAGCGATTCCGCGAGGCGGCCGAGGAAGTCCCGCCGGTCGGTATCGTCCTTGAAGATCGTCCGCTGCTCGATCCCCCGGACAATCACATGGTGGAGCGCCCCCGGCGCGTCGATTCGAGCGAGACGAGGCATGGGCGGCAGGGTAGCGGGAAGGCGAGGATCCTGCAATTCTTCGTACGTCCCTTAGTCCTTAGTCCTCGTACGTCCCTTAGTCCTTCGTTCAAGAACCCCGTCCTACGGGCCGTCCAGGCCGAGCCAGTCCTTTCCGCCGTCCTGAAGAACCACTTCGACTACGGCCGCCTCGACCGGCTGGAACGCAAGCGCGCGGCCGCCCCCTCGAAACCGGCGCCGGGCGATTTCTATCGGCGGCTCCTCCGCGAGGACATCCGAAGCGGGAATCCCGAGGGCGCCTACGCCTACCTCCCCCTCGCGTTCGAGCGGGACGCCGAGTCTCTCCGCCTCCTCGAGCTCGCCCGCGGCTCCGACGACAGCGATGTCCGGTCCTTCGCCGACGCGAGCCTCGCGGTTCGGAACCGGAAGGCGGCGGAGCCTTTCGCAACTCCCGTCCGCGGGCCGTGAACCGCCGCGCCGCGGAAACAGCATTGGGACAGCCTCCACGATTGAGGCGCTCCTTCCGCGCCGGCGGTTTCCTCGGCCGATCGAGTGGCCGGCGGCCTTGACACCCGGCGTCAGGACCCGACCATCGGCCCGCAAGCATGCGCATTTTCCTCGCCGGGGTCATCCAGGGCTCGAAGAAGGGCCGAGGCGTCGTCGCGCAGGACTACCGCCGTCCCATGAAGGCGGCGCTCGCGCAGGCGTTTCCGGGGGCGGAGGTGTTCGATCCGGTCGAGCACCATCCGAAGTCGGTCCACTACCCAGACCGGAAGGGGCGCGCGGTCTTCCGGCACCTCATGCGGGAGGCCGCACGCTACGACGCTCTCGTCGCCTTCCTGCCCGAGGCCTCCATGGGCACGGCCATCGAGATCTGGGAGGCAAGGTGCGCCGGCCGTTTCGTCGCCGCGGTGACGCCGATGGACCGCAACTGGGTGATCCGCTACCTCTGCGATCGGGTTTACCCCGATCTCGCGGCCTTCTCGCGCGCCTGCCGCGACGGGACGCTCCGCGCCGCCGTTCTTCGGCGGGCGAGAAAGCGAAGCGCGCCGAAATGCCGTTGACGGGCATTTCCAGAACGCCTTCATATTAATATGTTGTTGCAACATAATGTTGTTATGGCATAATTATCCCCATGTCCCTCCCCTTCCTGGACCGCGCCGAGGAACGCCGGAGGCTGGACCGCTTCCTGAAAGGCCCCAAGGGCGGGCTCGCCGTCCTCTACGGACGGCGGCGGATGGGGAAATCCCGGCTTCTCCTCGAAGTCCTTCCGAAGGCGGGCGCGGTCTATTACGCGGCCGATCTGCGGGACGCCCACCTCCAGCGATCCGCCCTCGCCGCCGAGATCGCGCGCGTCGTGCCTGGCTTCGACAGGCCTTCCTGGCCGGATTTCGACGCCCTCTTCTCGGCCCTCTGGGAACAAGCCCCCGCCGGCTTCGCCCTCGCGATCGACGAGTTCCCCTTCCTCGTCTCCTCCGCGCCCGAGATTCCGGGGCTCCTGCAGAAAAGGCTGGACGCGCCGAACGGCCGCGTCCGGCTGCTTCTCTGCGGTTCCTCTCAACGGATGATGCAGGGCCTCGTCCTCGACCGGACGGCACCGCTCTACGGGCGCGCACGGGAAATCCTTCGCGTGGGACCCCTGCCGGCGGGTTTCGCGGGCGTCGCGCTCGGCATTTCACCCGAAAAGGCCGTCGAGGCTTTCGCCGTGTTCGGCGGCGTGCCCCGCTACCTCGAACTCGCATCCGAGTTCCGTTCCCTCGAGGAAGCCGTCGCGGACCTCGTCCTCGATCCCCTGGGCGTCCTTCACGGCGAGCCCGAACGGCTTCTCCTGGACGATCTCCGGGAGACCGCGCAGGCCGCATCGATCCTCTCCTGCATCGGACAGGGCTGCCACCGGCTTAGCGAGATCGCCGCCCGCCTGGGAAAACCCGCAACGTCCCTCTCCCGACCGATCCAACGCCTCGCCGAGATGGACCTTGTGCGGCGAATCCGCCCGTTCGGCGCCCCCGAGAAGGATGCGAAACGCTCGATCTACCGGATCGCGGACCCATTCCTCCGCTTCTCCTTCACGTTCGTGGCGCCCAACCGCTCCCGTCTGGAGGCGCGGCAGGTCACCTCGGTGTGGAAGGAGACCGCCCTGCGCCTTCCTGCGTTTGTTTCCTCGGCCTGGGAAGACCTGGCGAGGGACTCCGTCTCGCGTCTGCCGCTTTGCGGCATCGAATGGAAGCCGGCCTCTTCCTGGTGGGGCCCCGGGCTTTCCCGAATACCCATGGAAATCGATGTCGTCGCCGAAAGCGCGGATCGGAAGTCGCTGCTTCTCGGAGAGGCGAAATGGGAGGAGAAGACGGACTTCCGGCGCGCGGCCGACGAACTCGCCCGCAAGGCTGCGGACTTTCCCCTCGCAAAGGGTAGGAACGTCCGCTTCGCACTGTTCTCGAAGCGACCCGGAAAGGTTCCGGGCGTCGTGGTCGCAAGCGCGAGCGACGTGATCCGGACGATGCGGTGATACCGATGGAACGCACCCGTGCGATCCTGCGTACGGCGCGGATTTCATGGCTCTTCGGCGCGGGACTTCTCGTGATCGGGTGCTGCGGTATCGATACGGACAAACTCCCGCCGCTGCCGCCCGGGCGAATGGTGGAAGCGAACGGCCGGAACCTCTTCGTCTATCAGGAAGGCGCAGGTCCGACGGTTGTATTGCTCCACGGCCTCGGCGATTCCAGTATCGGATGGCAGTTCGTGGCGCCTTCCCTGGTAACGGCAGGCTACCGGGTGATCGTCTGGGACGCCCTGGGCGCCGGCCGATCCGACAAACCCTCCGACGGCGACTACGGCATCCCGGCCCACGCGGAACGGCTTGTGAAGGTCCTGGATGCACTCGACGCGCCACAGGCGACCCTCGTCGGTCATAGCCTGGGCGGGTCGGTGGCCCTTCTCGTCGCTCGAGCCCATCCCGAGCGCGTCCAGACGCTTTTCCTGATCGACCCGGGCGCCTATCGCGAGGCCGCCGAAGGCGGGCGGTGGTTCTGGAACACGCCATGGCTTGCGCGAACGGTTCTGGCCTTCATGCCTTCGTGCTCCATCGCGCGATACGGCTTGAAACAGAATCTCCACAATCGCGACGCCATCACGGAGAACCTAGTGGCCGTGTACCTTCGCGAGGCCCGTCGCGAGGGGATGCTTGCGAGCCTCATCGCCCAGGAGCGCCAGCTCGTCCCCGAGAATCCGGAGGCGTGGGAGGCGGGACACCGCTTGATCCGGGCGCGCACGT
>CAYHQZ010000117.1:0-12330 GCA_964358555.1 uncultured Planctomycetia bacterium
GGCCGCGGGCGGGGCCGGCGGCATGCCCGGGGGCGCAGGCGCGCCGGTCGCCGGAACGGTTCCCGGCTGGTCAAGCTGGCGCCACCAGGGATTCGCCCGGCCGCCATCGTCGAGGATCCTCGGCAGGGGCTTGGATTCGTCCACGAGCAGCAGCGCCTCGCCGGGCCGCAGCTCCTCGACGATCGGCTTCTCGGCGACGAGGATTTCCTTGGACTCCGACACCTTCATGTTTTTGAAAGCCTTCAGGTGGAACGTCGTGACGGGGCCCTTCGTCTGGATCCCGAGCGACCCGCGGTCGTCCTTCGTCACGTCCGAGAACTGGAACCGGAGGACGTCGTGGAAGCGAAGCGGGGCCTCGGCCCAGACCTTCCTCTCGTCCTCGTGAAGCCTCCGCCGCTCCTCCTCCTGCGCCTTCGTGAGGGTCAGCAATGCCACCCTCTTCTCCCCTCCCATCGCCGCGATGGGCATGTCGCTCGGGTAGGAGAGCCGGTCCACGTTGTGGGCCTTGACGATGAAGTTGCCCTGGTCGTCCTGCTCGATGGGGTCCATCTTCGTCGCGATGAAGACCATCTTCGGCTCGCGGCTCTCCGCGGGACGCGGCAGGGCCTCGCCGTCATCGACCGCCTCGAGGGCCTCGATGCAGGAAAGGGCGACCTCGACGTCGCCGTCCCGGAGCGCGCGCTCCAATGCCTTGTAGAGATACTTCCGCCCGACGGACATCGCCAGGATCTTCACGCGCTCCAGGCGCTGGCGGGTCTTCGTGAGATCCCCCGAGGGATCCGGCCCGCCGCCCGGGGCCTTCGCGCCCGCCTTCACCTGCTCCTCGAGGGACTTGGCCTCCTTGTA
Source organism: uncultured Planctomycetia bacterium (assembly GCA_964358555.1). Classification (GTDB taxonomy): domain Bacteria; phylum Planctomycetota; class CAYHQZ01; order CAYHQZ01; family CAYHQZ01; genus CAYHQZ01. Next base: position 847 of record CAYHQZ010000117.1, read on the forward strand.
TCGGGAAATCAGCACGACCGTGAGCATCGAGAGGAGCGGCTCGTATTCCGGACTGACCTCGAGGCCGTCGTAGCAGGCCTCCTCGGAGAGCTCCTCGTTGTATTCGTATTGATAGAGGTCGTAGCCCTTGAGGACGTCCTCCGCCGGATCCCAGCGCCACGCCCGCACCCGGTTGTCCGTCTCGCGCACCATCTCCTGGCGCTCGTAGTACTTGATGGTCGCGGGGTTCTCGTAGTGGTAATCCTCGGCGAGCAGGTAGTAGTACTCCTCCGCGCGCTTCATCTCCTCCAGCCGCAGCCCCGTGATCTTCTGGAGCGCCTCGACGACGTGCTTCTTCACCTCGATGGGCGTCGCGGGATTGTCCTTGTCCGCCAGCGCCTTCAGGCCGGCCACGGCGCGGTGGTCCCGGATGAGGCCGAGCAGGATCGCGCAGTTCTGCTGGGTCATCTTGTCCTGGGCATTGAGCCCCTCGATGAGCGGCAGTACGCCCTCGACGCCGAGCTCCTGCATGATCCGGAACGCGCGCGCCCGAACGTCGTCGTTCTTCAGGTCCTTGAAGCGCTGGATCACGAACGGCGCGATGTACTGCCCCATCCGCACGAGGCTGTCGATCGCCAACTGGCGGGCCTTAAACCCCTCCGCCGTCTCGTCCTCCTTCATGACGACCTCGAGGAGGGCCCGGATCCGCTCGGGATCGCGCGCCTCGCGCCGGCGCTCCTGCTCGGCCAAATCGAGGAACCGCCTCGCGATCTGCTCGAGCGACTCCTGCTGGAGCATCTCGATGAACACCCGATGCCCCGCGCGCCGGAGCAGCTCGAGGAAGATCCGGGAGTCGGGGTTGAGCGCGAAGATGCGCTCGAAGCGGAACCGCGCCTCGTCGAACTTCTGGCGCTGGTAGGAATCCATCGCGTCCTCGAAGAGTTGCAGGATTTCCTGCCCCTTCTCGCTGGCGAACAGCTCCTTCGGGGTCGTCGGCGCCGGGCCGGCGCCGGGCTCGGGCGCGGGCGCCGGGGCCGGTCCCTCCTGGGCGGACAATGGCTGCGGCGCGAAGGCGGCAAGGAGCAGAACGACCGCGAGGGCTTGGGTTCTTCGAATCATGGACGCCTGGCGTCTCCAATTCCGCGGATGGCTCGAGGGTTGCGCATAAACGGGAGCCGGAAGTTTGTCCCGAAACGGCCCCGGGCGCAAGACGCTACCCCCCTCGCGGCGGGCGCACCGTCCGCCGCCGCATGCGCTCCCGTTCCCCTCCCGACCCTACAATCCGCGGCCATGCACCCCGCCGCGCGGCGCGCGCTCGACACGGCGCTCGCAAACCGCCGCATGTCCCGCCCGGAGGCGAATCCGCTGGCCGGGGAGGACGTCCCCCTCGAGGACCTTCTGTCCGCCGCGGACGCGCTCCGACGCGAGCGGTTCGGAAGCGAAGCGGGCCTCTGTTCCATCGCCAACGCAAGGAACGGAAACTGCCCCGAGGACTGCCGGTTCTGTGCGCAGTCGGCGCATGCGACCGCGAGGATCGAATCCTACGGGCTGATGGATCCGGCCCCCGTCGTGCGGGCCGCGCGGGAGGCGCGCGACGCGGGGGCTTCCTGCTTCGGGGTGGTGATCTCGGGGCGCGGGCCTACGCCGCGGGACCTCCCGGCTCTTTGCGGCATCTTCTCCGCACTCCGCGACGAAGTCCCCGGAATCCGGCGGGCAGGCTCGCTCGGGATCCTGGACGAAGCGGCTGCGCGCCGGCTCGCCGCGGCCGGGATGGAGGTCGGCCACCACAACCTCGAGACGTCGCGGCGGTTCTTCCCCGAGGTCTGCACGACGCACGGCTACGACGAGCGCCTGGAGACGCTTCACGCGATGAAGCGCGCAAATCTCGCGATCTGCACGGGCGCGCTCTTCGGCCTCGGCGAGGCCTGGGCGGATCGCCTCGATCTCTTGTTCGAGATCCGGGCGCTCGAGCCCGACTCGGTCCCGCTGAACTTCCTGCACCCGATCCCGGGCACGCCCCTCGAAAACCGGACGCCGATGCCGCCGTCGGAAATCCTTCGCGCGATCGCCGTCGCACGACTCGTCCTGCCGGACGCCGCGATCCGCGTCTGCGGCGGGCGCGAGAGGAGCCTGGGAGACCTGCAGCCCGGGATTTTCCGCGCCGGCGCGAACGGGATGATGATCGGCAACTACCTCACGACCCGTGGCAGGCCGGTGGCCGAAGACATGAAGATGCTGAACGATCTCTCCCTCATCCCGGAACCGTATCGGAACGACTGACCGAGCCTCAACTCTCCGCCGGCTTCTCCTCTTCCTTCGCTTCCGACGCGGGCTCGGCGTAGCGCTCCACGAGTTCGGGCTGGCCCGAGGCCAGGATTTCTGCGGCCGCCTTCCGGGCCAGCGGTTCGTCATGCACGGCTTCGGCCGCCCGGAGCGCCGCCGCCCACATGCCCTTGGCCGAAGCGGAATCCGCAAGCCTCCGCCAATCCTCTTCCGATACGCTCCCTGGCAGGACCTTCTCGGCACGATGAAGCACCATCGCATCCCCGATCTCGGATGCCCATCGAACCGCCTTCCGAATCCCCTTCTCGTCCCGGATGCGCTCGTAAAAGTCGAAAGCGTCGTGCATCCGGCCGGCCGCAGCGTATCGATCTCCATGCTCCCGAAGGGTTTCCGGCGCCGTTCCGGGTCCGTAAAGGATCTCCCGCCGCTTCAACGGATCGGGCAGCGGTATCGGTGCGCTCATTCGGACGGAAGTATAAACAAGATTGACGAGTTGCGTCGGAAATACTATAAAACCCATCCCAACTTCCCGCATCCCCCTTTTCTTGAGGGGGTTTTGATGCGGAGGACATCCTTGACCGTCCCATTTTTCGACCTCTCCCGGCAGTGCGCCGAAATCCGGAGCGAGACCCTTGGCGCGATCGAAGGGGTCCTGGATGACCAGGCCTTCGTCCTAGGTCCCGGGGTCGCCCGATTCGAAGCGGCCCTCGGCGAACACCTGGGAGGCGTCCACGCCGTCGGGTGCAACTCGGGGACGGACGCGCTGCTCCTCTCCCTCCTCGCCCTCGGCATCGGCCCCGGCGACGAGGTCATCACGACGCCGTTTTCGTTCCTCGCGACCGCAACGGTCATCCCCCGAGCGGGCGCGAAACCCGTTTTCGTGGACCTCGCCCCCGGAACCTTCCACATGAATCCGGACGCGCTGCAGGCCGCCATCACGCCGCGCACGAAGGCCATCCTGCCCGTGCACCTCTTCGGCTCGGCCTGCGACATCGAATCCATCGTCCTGATCGCGGACCACTGCAGCATCCCCGTCGTCGAGGACGTCGCCCAGGCCCTCGGCACGAAGGTCCGCAACCGCCCCACCGGGACGTTCGGGCGGCTCGGCTGCTTCTCCTTCTACCCGACGAAGAACCTCGGCGCCTTCGGCGACGGCGGCGCCATCGTCACGAGCGACGCGCGCCTGGAATCCCGCTTGAGGACCCTGCGGGTCCACGGCCAGACGGGCCGCTACCATTCCGACGCCCCGGGAATGAACAGCCGCCTCGACTCGATCCAGGCGGCGGTCCTGCTCGCGAAGCTGCCGCACCTCGCCCGATGGAACGAAGCGCGTCGGCGCCATGCCGCGTTCTATCGCGCCGCCCTCGCGGAAATCCCCTTCCTCTCCCTGCCCGAGGAGACCTCCGATATCTACGCAACCTACCATCAGTTCGTCGTCCGCGCGGAAGCCCGCAACGCCCTCGCGGAGCATTTGAACCGCCGCGGCATCGGGCATGCCGTGTATTATCCGGAACCCTTGCACCTGCAGCCCGCCCTCGCCGCGTCCGGCCTCCGGCCCGGATCGATGCCGGAAGCGGAGAAGGCCTGCCGGGAGGTCCTGGCGTTGCCGATCTTCCCGGAGCTGCGGGAGTCCGAGCGGGAGGAAGTGGTCCTGGCGATCCGGGAATTTTCCGCGAAGAGGTCATGATGCGAACCCCCTTTCTGGCCGTCTTGATTCTGCTCGCCGTCGCCTCGTCGGCGAGCGCCGCGGAAACCCCGCCGACCCTTCCGCCGGTCCCGCCCCCGCCGGCGGCGGCGCGAAACACGAAGGCCGCCCGCACGATCTGGCAGCCCGAGAAGGGGCGCCTCATTTTCGAAGGCGGCGTCTCCCTCGACACCCCCGACTTCAAGGTCTCCGCGGACCGCGTCGTCGTTTGGATGAAGACCGGGGATGCGGCGCCCACCGACACCACCCCCTTCCGACGCGCCGAGGTCGTGGCCGAGGGGAACGTCACATTCACGCGCGGCGATGCGACCGTCTGGGCGGACCGGGTCTACTTCAACGCCGACACCAACGAGATCCTCGCCACGAAGGCCCAGGTGAAATTCGCCCCCGGCGAGCAGCGGCGCGGGGGGCTGCCGGCGGAAAATCCGGCCACCGCCCCCTCCTCGCTCCCGATCTACGGCCGGGCCGACGAGATCTGGCGCTCGAAGGACGGCCCCTGGGTTCTCCGGAACGGCACGGTCACGACCTGCTCCTACGGCCACCCGCACGTCTGGGTCCAGGCCCGAAAGACCCTCATCCATGCCCGCAAGGAAGGCGAAAAGGGCCCGCGCGTGGAATCCTACGGCGTCTCCGTCTGGGGCCCCGAAACGATCCCGATCCTTACGAAGGGCGGGACCCCGCTCATCCCCTGGATCCCCTACCTGCGCGACATCCAGGACATCCCGATCCGCCGCCTGACCCTCGGCAGCAGCAAGGGCTGGGGGTTCTACGTGCTCTCGGAGTGGGACATCCTGAAGGTCATGAACCTCGCTGGCCTCTCCACCGCCGACCCCCCCCTCGATCTCGACGCCACGATCGCCCTTGACTACTACTCGGATCGCGGCTTCGGAAAGGGCCTTGCCCTCGACTACCAGGGCCGGACCTTCGAAGGCGACTTCCTCGGCTACCACCTCCGCGACAGCGGCTACGACCAGAACCGCTACGTGCCCGAGGCACGCGACCGGTACTGGGTCCGGCTCCGCCACCGCCAGCAGCTGCCCTGGGACGTCCGGATGGACATCCGCGTGGACAAGTCTTCGGACCGCGGATTCATCCCGGAATTCTTCGAACTCGAGTCCAAGGAAGGAGACCTCCAGGAGACCTACGTCCACTTCCGGCGAATGGGCCCCGACACGAAGTGGTTCGGACTCACCCGCCCGAACTGGGCCGCCACCCTCACGGCGAAATTCCACGTCAACGACTTCCAGGGCGAGTCAACGTACCTGCCGCGCGCCGCGTTCTACATCATCGGCGAGCCCGTCCGCGGCACGCCGCTCACCTGGACGTCGAAAACCGAGGCCGCCGTCCTGAAGTGGAAGCCCGGCGAGCCGGACAACCGGCGCCAGATCGATTCCGACGGCGAACTGCTCCCGCCCCCGCCCCACATCCCCAAGCCCGATGACGGCCCGACGACGCTCCGGTTCGACACCGTCCAGCAGCTCGACCTCCCCATCAAGAACGACTACTTCAAGCTCGTCCCCTTCGCCGGCGTCCGCTTCACCGCCTGGTCGCAGCACGTCGACGGCCACGGGATCGCGCGATTCGCCCCCTTCGCCGGATTCCGCGCCAGCACCCAGTTCGCCCGGGCCTATCCCAACGTGCGAAGCTCCCTGCTCGGCATCGACGGCATCCGTCACATCGTCATCCCCGAAATCCGCGCCTACGCCGTCAAGGAGACGACGCAGCACGCAAGCGAGTTCATCCAGCACGACGCTGTGGATTCCTTCGACGACTACGAGATCGTGGCGCTGCGCCTCCGGAACCTGCTGGAAACCCATCGGAACGGCCGGGTCGTGGAGTTCTTCACGGCCGATCTCGAGGCCCGCCTCTTCCGCCGCGCGGATCGGGACAATGCGGGATCGGGCGTCAGCTTCCTCCACCGGATCCGTTGGAGGGCCACGGAAGCCCTGACCTTCACGACCGACGGGGAATTTGCCTCCGAGCCCGAGGGCTACATCCGGTTGAATACGGGCCTCGAGATCCACCCCCCCGACAAGCGCTTCCTGCTGGTGTTGCAGGACCGCTACATCCGAAAAGGCCCCCACACCCTGATCGCGTCCCTCAAGGCGGGATTGAGCGCGAACTGGATGGTCGTGGTCGACGTCCGGCAGGACATCGCCAAGTACCAGCCCGGCACCCCCGACACGCAGAAGGGCGACACGCAGTTCGCCCTCTCGTTCATCCGAGACTGCCACGACTACGACGTCACGTTCTTCTTCTCGAGGGACACCGGCAAGCGCGAGGGCGGCGGGTTCGGGATCTCGCTCTCCCCGCACGGACTGGGCAGTTCGCTGTTCGATCGCCGCCGGACCAGCCGGTTCGAAAGCACGGCGCCCGGCTCCGAATTCGCCGGGGAACGGACCTCGGTCCTCCCCTACTGACCCCCCGGGGGCCGCGGGAGGAAACGGACCCCCTCGCGGCATGGATGTTCCGGGGGGTGTCCGGAACGCGTTGGCGAGCGTCCCGGCAGGGAATACAATGCGCGCGAACCATCCCCAGGAGGAAAACGAATGACCCTTCAACGCCCCGTAAGGCTTTCCATCGTCCGACGGATCACCTTGGGAGTCCTTCTCGTCTTCGGAATCGCCGTGCCCGCCGCTCCGGCATTCCTCCGCGAGGGCGCCGACTCCTTCTCGGGGTCGGGCTCCTTTGAAATCAAGGAGGGCCGATTCCTCTTCAATTCGGGGGGCGAGACCTTCACCGTCCTCGAGAACTCCGTCCTGGAATCGTTCATCAACCAGGGCGGCAAGGGCGGGGCCATGACGGCCGAAGTCATGAACTTCAGCGAGAAGGTCTTCCTCCTCCCGAAGTCCCTCTCGGCCACGGAGAAGGGCAAGATCCCCGAGACCAACGCCCCCGTGATCCGGATCGTGACGCAAATCCCGGATCGGGCCAAACAGGCCGCCGCCAAGGCCAAGAAGGAGGAAAAGGACGCCGAACGCACGGCGAAGCGGGAAGCCGAGAAGAAGGAACGGGAAGCGAAGAAGGCGTCCAAGACCAAAGACCCCAGGGGCGGCAAGAAGGGCACGCCCCCCCCCCCGGCGAAGGAGCCCGACGCCGGCGGCGATGATGACGACCCCGACGCGAACTGGACGCCGACCGCGACGCACACGCAGAAGAAGGCCGAGCCGATGCCGGTCCAGCCGGAAGGAACGAAGTTCACGAACCTCGTCTGCGAGATCACGGATAAGGACGACCGTCCGGCCCTCCTGCTCAAGGGCGGGCCGAACGTCGGCTTCTCCATCGTGCTCCATGAAAATCTCCTCTACGGGGACCTCGACCGGAAGATCTACGAGGACAACCTCCTCACGTTCTCCTGCTCGGGACGCTTCATGAAGTACAAGGACGAGAACTTCGCGCTCCTGGACGCCTGGGGCCCCGCGGCCTCCGGCGCCGGCCAGCCCACCTTCATCCCGCCCAGCGCGATCAAGGACAAGGATGACCGGGGCAAGGACCGCAAGGACAAGGAAAAGAAGAAGTAGGCCTCTTTCCTTGCCGTCGTCCGGCCATCCCGCATAGACTCCCCGCTCTGCGGGAGGTACGCATGATTCGACACGAGGACTGGAAAAAGGCCATCGACGACCGGCGCGTCCGGATCGGAATCATCGGGATGGGCTACGTGGGGCTGCCGCTGGCCCTTACCTTCGCCGAACGTGGATTCCCCGTCGCGGGTTTCGACGTCGATCCGGACAAGGTCCGCCGGCTGAACGCGGCGGATTCCTACATCCTGCACATCCCCTCCTCCCGGATCGCCGCCCTCCGGAAGGCCGGCCGGTTCAAGGCCACCGCGGACTTTTCCCGCCTGCGGGAATCCGACGCCATCCTCATCTGCGTCCCCACCCCCCTCGACGCCCACGAGGTCCCCGACCTCACCTACATCGAGCAGACCGGGCATTCCATCGCGAAAACCCTGCGTCCAGGCCAGCTCGTAATCCTGGAGTCCACGACCTATCCGGGCACCACCGCGGAGCTGCTGCGCGGGATCCTGGAGGCGACGGGGTTGCACGCCCCCGCCCCGGCCCGGCGCGCCCGCGGCGACTTCCTCCTCGCCTTCTCCCCCGAACGCGAGGACCCGGGGAACGCGAAGTTCTCAACCCATACGATCCCGAAGGTCGTCGGCGCCGACGACGACTGGAGCCGCCGCGCAGCGGTCGCCCTCTACCAATCCATCGTGCCAACGGTCGTCCCGGTCTCCTCCACCCGCGTCGCGGAGTCCTGCAAGCTGCTCGAGAACATCTACCGCTGCGTGAACATCGCACTCGTCAACGAGATGAAGATGATCTTCGACCGGATGGGAATCGACGTCTGGGAAGTCATCGCCGCTGCCTCCACGAAGCCCTTCGGATTCCAGCCCTTCTACCCGGGCCCGGGCCTAGGCGGGCACTGCATCCCGCTGGACCCGTTCTATCTGTCCTGGAAGGCGCGGGAGTCCGGGGCCTACGCCCGCTTCATCGAACTCGCGGGCGAGGTCAACAAGGGGATGCCCGAGTACGTAATCCACCGGACGATAGATGCCATGAACCGGCGAGGGAAGGCCCTCAAGGGCGCCCGCGTCCTCGTCCTCGGAGTCGCCTACAAGGAGGACGTGGACGACATGAGGGAAAGCCCCGCTTGCGAGATCATCGAATTGCTCCGAAGCCGCGGGGCGAGGGTGGACTACTCGGATCCCCACATCCCCCGGATCCCCTCGATCCGGGCCCACCCGGGGCTCGCGGGGATGCGGTCGGTCCTTCTCACGCCCGCGAACTTGCGCCGCTACGACGCCGCGCTCATTGTCACGAACCACTCCGCGTTCGACGTCGAGAACATCGTCCGGCACAGCCGGCTCGTCGTGGACACCCGGAACGCCACCGCCAACGCGAGGACCGGCCGGAAGAACATCGCCCGGGCGTAGCCCTCTTCACTCCCATCCCGGATAGCGGTAGTAGACCTCGAGGCAGAGGACCGCCATCGCCGTCGAGTAGACGCGGCCCGGACCGCTCTTCGCCCAGGCGTCCGCGGATTCGAACGTCCCGTCGGCGCCCTGCCGCGAAAGCAGGGTCTTTTTCAGGGCGTCGTTCCAGACGGCGAAGGGACGCCCCCCGACCTGGAAGAGGGCGATCGTCGAGTAATACCAACGGTAGAGATCGAGCGAGGCGCTCCCGGGCTCCCAGGCCGGCAAGCGCTGGAGAAGGATCGCGGCCTGCTCGTCAACGGCCTTCCATCCCTCCTTGTCCGACCGGGAGACGCCCATGAACAGCCGCGCCGTAAGGGCGGCGGCGGTCGTGCCGTAGCCGTCCGCCTGCATGGCCTGCGGGGTGTTGTAGCCGACAAAGCCCGTGGGGTTCGTCAGCCCCAGAAAAAACGCCCGGGCGCGATCGAAGGACGCCTGGACGGCCGCGCGGTCGAGAACGCCGGCGTCCACACAGGTCTTCAGGGCCTGAACGGGCCAGGAACTGACGGAACTGTCCGCCTGGGACTCGGCCCCGATGTGATAGCCCCACCCGCCCGAATCCCTCTGCGCCCGGAGAAGGAAGCGGGCCCCCCGCTCGGCGGCCTTCCGGAACTTCTCGCCGTCCGGGCCCTTCGTAAGGGCGCCGAGCTCCGCGAGAGCCGCGGTCGCGAGGGCCTGATCGTACATGTAGTTTCGCCCGTCCGGCCCGTCGAGCGCCGCCTTCTCCAGGAACAGCCCCGCCACCGGGTTCGGATCCCCGCTCGGGAACGCCTCCTTCTGCTGAATCTCGGAGAGGTATTTCGCCCCTGCAGCGACGATCTTCGCATGGGGATTCTCGGCCCCGCCGTTCACCGTCGGGTCCGCCGAATAGCCCGCCCCGGTGAAGGCAAGCAGGGAGAGGCCCGTGAGGCCCGTTTCGTGGCGCACGGCCGCGCCGGGCTCGGAAACCCAGCGACCGTTCCGCTGCTGGGACAGCGCAAGGAAACGGAGCGCCGCCTCGACGGCCTTCTCGGTGTCTTCCCCTCCGCCGTGGGCCTCGGCAAGGAGCGAGCGATGGCTTCGGTTCAGGAAGGGGGACGTCTCCATGACCTGGTGACGGACGAACGGAACCCCGGCGGTCTCGATAGGCAGTTCTCCGAAAGCCTTCACCGGCGCGATCCCGCCGGCGACCGCCGGGAGCTCGTCGAAGGAGGGAAGCCTCGGCTCGTCGCCCCGGAAGAACCAGGCGAAGATCGCAAGGGGCAGGAGGATGAAGAGGAACCGAAACGCCACATCCTCCCCGTGCCGCTCCTTCTCGCCACGGATCTCGCCTCGCAGCTGGGCCTCGATACCCTCGCGCGAGACCTCCAACTTCTGCCCGCAGCCCATGCAGAACAGCGTGTGGGCCGAATTGTCGCGCCCGCACTTCGCGCAGGTCATGGGTCGGAATCGTAGCGGACGCGAGGCAAAAAAACGACCCCCGGGCCCAGGAGCCCGGGGGTCGGAAATCGAACCGGAGCGTCGGCTAGAAGTCCTCGCCGCCGTAGCCGCCGCCGTGGGCGTGACCCGGAGCCTTGTCCTTCTTTTCCGGAATCTCGGAAATGAGCGCTTCCGTGGTGAGCAGAAGCGTTGCGACCGAGGCCGCGTTCTGAAGGGCCGAGCGGGAAACCTTCGTCGGATCGACGATCCCGGCCTTCAGCATGTCCACGTACTTCCCGGCAGCGGCATCGAAGCCGATGTCGCCCTTCTCCTCGCGGATCCGCTGGACCACGATCGCGCCTTCGAAGCCCGCGTTCTCGGCGATCTGCTTGGCCGGGGACTCAAGCGCCCGGCGCACGATATCCACGCCGATCCGCTCGTCCTCGTGGACGTCCAGCTTCTCGAGGACCGGGATGCAACGCAGATACGCCACCCCGCCGCCCGGCAGGATGCCTTCCTCCACGGCCGCACGAGTCGCGTGCATCGCGTCCTCGACGCGAGCCTTCTTCTCCTTCATTTCGATCTCGGTCGCCGCGCCGACCATGATCTTCGCGACGCCGCCGGAGAGCTTGGCGAGCCGCTCCTGGAGCTTCTCCTTATCGTAGGAAGAGGTCGTTGTCTCGATCTCGTTCTTGATCTGCCCGATCCGGCCCTGAATGGCCGCCGTCACGCCGGCGCCCTCGATGACCGTCGCGAACTCCTTGCTCACGATGATCTTCTTCGCGCGCCCGAGGTCCTTCATCTCCATGTTCTCGAGCTTGACGCCTAGGTCCTCGAAGACCGCCTGGCCGCCCGTCAGGATCGCGAGATCCTCGAGCATGGCCTTCCGGCGGTCGCCGTAGCCGGGGGCCTTCACCGCGCAGGCCTTCACGGTCCCGCGAAGCTTGTTGACCACCAGCGTCGCCAGGGCCTCGCCCTCGACATCCTCCGCGATCATGAGGATCGGCCGGCCCGACTTCGAGACCTTCTCGAGAATCGGGATCATGTCCTTCACGGAGGAGATCTTCTTCTCGTGGATCAGGATGTAGGCGTCCTCGAGGACGGCCTCCATCGTGGCCGGATCCGTCACGAAGTAGGGCGAGAGATA
>CAYHQZ010000118.1:0-12320 GCA_964358555.1 uncultured Planctomycetia bacterium
AGAGGGCCATGAGCCGCGGGTTCACCTGGTAGGCCCGGAAGGCCAATCGTCGCTTCGCCGCCTCGTCCTCCTGCCCCATGCTCGTCCAAGTGTCCGTGTAGACGGCGTCGGCGTCCCGGCCGGCGCGCGCGGGGTCCTCCACCCACGAGATCGCACCGGCGCCGCGGCCGAGGGTCGCGAGGAAGGCGGCCGGGAAGCGATAGGCCGGGGGCGAGGCGAGGACGAGGGAAAAGCCCAGGGGACGGGCGAGAATCGCGAGCGACCGGGCGACGTTGTTGCCGTCGCCGACGAAGGCGAGCCTAAGGCCCCGGAGCCGGCCGAAGCGTTCCTGCAGGGTAAAGACGTCCGCGAGGGCCTGGCAGGGGTGCAAATCGTCCGTGAGGGCGTTGATGACGGGAACGGTCGAATGCGCCGCGAGGGCTTCCGCGACGGCCTGCGGGCCGGTCCGCACCGCGATTCCGTGGACGTAGCGGGACAGCACGCGGCCGACGTCGGCGACCGACTCGCGCTCGCCGAGCCGGATCTGTGCGCGGTCGAGGTAGATGGAATGCCCGCCCAGTTCCGTCATCGCGACCTCGAACGAAACGCGGGTGCGGGCGCTCATCTTGTCGAAGACCATCGCGAGCGTCCGGCCGGCGAGATCCGTGCGCGGACCGCGCGCGCGGGTCCGCTTCAGCCGGGCGGCGTCGCGGAGCAGGCCAACGAGTTCCGCGGGCGAGAATTCCCGGAGCGTGATAAAATGGCGCGGGGAGGGCATGGGGATTCCGCCTACAGTTCGGAGATCGCCTTCTCGACCACCGCCAGCCCCTCGTCGAGCTGGGCGTCCGTCGCGATGAGCGCCGGCAGCAGCCGCACGATCGTCTTGTGCGTCACGTTGACGAGGACGCGCTGCTCGAGGCAGCGGGCGAAGACGGGGGTCGCGTCCCGGGCGCATTCGATCCCGATCATCATCCCGGCCCCGCGGACCTCGTTTACGACCGGGGTCTTCGCGGCGAACGCCCGCAACCGCGCGAACGCTCGATCCGACCGCGCCCGGACGCCCTCGAGAAAGCCGGGGGACTCTAAAACATCGAAGACAGCGAGGGCCGCGGCGCAGGCCAGCGGGTTTCCGCCGAACGTGGAGGCATGCGTGCCGGGCTTCAAGTGGGCGGCCAGATCTGCGCGGGCGTGGATCGCCCCGATGGCCACCCCGCCGCCCAGCGACTTGGCCAGCGTCATCACGTCGGGCGTCACGCCGGCGTGCTGGTAGCCGAACATCCGCCCGGTGCGGCCCATCCCCGTCTGGACCTCGTCGAACATGAGCAGCGTCCCCTTGCCGTCCGCGAGTTTCCGCAGCCCCTGGAGAAACTCGCGCGAAAGGGGCTTCACCCCCCCCTCGCCCTGGATGGGCTCCACGAAAATCGCGCAGGTCTCCGGGCGCATCGCGCGCTCGACCGCGGCGAGATCGTTCAAGGCGACGTGGTCGAAGCCGGGCACGAGCGGCTCGAAGCCCGCCTGGTAGACGCTCTGCCCGGTCGCGGCGAGCGCCCCCATCGTCCGGCCGTGGAAGGAGTCGATCAGCGTGATGACCCGCGGGTTTTTCTTGCCCGTCGAGATCCTCGCGAGCTTCAGCGCCGCCTCGGCCGCCTCCGCCCCGCTGTTGCAAAAAAACGTCTGCCCCCCGAAGGCAGCCTTGGAAAGCCGCGCGGCGAGCATCCCCTGCCAGGGATTCATGTAGTGGTTCGGGACGTGGATGAGCGTGCCGGCCTGGCGCCGGATCGCCTCGACGACGGCCGGGTGGCCGTAGCCCAGGCCGCTCACCCCCCAGCCGGAGAAGAGATCGAGGTATGCCCGGTCGTCCGCGTCCCAGAGGGTGAGCCCCTCGCCCCGGACGAAGACGACGGGGTTGCGGCGGTAGTTGCCGACGACGAAGCGATCGAAATCGGCGACGACGTCCGCGGTGCAAAATTCGCTCATCGGGTGGCCTTTCGGGAAGGGGTGGGAATATACCCTCGGAAGGCGGAATGCGGGAAGCACTTGAAACTTTCCGCCGGCGGGCGTGAAGTGCTGTCGCCATGAGCGAAGTCCAGACGCCGCTGTTCGGTTCCGTCGAGGTCGGCCTCCCCCGAAGCCAGGTCGATCAAGACGCAGCCATCCTGAAGGCGAGGATCCTCGTCGAGGCGCTGCCCTGGTTCCAGCGCTTCCGCGAGAAGGTCTTCGTCGTAAAGCTCGGCGGCGCCGCGATGGAATCGCCGGAACTCACGATCTCCGTCCTGCGCGACGTCCTGCTCATGGAGCAGAACATGATCAACCCCGTCCTCGTCCACGGGGGCGGCAACGCGTCGAGCGAGGCGATGAAGGCGGCGGGGCTGACGCCGCGATTCGCCGGCGGGCTTCGCGTGACGACCCCGGAGGCGATCCCGATTCTGCAGTCGGTCCTCGTGGATCGCATCAACGCGGACATCCGGCGCGCCATCGAGTCCATGGGCGGGCGGGCCGTCGGGGTGCACGCAGGCGGCGAGGAGGCCATCACCGCCCGGCGGCTCCGCCCGATGGTGGACGGATCCCCCGTGGACATCGGGCTCGTGGGCGAGCCGTTCCGGGTGAACCGCAAGGCCTTCCGGGAGGCGTTCAAGCGCCAGGCCATCCCCGTCGTCTCGCCGCTCGTGCGGGGCGAGGACGGCGAGATCCTGAACGTGAACGCCGACACGGTCGCCTCGTTCCTCGCCGCCGAACTGGACGCCGACAAGCTGGTGCTGCTCTCGAACACGAACGGCGTACGGGTCGACGCGGACGATCCGGCTTCCTATGCCTCCCACCTCTCGCGCCGCGAGATCGACGATCTGATCGCGCGCAACGTCATCGCGGGGGGCATGCTGCCGAAGGTGAAGGCGGCCCTCGCGGCGCTCGCGGGCGGCGTGGACAAGGCCCACATCATCGACGGCCGGATCCCGCACTCGCTCCTGATCGAGATCTTCACCGACGCGGGCGTCGGCACGGAAATCGTGGCGTAGGGCCCGGGATCTGGCAACCGGACGCGTTCCGGTATAAAATGGCCGCGTCGAGGCCATGAACTCCATTTCGGTTCGATCGCCGGGGCTTCCGCCAAGGGGGGGCGGCGCCGCATGAGACACCATTTCGACGTTTCCCTTTCGCCCAGCCGGCGGGAGGTCGACGACGTCTGCACGAACTGCCACGAATACAAGCGGACGACCGCCTTCGAGATCCAGGTCGCCTGCCGGCTCCACCAGAAGCAGCACTCTTACCCGGCGCATCTCTGCAAGGACTGCCTCGAGGCCATGGAGGACAGCGAGGAAGGGGGCTTTCTCTTCCAAATCTGCACCGAGTGCGTCAAGGACATGCTGAAGTTCAAGCCATCGTCGGTCGTCCCGAACTTCATGCCCGAGGACATTTGACGGGAGGGCGAACGATGATTGCCGCGACGCTTGCCGTCTGGGCCATCGCGATCGTCCCGAACCAGCCGCCGCCCCTGCCCCCGCCGCCGCTCCCGGCGGAGCAAAAGAAAGACCCGGCCGCGGCCGACCCCTCGAAGAAGGACCCCGGCCCGGCCCAAAAGCCGCCATCGTCCAGCCGGCCGAATTCCTCGGACGCCCAGCGAAAGCGAATGGAGGACGAGAAGTCCCTCCAGGAGGCCGGCAAGCTCCTCGAAAAGACGCTCCAGACCGAGAAGGACGCGGCCCGCCGCGCCGGCGCCATCATCGACTTCTGCCGGATGATCCAGCCGCTGGACCCGACGATCCTCCGAGCGAGGGTATTCCCCATGCTTCAGCGGCTCTACGGCCGCGAACCGCGCCCCGAGGTCCGCGCCGCGATCCTCGAGGGATTCCAGTTCCTCGACGTGCCCCAGGCCACGACCTGGCTGACAGGCGAGCTTCGGGCCGGCACGGAACCCGCCATTCGCGCGGCGGCGGCGAAGGCCCTGGGGCTGCGCCGGGACGCGACCGCGCTGCCCGCCCTCCACGAGAAGCTCACCGATATCGAGCCGGCCGTCCTGAAGGCCGTCATCCTGGCCCTCGCCGAGATCCGCGATCTCTCGTCGGCCCCGCCCCTCATCAACGTGGGGATGCAGACGGTCCTGCACCGCGGCGGCAGCGCCCCGAAGGGATCCGACAAGCGCGAGATCTACGCCGGGATCCTCGACGACCTCGTCCGGACCCTGCAGCTCATCACCGGCGAGAATTTCGGCGCCAACCAGGACGAGTGGCAGAACTGGTGGAACGCGAAGGGCCGCCTCCTGCTCGAGGAGTCGAAGAAGCGTCCGCCCCCGCCGCCCGTCCCGAAGGGGCCGGCGAGCATCCCGGGCCGCAAGGACCCGGCCCCTCCGACGGTCCCCAAGCCCTCGGACCCCGCGAAGCCGCCGGCGAACGCGGAGCCCAACGACCTGGCCAAGCCGCCGGGCGCGAAATAGCCGCTACTCGCCCCGCCGGACGACCCGGCCGGGGATTCCCTTGAACCGGAGGGCCTCCATCATCCGCTCCGCGTGGTCCTTCGAGACGTTCGCGGCGACGATCGGGTTCGGGGAGCTCGCCAACCTTCGCCCCTCCTCGGACGAGGCGCGGCGGGCGTTCGCGATGATCTCGCCCAGGGCCGCGCGGGCCTCCGGGGAGAGCCTGCCTGCGGCGGCACGATCCACGACGACCGTATAGGCGGTCGCCTCGTCCGCCTGGGGACGGTAGCCCGGGAAGGACGCACGGAGGTTCGGCCGGGTCTCCCGCGGCGGTCCCGCGGCGCGCGGGCCGACGCCAGGCGAGCCCCTGGGCGGCATGTGGTCGAGGATGTCGATCTGCTCCTCCTCGGGCGCCGCGGCGGGCGCGGGACCGGCACCCGGAGCCCTCGGCGGCTTCTTGACGGAGCGGGGGCCGCGCGGGCCGGAGAAATCGTCAGCAGGGGCGTCGGAAACCGGCGCGCCGGCGGGGGCGTCGCCGGACGGGAACGCCTGGTCCAGTTCCCGGGCGACCTCGTCGAGGGAGCCTCCCGCCGAACCCTCCGCGGAGCCCTCGGGCATCGGCTCGCCCGCAAGAGTGCCGGGGCCGGCGAGCGTGCCGAGGCCCGTCGGGCTGACGGTGGCAGCCCCGGGGAGATCGAGGATCTGCGGCTGGACCTTGACCATCTCCAGATCGTCGGCGGGCTCCGCGAGACTCCCGGCGGGAGGCACCGCGGAACCGGAGACGACCGTGGCGGCTCCCGCGCCGGCGATGCTCACCTCTCCCCCGACGGCATCGGAGCCGAGGGGGTCGAGAGCGTCATCGCCAAGGTCGATCTCCTGGTTGAAGATCCGATCGACCGCGGCCGTTTCCGCGGCGGAAATCGTCTCGGCGCCCATCTCGGAAGGCGCCGGAAGGGCCGGAACGGAGAACCCGGAGGCGGCGGGCGGCGGGATGTAGCCGGAAACGGGCGAGGAGAAACCGGCCGTGAGGAGATGGCTGAAGGTCGGGGGCGCCGGGATCTCCTTCGGAGAGAGGGTGACCGGCGGGGGCGGCTGCTGGGCGGCCATCTGGCGGCGCTTCGTCGGAACGATCTGCACCCCAAGAACCTCGCCGCAGGAGGGGCAGCGGAAGACGTTCGTGAGGCGGCGCTTCTTGGCGACCTCCTCGATCAGCTGGACGAACCTGGGCCTCACAGGCCAGGAAAGCTTCGGGAGCTTCTCGATCCCCTCCTCGGCGATCCGGATGTCCGCGCCGAGGCGCGAAATCCCCGAAAGGTTCGTTTTTACGCGAGTGGCCGCCTCGAGGCTCAGTTTGTCGACCAGCACGATGGGTATCGTCTGGACGATCGTGCTCGCCTTCTTCTGCTCGATTTCGAGGACCTTTGCCAGATCCGAGATGATGTCGCCGATGTTCTCCTCTTCAACGGACCAGAGGATGACGGCGTATTTCCCTTCGACGCCCCCGAGTGCCATTCGCTTTCCTCCTTGGGCCGCGGATTCTAAGGCGCCCATGCGCCCGCACGCAAGGAGCCGGACTCCTATAATCCGCCCATGACCCGACAAGCCCCCCGCCTCCTCCCCCTCGCCCTCCTCGCCGCGCTCTCCGCCGGCTGCGTCGGCGAGACCCCGTTCGTCGAGATCCTGGATCTGAATTGCGCCATCAAGCAGGACACCTTCCAGCCGGGCGACGTCGTCCGGATCGAGGTCTCCGTCCGGAACAAGGGCGCCGGCGAGCGGCTCGTGAATCCCCCGGGACCCGAGAACGTCGAGTTCCTGGTGGGGCCGGAGGGATCGCCGAACCCGGTCTACCAGAAGCCCGTCCGCAGCGCCCCGCAGGGACCACCCCGCTCCCTTCCGGAGGGGCAGTCGACCGAGCCCGTCCGCCTCTATCTCGTCCGCGCCACGACCCAGGCGGGCGTTCAGACCCTCACCGCCATCTACCGGCCGGGAGCGGAGGCGGGGCCGGACATCCCCCCCCAGATCTTCTCGCGCCCGATCTACTTTGCGGTAAAGGGCCCCCGCCGGTTCGAGCGGGACGACCAGGGCCTTCTGAAGGAGGGATCGGCCCTCGCCGAGGCGAAGACCGCCTTCGGCAAGCCCGTGAAGAGCGCGAAAGCCTGCCTGGCCGCCCGAAGCGCCGAGGCCGGGGGGCTGCCCATCTGGTGGGTGAACCTCTACGGAGACGCGAGTTCTCCTTCCGCGTCCTACTTCGTGGACCCGTTCACGGGCGTCGCGGCGGCCGCGCCGCGCCCCTGGGAGGAGAAGCCGGAACCCCCGCCCCCCCCCATGCCCGGTCGCCTACCGATGCCTCCGCCGCCGGCCCCGGTCCCGGCTCCCCCGAAATAGCGTCCCGCCCTTGAACCGCCCGCGCCGCGTCGCCTTCCTGGGCGGATCCTTCGATCCGGTCCACGAGGGCCACCTGGCGATTGCGAGGGCGGCGCTGCGCGAGGCGAGGCTGGGCCGGGTCTTTCTCGTCCCGGCCGCGACGCCCCCCCACAAGATCGACCGGCGCCTAGCCGTTGCACGCGACCGCCTGGCGATGGTCCGGCTCGCGGTTCGGGGAGAGCCGCGGATCGGAGTTCTCGATCTCGAGATCCGGAAGGGCGGCGTCTCCTACACCGTCGAGACGGTCGAGCGGATGCGAAGGCGCCTCGGAAAGGCCGCGCGGCTCTTCTGGATCATCGGCGCCGACACCCTCCCGGAACTGCCCACATGGAAGGACGCCCCCCGCCTCTACGATCTCGTGGAATTCCTCGTGGCCCCGCGCCCGGGATTCGCTCCCCGGACCCCGCCGGGCGTGCGCGCGATCCGGCTCCGCGCGCCGCGCCGCCGCGCCTCGTCCACCGCCGTGCGGGAGGCCCTCCGCGCCGGCCGGACGGACGTGCCGGCCGTCCCGCCCGGCGTCCTCGACTACATCCGGCGGCGAGGGCTCTACGGGGCGAAGACCTTGACCGACCGCCGTTCCCACGGGGAGAATCCCGGCCGGTGAACATCCACCTTCACGACCTCGAGCAGGGCGCCCGCTGGCTGGTCCAGCACGCGGGCGAATACATGTATCTCCTGACCGAGGGCGACGTGATGACGCTGCGGTGGACCTACGGGATCCTGGCCGGCATCCTGGGACTCGCGTGGCTCTGGTTCGAGTGGCTCTCCCCGCGCGCCCAGCGGGGCGACAACGTCGTGGTGAAGTGGTTCGCCCTCCTCATCATCGTGGGCCTCGGGGTGTGGGTGTTCTCGCTCGAGCTGCCCGAGGACAAGAAAGAGGCCGAGCCCGGCGCGGAGGCGAGCGCCCCGGCCGAGACGTCACCATCCCAGCCCCCGGCGCCGTGACGAACACGGAGTCGGCCGGCCCGGCCGCCGGAAGGCCGCCCCTCGGTCCCGCCTATTCCGACGCGATGCTGAAGCCCGTCGGGGCGGCCTGCAATCTCGCCTGCGAATATTGCTACTACCGTCCCGGACGGCCCGGCATCCCCGAAGCCGGCCGGATGGGCGACGACATCCTCGAGGGATTCTTCGCGGGATTCCTCACGCGCGCGACCGGCGTCGTGACCATCGGCTGGCAGGGAGGCGAGCCGACGCTCGCGGGGATCGATTTCTTCGAGCGGGCGCTGGCCGTCCAGCGGCGTTTCCAGCGCGAGGGGCAAAAGATCTTCCACGCCCTGCAGACGAACGGGACGCTCCTCGACGACGACTGGGGGCGGTTTCTTTCGCGCGAAAAATTCCTCGTCGGGCTCTCGCTGGACGGAGCGCCGGATTTGCACGACCGGCACCGAAAGACCCCGGCCGGCGCCGGATCGAGCGAAGCCGCCCGGCGCGGCCTCGAGATTCTTCGCCGCCATCGCGTGGAGACGAACCCGCTGTGCGTCGTAAGCGTTGCGAACGTAAAGCGCCCGGAAGAGACGCTGCTCCACCTCCTGAACCTCGGCCTCAACTGGGTCCAGTTCATCCCGGCGATCGAATGGGAGGTCGAACAGGAGAACGATGTAGGGGCGGGCCCCTGTGCCCGCCCTCGTGCGCAGGGCGACCACGGGGGGGCGCCCCTACAAACGGAAAACCCGGAAAATACAAACACCGCAGAAACGGCACCCCGCCGCAAATTGGCGCCCTTCTCCCCCTCGCCTTCCGACTACGCCGATTTCCTCAAGCGCACGTTCGATCTCTGGTTCGAGCGGTTCCGCGGCCGCGTCCGGATCCGCGACGTCGACGCCTGGCTCGAGACGCTCGCCTGCGGCACGAGCCCCTCCTGCGTCTTCGGGACGTCCTGCCACGACATGCTGACCGTGGAGTCGGACGGCTCGATCTACCCCTGCGATCACGCCGTCGGCCCCGGCACGCTTCTCGGCCGGATCGGCGAGGGGGCGAAGCGCCCGGACGGCGAGTGGCCCGACCGGCTGGACCTCGAACGCCTCGCCGCCTTCCGGGCGCGGAAGTCCCAACATGCGGCCGACTGCCAAACCTGCCCGGTCTTCCCCCTCTGCCACGGCGGCTGCCCGAAGCACCGGGCGGAAAACGGGCCGGCGAATGTAGGGGCGGGGTCACCCCGCCCCCACGGAACGGCGCCGGGGAAAACCGTCCTCTGCCCCGCCTACCGCGCCTTCTTCGACCACGCGCGCGAGCGCCTCGAGTGGATCGCAGGCTACATCCGCCGAGGCGAAATCCCCCCCCCGCCGAAGGGCGCTGGCATGGATTCGGCATCCCCAACGCCCGCGCCGCCCTCCGCCGCCTACGGCCGCAACGACCCCTGCCCCTGCGGATCGGGGCTGAAACTCAAGCGCTGCCACGGAAAAGCCGTCATCCCTCCGGGGTGACCTCGAATCCCTCCCGCCGGAAGTCGTCGTCGAGGGCAAGGGCGCGCCGGATTCCAAGCCTTCGCATCAGGACGAACGACGTGCAATCGGTGAAGGAGTAGTCCTTGTCGGACCTCGAGGCGAAAAGGTCCCACGCGGCGCGCTCGTCCCTGGCCTCGATTCGGATCAGATCGGCCAGGTCCGGATCCAGGATCGTCTCCCCCAGCAGGACGGCGGCGCGATGCCCGAGACGGTGCCGGCACAGCGTGATCGTCTCGTCGAGGACGTAATTCGATGTGACGAGGCGCCCCTTGTACGGCTTGAAGGCCTTCACGATGCGGACATGGTCAGGGTCGCCCAGGTCGGCGTACGAAAACCACGCGCTCGTGTCGATGAACAGGCGTTCCAAGGGATCCCCTCAAGGCCGGTCGTAAAGGTACCGGTCATGTTCCCGCCCCGACGCCCCTCCGCCCGACCCGATCCCCTCGATTCGCGCCAGCTTCTTCTTCCACGCCGGTTCGGGTTCGTCCGCGTTGCGGGTTCCGGCCTTCTTGTTGGCCGCGCGGCCCGGCTTCACCGGTTCCGCCAGCAAGACGGAATCGCACGCCCGGACCGAAACGCTTGAGAGGCACCCGGAAACGAGATCCCGGATGAGTTCGGAGAGGCTTTTCCCCTGCCGATCGGCGCGGGACTTAAGGGCTTCGTATTGCCACTCCTCCAGGAGAATCTGGGTGCGGTGCATGATGTAATACATCATATGTTTTTCATGGGCGGCATCAACCTCCGGCCACTCGCTGCGCCTCTCACGCCTCCAAGGCCCGCTTCATCTCCCGGGCGACCTCGCGGACGCGCGCGGCGACGGAATCGAGCGGCACGTCTTCCTTCACCTTGCCGTCGCGAGTCTTCAATTCGGCCTTCCCGGCCGCAAGGCCCTTCTCCCCCACGACGACGCGGATCGGGATGCCGACGAGATCGGCGTCCTTGAACTTAGGCCCCGCCCGCAGGTCCCGATCGTCCATCAAAACCTCGAGCCCGGCGGCCTCGAGATCGCGTTCGATCTTCTCGGCGGCCTCGAAGGCGGGGCCGGACGCCGCCAGCGGCACGACGAGGACCTCGTAGGGGGCGATCGAGAGGGGCCACAGGATCCCGTCCTTGTCGGACTTCGCTTCGATCGAGGCCGCCAGGATCCGGTTCACCCCGATCCCGTAGCAGCCCATGAGCAGCGGCGACTCGGCCCCCTTCTCGTCCGCGAAGTGAGCCTTGAGGGCGGCCGAATATTTCGTGCCGAGCTTGAAGATGTGGCCAAGTTCGATCCCGTGCGCCAGCACGAGGGACTGGCCGCACTTCGGGCAGGCGTCGCCCCCGTCCGCGAAGCGGATGTCGGCCGTGACGGCGGATTGGAAGTCCCTCTGGTGGTTCACGCCCGCCACGTGGACGTCCTTCTTGTTCCCCCCCACGACGAAGTTCGGCAGGTCCTTCACCGCGGCATCGATCACAATCCGAACGCCGCGCGCGGCAATCCCGAGCGGCCCCGAGAATCCGAGCGGCCCGCCCGTGGCGCGCTCGATCCCGGCGACATCCATCATCTTGAGCGCGCCGCCGCCCAGCACGCGGGCCAGCTTCTTCTCGTTGACCTCGTGGTCCCCCCGGACGATCGCGGCGACGGCGCCCGAGGCGTGCTCGTAGAGGATGGTCTTGACGATCCGCTTCACGTCCGCCTTCAGGAATGCCGCGACCTGCTCGACCGTGTGCGCGCCGGGCGTCTCCACCTCGCGCCGCTCCGCCGGCGGCTCCGCCGGGACGTTTGCGGCCGCCCCCTCCGCGCGCTCCCGGTTCGCCGCGTAGCCGCACGCGCAGTGCAGGATCAAATCCTCGCCCGCGTCGCAGGGGACCATGAACTCGTGGTTCACGTCGCCGCCGATGGCGCCCGAATCGGCCTCGACGATGACCGTAGGCACGCCGGCGCGCTTGAAGATGCGGATGTAGGCCGCCCGCATCGCCTGGTAGGTCTTCTCGAGATCCTCCTGCGACACGTGGAAGGAATAGGCGTCCTTCATCAGGAATTCGCGGCTGCGCAGCACCCCGAACCGCGGCCGCACCTCGTCGCGGAATTTCGTCTGGATCTGGTAGAGCGTCACGGGAAAGGCCTTGTGCGAGAGCAGCTCGCGGCGGACCAGGTCCGTAATGACCTCCTCGTGGGTAGGCCCGAGGACGTTTTCCTTCCCGTGGCGGTCCTTGAACCGGCACAGATCCTCGCCGTAGTCCGTCCAGCGCCCGCTCTCCTTCCACAGATCGGAAGGCTGCAGCACCGGCAGCAGCACCTCGATCCCCCCCGCCCGATCCATCTCCTCCCGCACGATCCGCTCCGCCTTCCGCAATGAGCGAAGCCCCAGCGGCAGGTACTCGTAGACCCCCGCCGCGAGCATCCGGATGAAGCCCGCCCGCACGAGGAGCCTGTGGCTCGCGATTTTGGCGTCCGCGGGATCCTGTTTCAGCGTCGGGATGAGTGTCTTTGTCCAGCGCATGGGGCGGACATGATACGTCCTCAAGGGGTATCTGCCACGACGGGGAACCCGGCGGGTCGGGGGTCGAACCGCCATCCCCAGTCGGAGCAATTCGAGGGCGAGGGGCGGGGGTCGGATCGCGCCGACCTGTCGGAGCGCGGTTCCAACGCCATGAATTCGTCTACCGGCCGTGGACCGCGCGCAGACCGGGAGGAAGAGCCGAGCCCCCGCCCCGAGCCCGGGCACCTTCCGCCGTGCTCCTCCGCTGCCGCCATGAACCCAACCCTGCCCGCCCCACGATGCGCTATGCCGGGGGATCTGCCACGCCTTGGAACCCATCGGGTCGGGGGTGGGGCACGCCCCTCCCTCCCGGTCTCATCGCGGTCGCTGTCGAATCTTTTTGTGTGGAGACCGCTCTTCGACAGGTCGTTTCGGTGCGCGCCCCGCCCCCTCCCAAGGTCTGCGATGGCACGGGGAAGGCATCCGCTACTCAACGGAGGGAAGCAATGGGAGGGATCCCACAGTCAAACTCCCATCGAAGCGATGCAAGGGCGCGGGGCGGGGGTCGGATCGCGCCGACCTGTCGAGGAGCGGTCAACGCCA